>NZ_CP090976.1:2232527-2551460 GCF_021513235.1 Kaistella sp. 97-N-M2 | reverse complement strand
CGGAATCTTTCAGTTCAATGGGAGCCTGCACGAAATATCGGCCATCCGTCCATAAACCCGCTTTATCTTTTGTTATTACCACGAATCCCGCGGAACCTGTGAAGCCTGAAAGCCAGGATCTTTCCTGCCATTCTGCGGGCAGATATTCGCTCATATGCGGATCTGCGGAATAGATGATGAAAGCATCGATATTATTTTCGGACATTTTTTGGCGCAGCGCACCTATTTTTTCTGATGAAGTCATAACTTAAATAATTTGATGTGAATTTACGAAGAATGTCAGACTCTAAAAAAGTCTTAATGCTAAAGTTTTACTAAAGGTTTGCTTTATTTAGATTTGATTTTATTAAAGAATTATGTGACTGAGGAAAAATAAACATTTTAATAAGGATCGTAATGATATTATTTTTCCATTATCGCGATTAAACAAGTCGTGGTTTCAATAATTTAATTATATTTGAAAATTAACAAATAATTAAAATATGAATAAAACATTACTATTTTTTGCGATTTTAACCTCAATGATTGTATTTTCTCAAAACAACTTTGAAAAAGGATATTTTATTAATAATTCAGATGTAAAAACCGAATGTTTCATTAGAAATATGGGTTGGAAGAGTAATCCTACTTCGTTTGAATATAAATTAGATCTTAATTCAGAAAGTGAGACAGGACTCATTAAGAATGTAAAATTATTTGAAATCCCCTCAGAAGTGAAATTTGTTCGGGCCGATGTACAAATTGACCGATCTTCCCGAAATATTAATCAGCTTAGTACCTACAGTACGCTTTCCTCTAACGAAGAAACTTTGTTTTTACAGGAAATTGTAAGTGGCGAAGCAGTTTTATATCGATATACTGAGGGAACTCTGACTAGATTTTTTTATCAGATAAAAGATGAACCTATTAAGCAATTAGAATACAAAGTTTTTTTAAAGCACCGTGAAGAGCTGGAGCCAGAGAGAATTTCATATAATACCAATTACAAGACACAACTTAAAAATAGTTTACATTGCTCAACTATCACAAGTTCAGATATCGACAACGCCGATTACGTGACACGGGATTTGGAGAAACTTTTCCTCAAATATAATCAGTGCATTAATCCTAACAACACCCAAGTAATTACTAAAATAAAAAAGGGAGATTTCAACTTAAATATTCGCCCTCGGGTCAATTTTGCTTCTGTAAAACTGGACATTACAAATCTTCCGAAACCCCTTGAATCAGAGACAAACACGAAATTCTCGGTAGGATTAGAATTTGAATATATATTTGCTTTTTATAATCATAAATTGGCACTTATTATTGAACCTAATTATCAAGAGTACAAATTTGAGGAGGAAGCAGATGTTGACTTTTTATCTGGAAAAAAAATCAGAGGCATCGTTGATTACAAAACTATTGAAATTCCTGTCGGATTAAGATATTATATGTTTCTTAACGAGCAGTCTAAACTGTTTATTAATGCTTCTGCAGTTTTTGATGGTGTAATGAATTCCAAAGTTGAATTTGTCCGTGCAGATGGCTCGATATTTAAGTCAGATAAAATTAGGATGACAAAACCTAATATAGCACTTGGTGTAGGTTACAACTATAATAAAAAATATGCGATTGAAGCAAGATATTTTTCCCCGAGAGATCTTTCAGTTGAAACTTTTGGTTCAAAAAATACGTATCAAAACTTCTCTCTGATTTTAAGCTACAATTTATTTTAATATAACTTAGACATCTTATAATTAATATAACTTAAACATCTTATAAAAGGAAAATACATCAACCCATTTTGATGTATTTTTTTTGTACTATTATCTAAAGGTTGTCTAAAATTTTTTTTTAAAGCTTAGTTTCTAAGTGTTTGATTTTATAAAAAGTCTGAACGTAAAGAAGTGAAAACCCCATATATCATTTAAAATTTACTGTAACAATTTTTAGTAGGGTCTCAAACTGGCCTTAAATTATTAGGCCGATCATGATTTAATTTTAAAAAAAATACACAGAAAAGAATTCCTGTGTATTTTTATCATCAAATGGACTATTTACTTCTGAGCAGCACTCATCGCTGCTTCCTTGGCTTTAAATTCCTGAAACTTAGCGTCGTTTTTGGTTGATAAATATAAACCTTTAAGCAAACTTACCGCTTCTATATCGTTGGAATCGTTCTGATACCATTTCTCTGCGTATGGCAAGGCGGCAGCTAATCTTTCGCGACGTGCATTGATGATTTTGTTGGCAAGGTCGGTTTTACCTGCTTTTTTCGCCGCATTATAGTCATCAATTGCTTTGGCATCATCACCCATTGTTACGTAGGTTAAATTTTGCCAGGCCTGAGACATGTCGGGTTTTAACTCTACGGCTTTTTTGTAGGAAGCGATGGCATCTGCCTGCGTGGCCGGATCCTTACTTTGCAAAACGCCTAAATTATACCAGTTGTTCGGATCGTTTGGATTTTTTGTGGTCTGAACTTTTAAGTTTCCAATAAAATCGTCCATTTTGCCGGCCTTGAAATAGGCAGTTCCCTGTAATTCCGAAAGTTTCGCATTGGCAGGATATTTTTTAAGACCTTTCTCGATGAGGGCTAAAGCTTCGTCATTTTTATCTGCCTCTATAAGCAACGCCGCGTTGGTTTCGTAAAGTTCTGCTTCAATTTTTTTGGACGTTTCTACTTTGAAATCGGTATATTCTGCAGACGCTCCCATTTTTTTATAAAGGTCCCAGGACGTTTTATCCAGAGATTCTACGGCACCGGATTTTTTGTTTTTTGCGGTGTAAGTTACTTCCGCGCCGGTGTAGCCGGAGTTGATAAGATCATTATAAACATTGATGGCATCCTCTTTCTGACCTGCTAAAGCATAGTTGAGCCCAGAATAATAAAGATATTGTTTGTTGTCCTGACCTCCTGCTTTTAAGAGATCGTAAACTTCTTTAAATTTTGGCGCTGCAGCGGAATAGTTTTTCGCGTTGTAAGCGTCCATTGCACTTTTGTTGGCCGCTTCAATTAAAGGATTTACAGCATTTCCAATCTTTCCGTTTAGGGTAGGAGTATATGTTTCTTCCTTCAAGCCCTGAATTCCGGATTTGTCGGCTTCCTCTTTTCCTACGTAGTAGACTTTGTTCTTAGAACTGTCTTTACCCGTATAAATTTTTGCTTTTCCAAGGTCACTCATTTTTGCAAGGTAGGATGCGCCTTCCGCATTTTTACCCGCTTTCAGAAGTGATAATCCTTTTGCATAATAATACTGTTCTAAAACGGCAGGCTCCAACAGGTAGGTTTTTCCGCCCATTGCTGCTTCTGCAGCAGCGATTTGTGCATTGGTTGTCGCAGTATCTCCTGCATCAATTGCCTTCACGGCTGCAGCAATCTCTTTTTTTGAGCACCTGCAAAAGCTATGGAAAGCAATGCAAGGCTGAGAAATATCTTTTTCATAATATTTATTTTAAAAAAATTGGTTTATTTGTTATTCTACATCATCAGAAGGATCTTCTTCTTCACTTTGTAGTTTATTGTTTTCTTTTTCTTCGTCCTCTTCTATTTTACGGAGGACTTTTTCGTCGCCCATATTACTCACCGCGTTGTCGCCGGTTTGCGGAACATCTTTAAATTCAACAAGATCGCTGTGAACTTCGCCCGGAAGCGCTTCGGATTCTTCATCGATGATCTCTTCTACATCTTTGTCCATCTCCACTTTAGCGATGGCCGCAATTTCATCGTTCTTTTTAAGATTAATCACCTTTACACCCTGTGTATTTCGGCCCATCACGCGCATCTCATCCATTCCCATTCTAATTGCAACGCCGGACTTGTTGATAATCATCAAACCATCGTCGTCTGTTACAGACTGAATGGCAATAAGATTTCCGGTTTTTTCGGTAATATTTAAGGTAATAACGCCTTTACCGCCACGGTTGGTTTCGCGGTAATCCAGGACTGCAGTTCGCTTGCCATAACCCCTTTCGGAAACTACTAAAACGGTGTCATTTTCGATATCGTTGACAACAATCATACCAATAACTTCGTCGTCTTTATCGAGGGAAATTCCGCGTACACCAATGGATCCACGGCCTACCGCACGTGCTTTTTCTTCGGGGAAACGAATGCATTTTCCATTTTTCGTGGCGATCATAATCTGCGAATTTCCGTTCGTTAATCTCGCACCTAAAAGCTGATCGTTATCTCTAATTTCAATGGCATTAACTCCGTTTGTTCGTGGTCTTGAATAGGCTTCAAGCGAAGTCTTTTTGATGGTTCCGTTCTTTGTAATCATTACCACATTCATTTGATTAATGTAGTCGACATCTTTCAGGTCGTTGGTACGGATATAAGCTTTGATTTTATCGTCTGGCTCAATATTGATTAAATTCTGAACGGCTCTGCCTTTGGATGTTTTCGAGCCTTCCGGAATTTCGAAAACCCTCAACCAGAAACATTTTCCTTTCTCCGTAAAGAAAAGCATGTACTGGTGATTGGTTGCAGCTACAATATATTCGAGGAAATCCTCATCTCTGGTGGTCGCGGCGCGGTTGCCTACTCCACCTCTACTCTGTATTTTATACTCGGAAAGTGATGTTCTTTTAATATACCCTGCGTGAGAAATGGTTAAAACAACTTTTTCATCCGGAATTAAATCTTCGATGGACATTTCACCGCCGGAATAATCGATTTCTGAGCGTCTTTCGTCGCCATATTTTTCTTTAACTTCAAGAAGTTCGGCTTTGATGATCTCGTAGCGTCTTGGCTCATTGCTAAGAATATCTTCCAAATCCTTGATCATGGCCATTATCTCTTCATACTCCGCACGAATTTTGTCGAGTTCCATTCCCGTCAGTCGCGCCAGTCTTAGATCTAAGATGGCTTGCGCCTGAATATCGGAAAGGTCGAATTCCTTAATAATCCCTTCTTTTGCTTCTGCAGGATTGGCACTGTGGCGAATGATTGCAATGGCTTTATCCAAATCATCCTGTGTACCGATAACCTTCATAAACCCTTCGAGGATGTGCGCTCTTTCTTTGGCTTTTTTCAGTTCGTACTCTGTTCTGCGGACGATTACGACATGGCGGTGATCCACAAAATGGTGAATAATGTCCTTCACATTCAACTGAATTGGTCTTCCGTTTACCAACGCAATATTATTTACGCTGAAAGAAGTTTGAATGGAGGTATACTTATAAAGCATGTTGAGAACCACATTCGGGATCGCATCATTTTTCAGTTCATAAACGATTCGTAAACCCTGGCGGTCAGATTCGTCACGAATTTCATAGATTCCGGGAATTTTTTCGTCTTTTACAAGTTCGGCCGTACGCGCAATCATTTCCGCTTTGTTCACCTGATACGGAATTTCCGTAACGATGATGGCATTTCGGTTTCCAACTTCCTCGAAATTCACTTTCGCCCGAAGCACAATTCGCCCTCTTCCCGTATGGAAAGCATCTCGAACACCGTCGTAACCGTAAATGATTCCGCCTGTCGGGAAATCCGGTGCGATGATGTGTTTCATCAGTTCGTCGATGGTAATTTCGTTATTGTCGATATAGGCAACAATTGCATCTACACTTTCGGTCAGGTTATGTGGCGCCATATTTGTCGCCATTCCCACGGCGATACCCGACGTACCATTAACTAAGAGATTCGGGATTCTGGTAGGCATTACCGTCGGCTCCGTCATGGAATCATCAAAGTTATTTTGAAAGTCCACGGTATCTTTATCAAGATCAGATAAAATATCGTCCGCGATTTTTTTCAATCTCGCTTCCGTGTAACGCATAGCAGCAGGCGGATCACCGTCCATCGATCCAAAGTTACCCTGACCGTCAACCTGCGGATAACGCAAACTCCAGGGCTGCGCCATTCGCACCATCGCGTCGTAAACAGAAGTATCACCGTGTGGGTGATATTTACCGAGCACGTCTCCAACAATCCTGGCTGATTTTAAATGTTTTCGGTTTGAAAAAACGTTGAGGCCATACATTCCGTACAGTACTCTTCTGTGGACCGGCTTTAAGCCATCTCTTACATCGGGTAATGCTCTGGAAACAATTACCGACATCGAATAGTCAATGTAAGAGGATTTCATTTCATCAACAATGTTGATAGGAATTAACCTTTCTCCTTCTGTATGCATATATCTTTTTTAATAAAATGAAAATCAAGCACTTATACCAGGGCTTGAGATTTCTTAATTTTCTGATTTTAATAACGTGCTAATTTACGAAAAATTTACCGATTTTTGCTCCTCAATTTATACCCAAATTCATAAAAAAAGTTAAATAGCATGAGTGTTTTAAGCCTTACTTTTCATACGACTGAAACCATTCGCACGGATTGGGAGAGATACCTCGCAAAGGATCTTTTCGAAATGGTAGAGAACCTGATCGACGTCCAAAAATATATTCTTTCCGAGGTGGAAAGCGATATGATCGACGAAGGATCGAACACCAATCTCCTTTTAATTTTCGACGACACCGAAAAACGCCAGGATTTTGTGGAAATTGAACTCCTAAATATCACAGACCGCATCGAAAAAAAATTCGGGCAACATGCGATGATTTTTACGACGTATTTAAACCCGAAAAAGGTAAGGTTTTAATCCGTTAAATCACCTCTAAAAACCGCATCGTGTCCACATGATCGGCATAGGTTGCGAGATCCGGATTTTGCGCTTCGCCGAGTCCGATAGAATCGAGTCCCAGTTCCGGTTTGGCGACGATCGCCTGAATATTTTCTTTATTTTCCGCTATAAAACTGGATACCTCTTCGAGATTGGAATATCGCGTGAAATTAATGACGGACAAGGGCGAAAATAAACTTTCATCTTCTTTGAGCATCACAAAATTATTATCCCAAAATTTATCTTGATTCAAAAGGTAAATGGCGCGGTTATACTCGTAATTATTGGCGTATTTATGATGATTAATCATATCCTGAAAATTTAAAAAATTCTCGAACAAACCATCAATTTTAAAGGTTTCGGGGATAAAAAGTCGCGTTACATTACGACAGCCTAAACCATAATACCGAAAAATATCTTCTGCCAGAAGCTGAAGCTCTTTTTCTGTTTCGTCGCCCTTCAAGACCGCGATGGAAGTTCTGTTTTTGCGAATTATGCTTAAATGATCTTTAAAATAATAATCCAGATATCGCGCCGTATTATTGCTTCCAGTGGCAATTACGGCCTCGAAATTCTGTAGTCTTTCTACAAATTCGTATTGAATTATTCCGTCCGAAAACTCATTCCATTTTCGCAGTAAAAAAGGCAAAAGTGTTTTGTCTTTGGAGGATAATTTAATCAGCGGAATATGATGGCTCAAAATAACGGAAATAACATCATGAAAGCCCACCATCGGAATGTTTCCCGCCAAAATTAAACCAACTTTTTTCGGCGTTTTTGCGGGTTGATAACTGGAAAGCCAATTCTTTAAATTTTCCTCCGTTAAAAGTTGCGCCCACTGATTTAAGGCGAATCTTTGACTTTCCTGGGTGAACCAGGAATTTTCGTTTTCCGATTTTCTTAAAACGGCAGAAAATTCTTCGTCAATTTCATCATAATTATGAGGTTCTGTTGTCAAAAATTTCTTGATGTACGAACTTAATTTATAAAGGCTTGAAATATGCTTTTCTGTATTCATTCTATGGGAAATTGGTGGAATTTTAGTAATTTTGTGCAAATTTAAAAAATAAAGTAGCAATGGCTATCAGAATAACAGACGAATGTATAAATTGTGGTGCCTGTGAACCGGAATGTCCGAATAACGCGATTTATGAAGGCGCGGTCGATTGGAAAGCCTCCGATGGTACTGCGCTGAAAGGAAAAGTCGTAATGAAATCGGGATTAACGGTTGATGCAGATGCTCCACAGGAACCGGTTAGCGACGATGTATATTTTATTGTAACCGATAAATGTACGGAATGTATGGGTTTTCATGAAGAACCACAGTGTGCTGCAGTTTGCCCGGTGGATTGCTGTATACCGGATGAAGATCATGTAGAATCTGAGGAAAGTTTACTGGAGAAAAAAGCCTTTTTACACGGTGAATAACAATACCGCTCACTTACTGTGAGCGGTTTTTTTTATAAAAATTTATTAAATCAATCCTTTTGAAATCGCCCAGGGCGAAATTCTTTTAAAAATAAAAAAATGAGCAAAAAACACAATTTCAGCGCAGGACCGTGTATTTTACCGCAGGAAGTTTTTCAAAAATCCGCCGAAGCCATTTTAGACTTTAACGGAATTGGACTTTCACTCCTCGAAATTTCGCACCGAAGCAAAGACTTTGTCGCGGTGATGGACGAAGCCAGAGCGATCGTAAAACGCCTGATGAATTTAAATGACGATTATGAAGTCCTTTATTTAGGTGGTGGCGCCAGCCTGCAGTTCGCAATGGTGCCTTTTAATCTGATGAAATCTGAGAACGGAAAAGCCGCATACCTGGATACCGGCACCTGGGCAGCAGGGGCGATTAAAGAAGCCAAAAAATTAGGAACCGTGGATGTGGTGGGCTCTTCAAAAGAAAATAACTATTCATTTATCCCGAAAGATTATACCGTAGGAAGTGGTTATGATTACTTTCACTGTACTTCCAACAACACCATTTACGGCACGCAGATGAAATCTTTTCCGGAAGTTGATACCTTATTGGTTTGCGATATGAGTTCCGATATTTTTTCCCGACAGATCGATTTTTCAAAATTCGATCTTATGTATGCGGGAGCGCAGAAAAATATGGGTCCGGCCGGCGTAACGCTGGTGGTTGTAAAAAAAGAAATCCTCGGCAAAACAGGTCGCGATATTCCTTCTTACCTGGATTATTCCTTACAGATCGCAAAGGAATCCATGCTCAATACACCGCCGGTTTTCCCGGTGTACGCCACCCTTTTAACCCTGCAACATTTAGAAAATAATGGCGGCATTGCGGCGGCCGAAGCCAGAAACGAAGCCCAGGCAAAATTACTGTACGGCGAAATCGATCGAAATCCTTTGTTCGAAACCTTTTGTGAAAAAGAAGACCGTTCGGTAATGAATGTGTCTTTCAAACTATTAGACGAGTCTAAAAAAGAAGCTTTCGACACTGCCTGGAAAGAAGCCGGAATCAATGGTTTGAACGGGCACCGCAGTTTAGGCGGTTACCGCGCCAGTATGTACAACGCAATGCCCATTGAGAGCGTACAGGTTTTGGTAGACGTAATGAAAAATATGAACTAAAATTTTCAAATAGAATAATTTGAAAATATTAAATTGTAGAATATGAAAGTTTTAGCGAACGACGGAATTTCAGACTCGGGAAAAAACGCTTTACTAGAAGCTGGTATAGAATTTATAGAAGCCAAAGTTTCACAGGAACATTTAATTAATTTTATCAACGAAAATCAGGTCGACGTTCTTTTGGTGCGAAGTGCCACCAAAGTACGCGAAGATTTAATCGATGCTTGCGCCAGCCTGAAAATCATAGGGCGAGGCGGCGTTGGGATGGACAATATCGATGTGGAATATGCCATTGAAAAAGGCCTCTACGTCATCAACACGCCAAATGCTTCCTCACGCTCTGTCGCCGAAATGGTTTTTGCCCATTTTCTGTCCTTGGCAAGATTCCTCCACGAATCTAACCGATTGATGCCACTGGAAGGTGATACGCATTTTTCAGCCATGAAAAAATCCTTTTCAAAAGCCGTTGAGCTCGAAGGAAAAACTTTGGGCGTGATCGGTTTTGGCGGCATCGGAAAAGAAGTGGTGAAAATTGGAATCTCTTTAGGCATGAAAGTTAAAGTTTTAACAAGAAAACCCCGCACCGAAAAAATAGCCCTGCGCTTTTTTGACGGTCAGGAGGTTTATTTTGAAATCTCCACTACTAATGACTGGGATCAATTTTTGGACGGCGTCGATTTCCTCAGCATTAATACCCCTAAAACGAAAGATTATGTACTCGATACACCGCAGTTCGAAAAAATGAAAGACGGAATTTTTATCGTAAACACCGCAAGGGGCGGCGTTTTAAATGAGGTAAACCTTCTTCAGTTCATCGAGTCCGGTAAAATTGCGGGCGCCGCTTTGGATGTTTTCGAAAATGAACCGTCACCGGAACTGCCATTGCTGATGAACCCAAATCTCTCGCTATCGCCCCATTTAGGCGGCAATACCCTCGATGCACAGGAGAAAATCGGAACGGAACTTGCAGTGCAGATTATTGACATTAAAAAGAAACTATAGATATACAATGCCTATTTTCAAACCTTTTCGGGGAATTCGGCCTAGTGGAGATTTTGTCGACGTTTTCCCAACGCATCCCTTAGATAATTTTTCTCAGGAAGAAATCAACAAAAAAGCCCAGCTGGAATCATCGTACATTCAGATGATAAAGCCGTACGTGGTCAGCAAATCCAAGGATATTGACCGTAACCTGCGAAAAATAAGAACCAATTTTGAAGAGTTGCTGGACGATAAAATTCTCGTTCAGGATGCATCATCTTATTATCTTTACGAACAGTTTCTTCCTAACAAGTCGGTATTTCGGGGTCTTTTGGGCCTGGTAAGTGTTGATGATTTCCGCAACGGAAAAATAAAAAAACACGAATCCACCATCACGCAAAGAAAAGAGAAACTGGCGTATTATTTAGAAAAGGTGAGCATTCAGGCAGAACCGGTGCTTCTTACGTACACCGCAAATCCCAAGGTGGAATTGCTGATGAACCACGAAGAAAAAAACGTTCCTATTCTTAATTATCTGGATGATAAAGGCACGCGACACAAGGTTTGGCAAATCGACAACCGCCTGAAAATGAAAGAATTTAAAGATGTTTTGGAGCAGATCGATTCTTTTTACATTGCCGATGGTCATCATCGAATTGGCTCCACGGCTTTGAATGCAAAAAATCTTCAGGAGAAAAACAAAAAACATAACGGTACCGAATATTACAATTACGTTTTCAGCTTTATCGTCTCCAACCAATCCATCAAAATACACGATTACAACAGACTTCTGCAGGATCTGAACGGTCTTTCTGAGGAAGAATTTCTGGCGCGCATCGAAGAAAACTTCCTTGTACACGATAAAGGCGACGATCCGTATTATCCGTCTCAGAAGTTTCATATCTCCATGTATCTCGGCGGTAAATTTTATTCGCTACATGTAAAGCATGAATTACGAGCGAAACAAAGTACTATGAATGATCTCGATCATTTTTTGCTGGAAGAATTCGTGATCAAAGATATTCTGGGGATCGAAAATCCGAAGACCACCGACAAAATAACCTACCTTAAAGGCGATTCTTCTGTGGAAGGAATTAAATGCATTAAAGAAAAAGTAGATTCCGGCGCGTACAAAGTAGGTTTCGGCATTTATCCGGTCAGCTTTAATGATCTTTTAAAAGTATCAGATCAAAATATAAAAATGCCGCCAAAATGCACCTACATCGAACCAAAATTAGTGACCGCGTTGGTGATGTACGACATGAAACAGTAGCATCCGCCGTTTATGCCTGCGTATAATTTGAGGATGATCCCTTATTTTTCAGATTAATTTGTTTAAATTTGGGTCTATCATTTAACTCAACCCATGAAATATCCTTTACTAAAAATACTTCCGCTCTTTCTGGGCGGAATTTTATTTTCTCAAAATCAAAAAGATTCAGTCCAATTTAAAAATATCTCCGACGAAATTTTGGTCAACGGTACCGCTTATGAAAATCTGAGCGATCTTACCCAGAATATAGGCCATCGCTTAAGTGGTTCTGCCGCTTACGAAAAAGCTACCGATTGGGCAGTTTTGAAATTAAAGGAAGCCGGCGCGGATAAGGTTTGGAAAGAAGATGTAATGGTGCCGGTGTGGGAACGCGGTAAGGAATCTCTTCAAATAAAAGAACCAAACGGCAAGTGGAAATCTTTGCGCATGCTTTCTTTGGGGAATTCCGAGGGCACAAAAGGTAAAGATGTAGAAGCGGAAATCGTCTTCGTGAAAAATAAAGAAGATTTTGATCAACTGCCCGATGCAGCCGTAAAAGGAAAAATTATTTTCTTCAATTACGCTTTTAATCAAAAGTTTATCAGCACGGGACAGGCCTACGGCGATGCGGGGAAATACCGCCGAAGTGCTGCTTCCTGGGCCGGAAAAAGAGGCGCAAAAGCCGTAATCATCCGCTCGCTTTCTTCCGCTTTGGATGACGTTCCGCACACGGGAATGATGCGTTATGACGCCGACGATACGGCAAAAATTCCGGCAGTCGCCATTGGACCGAAAAGCGCTGACGAACTGCAAAAAACTTTAAAATCCAAAAAAGTTTTTGCGAAACTGAATTCGAACTGCACCATGAAAGGCGAAAAACTTTCGCACACCGTGATCGGGGAAATTACAGGCAAAAAAGACCAAAACGTTATCGTGGTCAGCGGCCATCTGGATTCCTGGGACGTGGGCGAAGGCGCGCAGGACGACGGCGCCGGGATTGTACAAAGCATCGAGGTGCTGCGAACTTTTAAAAGCTTGGGGCTGAAAAATAACCACACGCTTCGAGTGGTATGTTTTGCCAACGAAGAAAATGGTGTAAAAGGCGGAAATACGTACGCAGAGAATATCAAAAAAAATAACGAAAAACACCTGTTCGCCATCGAAAGCGACGGTGGCGGTTTTACGCCGCGCGGAATTGCTTTGGTGATGAGCCCCGAAAAAAGAACCCAGATTCAGTCCTGGAAAAATCTTTTTCTCCCCTACGGAGTGCATAATTTGGAAATGCAGTATGCCGGAACGGATATCGAACCGATGAAGGAATTCGGCGTTCCTTTGGCGGAATTGGTGCCCGACTCCCAGCGGTATTTCGACATTCATCACTCCGACGAAGATACTTTCGACAAAGTAAACCGCCGCGAACTGCTGTTAGGTTCGGTGGTGATGAGCCAGTTGATTTATATGATCGATAAAAACTGGTAATGAGGAAACCTTCGTTTTACAAAAGTTTTTTAAATTCCCTTCACGGTGTTGTGTGGATGTTGAAATCTGAACGTAATTTTCAGCTCGAAATTTTCGGGCTTCTTCTTAATGCTTTCCTGATTGTTTTTTTGAAGTTAAATGCTACCGATACCGCTTTAATTTTAATCGTAAGTTTCGCCGTCTTAAGTCTGGAAATCTTAAATACTGCCGTCGAAAAAATCTGCGATGTAGTACAACCCGACTTTGACGGGCGCATAAAAATCATTAAAGATATTTCCGCCGGAGCGGTTCTCCTGATGTCTTTTGCGGCAGTTTGCGTGGGAATTTTGGTGTACTGGAAATATTTATTTTAAAGCGAAAAATTTTCATACGATTCTTTTGCCGCCTGATATCCAATTTCGAAAATCTCTTCCAGGCGGCTGGCCTTTCTTTCGAAAGTGCCGTAATTCGCCAGTTTTTTAGAGGTGATAATCCAGTCGCAGTACGCAAACTTGTGGATTTCTGTGCGGTGCGACATAAGTTCGTATGCGCGGGTGGTAATTGCTTTAATGCTGTGCAGATCGCCAATTACCACATCCTGCGGTGGCGACACATACACGCCGATGAGTTTTTTACATTCCTGATGAATTACATCCGCCGGAAAATTATTGAGCACACCGCCATCGCTGAACATTTCGTTACCTACAATGTAGGGCACCGTAATCCCCGGGATGGAACACGATGCAATAATGGCGTCCACGATTTTGCTTTCGGCCTGAAAAATCTTTTGTTCGCCGGAAACCAGCTCTGTGGCGATAATTTTCAAATCAACATTCAACTCGCCCAAGGTCATATCTTTAAATATGGGATTCAGATAATTGGAAAAAATAACCGAAGACACCAAACCCGGCTTATTGAAAGTGAAATGCCGCCAGTTAAAAAAGTAAACCGATTTAAAAAAATCCAGGATTTCTTCCCCAGATTTTCCCACGCCATGCAAGGCGCCGACAATAGAGCCGGCACTGCAACACGCTAAAATATCGGGTTCGATGTTTTTTTCGTCTAAAAATTTTAAAACTCCGGCGTGCGCTACGCCTTTCGTGCCGCCACCGGAAAGCACTAATCCTAAATCTTTCATGGCTTTAATTAATGTTCACTCCAAACAAATAGCCCGTAAATGCCGCGGCAATCATGGCTAAAGTTCCCCAAACCGTCACGCGGACAACCGAACTTAGGATGTGCGAGCCGCCGCCGCGGGCCGACAGATATCCTAAAATCACCAGAAAAATAATGGTGAAACCGTACTGAAAATAAAGCATGTTGTCCAGAGGCAAGAAAATGCTCACCAAAAGCGGCAGAATTCCACCCGCTATAAAAGACGCGCCGCTTGCAAAAGCAGCCTGGAACGGTTGGGCTTTCATAATTTCGTTGATGCCGAGCTCGTCCCGGGCATGCGCTTCGAGGGCGTTATGATCGTGCAGCTGCTGCGCGACCTGCAGCGACAGTTCCTCTGTAAGTCCGCGCCGTTGGTAAATTTTTGCGAGTTCGCGCATTTCGTGCTCGGGCATTTCTTCGAGTTCCTTTGCCTCGCGCTTCAGGTCCGCGGCTTCGATATCGGCCTGTGAACTGACGGACACATATTCGCCGGCGGCCATCGCAAAAACGCCGGCTACCAGACCTGCGAGCGAGGCTAAAACCAAAACTTCCTTTGAACTTCCCGCCGCGGCAACGCCGATCGCGATACTTGCAACGGACAAAATACCGTCGTTGGCACCCAAAACCGAGGCACGAATCCAGTTGCTTCGGTTAATAAAATGATCTTCGAACTGAATTTCTTTTTCCATGCAGTAAAAATAAAGAAAACTTCAGTTAAGAACCGAAGTTTTGTGGGAGTAAGTACTGTTTTGCATAAATAACTTTAAAGTAAATACGCAGAGGACACTAATTGTGAAAAATAATTATTTATGCATATTTTGCACTTATAATTCAATAAAAATGCCATTTATATGGATAAACAGTTACTGAAATGGATGCGCAATGTTGTTTTATCGTTTCTGGAGGTTGCGGAATGATTTCCAGCGGTTGATATATCGTTTCTGCACGTTGCGGAATGATTTCTTTACGTTGCGGAATGGTTTCTTTGCCTTGCGGAATCATTTCTCTACGTTGCGGAATCATTTCTACAGGTTGATATACGATTTCTGTGAACCTTTACCATTTTTTTTACAATTCTGTAACCTTTTCCGCGAGGCCGAAAATGTTGCGAAAGTAGAACTTATTAATAGCGTTCGTTCAAACAGCCGTTGGACTAACTTTTATTTCGCCACCAACCGCTTTTAAAACTTTCATAATTGTAGAAAATTGCCCACTCTGCAGCCCTGCTTGAACGGTGCTCTTTTCTACGCAAGGAAGTGAAGCAAAAAAAGCGGGAGTACTTCGACAGGGTCAGTATAAATTCCAGACGGAAATGTCTGCCACAAAAAATCCAGATATAAAAATTTAAAGGATTGCTTCGCTCCGCTCGCAATGACGCCAAACGAAAAAGAACTCCAGCGTTACACTGAAGTTCTTGATAAAATATTTTAGAAAACTTTAAATGTGAATTACCTCGCCGTAAGCGGCGGCAACAGCTTCCATCACGGCTTCCGAAATCGTCGGGTGCGGATGAATAGATTTTAAAACTTCATGTCCGGTAGTTTCCAGTTTACGCGCTACAACCGCTTCCGCAATCATATCGGTCACGCCGTCGCCAACCATATGACAACCGAGCCATTCGCCGTACTTGGCATCAAATATTACTTTGATGAAACCATCGGTATCGCCGTTGGCAGTGGCTTTTCCGGAAGCGGAGAACGGGAATTTACCAACTTTCAGTTCGTAGCCTTTTTCTTTCGCCTGTTTTTCGGTTAAACCAACTGAGGCTACTTCCGGATGCGCGTAGGTACAACCCGGAATATTGCCGTAATCAATTTTTTCTACATGAAGCCCTTTGATCTTCTCTACACACGTGATTCCTTCGGCAGATGCAACGTGCGCTAAAGCCTGAGTGGCCAAAATATCGCCAATTGCGTAATAGCCGGGAACAGAAGTTTCATACCATTCGTTGACCAAAACTTTTCCTTTATCCGTTTGAATTCCCACTTCTTCGAAGCCCTGACCTTCAATATTGGAAGCGATTCCCACAGCAGATAGTAAAATATCTGCTTCTAAAGTAATGTTTCCGGTCGCGGTTTTCACGGTAGCTTTTACGCCGTTTCCGGAAGTATCCACCGATTCGACAGAAGCGTTGGTCATGATTTCGATCCCGGATTTTTTCAGAGATTTCTCCACGTGTTTCGATGTGTCTTCGTCTTCCACGGGCAGAATGTTCGGCATGAATTCCACAACGGTTACTTTCGTTCCCATGGTGTTATAGAAATCAGCGAACTCAATACCAATCGCACCTGAGCCGACAACGATCATGGATTTGGGCTGTTCTGGCAGAACCATCGCCTGACGGTATCCTATTATTTTTTTTCCATCCTGTGGAATGTTTGGCAATTCACGGGAACGCGCGCCCGTAGCGATAATGATATGCTCGCCGGAATATTCCGTGGCTTTTCCGTCTTTATCGGTTACAGAAACTTTTTTGCCTTTTTGAATTTTGGCCGTTCCCATAATAACGTCGATCTTGTTTTTCTTCATGAGGAAGGCGATTCCCCCACTCATTTTGGTGGCCACGCCTCTACTGCGCTGGATGACTTTAGAAAAATCGAAACCGGGATTTTCTACTTTATTTAAACCGTATTGTTCGGCTTGTTGCAAATATTTAAAAACGTGCGCGGATTTTAGCAATGCTTTGGTTGGGATACAGCCCCAATTCAAACAAATTCCACCCAGGCTTTCTTTTTCGATAATGGCAGTTTTAAAACCTAGTTGTGCGGCTCTGATCGCCGTAACATATCCACCCGGACCACTCCCAATGACAATAATATCGTAGTTCATTATTTAAAAATTTGATGCGAATTTACGGAATTTTTTATGAATTTTTCATTCAAAACCGTGCAAGATTTGGAACGAAGAGAGACAATACCTAATGATTCCGATGCAAAAACACGCCTTGACTGCGCAAAAATTTTAAAATTCGAAATTGAGGCAGATATTTTGAATTGATTTAGTTATTCTTCCAACCACTTGCTCCAGAAAACTATAGAAATTTGTGTTTTGAGCGTTGAGTTTTTGCAGTCTGGAGCGGTGCGGCTGAAATTTTTTAAGGATTCCCAAATATACAGTTCTGCCACAAGACTTCCTTACGGGATACCATAAAGCGGTATGTTTTCTCCTAAAATTTAGAATTATTACTGAAAATGCAGGGAAGATATTTTTATATGATTCCCCGATCTTTGCAGATCGCGATTAAATGTTCGTTGCTTTTAGCAGAAAAATTTTCCTTCAGATAATTCAACGTTTTTTCAATTGAACTTAAACTGTTTGGTTTGATCTTTTGCCGCTTCAGCATTTCCGACATATTTTTTTGAAAAACGCCTTCGGAAAGAAGTTTTATAAGGTAAAACTCCATCAAAGTGAGTTCCGAAGGATCCGCCTTTCTTTGTTTGGTCAGCTTCTGCCTGGAAATGCGGGGTTGCTTGTAAGCAATAGAATCGATTGCCGGTTTTGCGTCAGCTTCTTTTGATAAATTGGATACTTCGTCATCATAATAGCCAAAACTTTTTTTTGCAGGTTTTACATCGATTAAATCTTGTGAAACGGTGGAAGTTGCACTTTCGAAATCTTCCGAGGCGGGAACTTTTTGTAGCATATTTTTGTGTTTGAGCGGAAGAAAATCGAGAATATTAATTTTTTTTCCTTGTGTTTACATCAAAAGTAAGATTTCTGTTTCGACAAAAAATACGGTTTTCCCTAATCGCAGATCATTTTTTTTCCTGACAGGCTTTTCATCATCCTGCAAAAAAGGCTTCTTTAGCGGGTTTTTAATTATATTAATTTTTTTTTAGTTTAAATCACACAAAAAAAAGAGCGAAGGACATCCTTTCGCTCTAATATAAAACTCATTTGGTCTCCTCTGACCAACTTTCTTTTAATAAATTTTCGGGAATTTCTCCGGATCTACTTCGTTGAACAACGCATATACTTTCTCCACCATATCATCAACACTTGGTTTGCTGAAATAATCTCCGTCGCTCGCGTACGGCGGCCGGTGATTTTCCGCGGAAATCGTCAATGGATCAGAATCCAAATATCTAAAGGCTTTTTGTTTTTCTAAAATCTGCTGCAAAATAAACGCAGAAGTTCCGCCTTCTACATCTTCGTCGATAACGACCAGACGGTTGGTTTTCTGAATGCTTTTTAAAATATCGTGCTCTAAATCAAACGGAATTAAAGACTGAACGTCGATCACTTCCGCCGAAATGCCAATCTTTTCCAGTTCCAAAGCCGCTTCCATCACCAATCTCCAGGTAGAACCGTACGTCACCAACGTAACATCTTTCCCTTCTTTCGTTACTTCGATTTTTCCCACCGGAACGGTAAACTCTCCTAAATTGTCCGGCTGTTTCTCTTTCAAACGGTAGCCATTTAAGCATTCAACAATTAAAGCGGGTTCGTCGCTCTGCAGCATGGTATTGTAAAATCCGGCTGCAATGGTAAGATTTCGAGGCACCAAAATTAAAATTCCTTTCGAAAGGTTGATAATTCCAGCCATTGGCGAACCTGAATGCCAGATTCCTTCGAGTCTGTGACCCCGCGTTCTGATAATGACAGGCGCTTTTTGTCCACCTTTGGTTCGATACTGAACGGTAGCTAAATCGTCGCTCATTCCCTGCAGACAATATAAAATATAATCGAGATACTGGATTTCGGCAATCGGTCTTAAACCACGCATTGCCATTCCGATCCCCTGACCGAGAATGGTAGCTTCGCGAATTCCGGTGTCGGCAACACGAAGTTCGCCGTATTTTTCCTGAAGTCCTTCGAGACCTTGGTTAACATCGCCAATATTACCGGCGTCTTCGCCAAATACGAGTGTTTCCGGATATTTATCGAAAATTTTATCGAAATTATTTCGAATGACCAAACGTCCGTCCACCATTTCAGAATTTTCCGAATAAACGGGTGCAATTTGTTTTACATTTGTGGCTTTCCAGTCGGAATGGGAATAGAGATGGGACGAATAGTTGTCTTTTTCTACCGTGTAAATCTCCTCGAATTTGGTTTGAAGGTTTTGTCTTTCGGCTGAATTTTTTCCTCTTGTTAAAAGGAGCGATTTTCTAACCAAATGAAAGATGTCTTTTTTTGCAACAGAAATTATTTTTTTGAACTTTTCAATTTCAGTACCAATTTCCGGATTCGCGCTTTTTAAAGCTTCCACCAAAGGAATAACCGAATTTTTGAGGTCTGAAATGGAGTTCTGATAATTTTCCCAGGCTTTTTTCTGGCCTTCTTTTACAAATTTCTTGGCGTCAGTTTCTATTTTTTCGAGCTCGTCGTTCGTTGCAAGCTGTTGTTCAGAGCCTTCGATTTCAATGGAATAATTAAGAATCCACTCTTTAAACTGAACCAGACCGTCGAACTCGGTTTCCCAGGTAAGACGTTCTGTATTTTTATATCTTTCATGCGAGCCGGAAGTTGAATGGCCTTGCGGTTGCGTCACTTCAATCACATGTACCACGACGGGAACGCTTTCTGTGCGTGCAAAATGTTCGGCGCGCGCATACGCATCTAAAAGTGCGGGATAATCCCAGGCTTTTACCTGAATAATTTCGCAACCTTGGTTTTCGCCTTCATTTCTTTGAAATCCGGAAAGCATTTCGGAAATATCGGCTTTCGCTCTTTGATTTTGCGTCGGAACCGAAATTCCGTAGCCATCGTCCCAAATAGAAACAATCATCGGTACCTGTAAAGCACACGCCGCATTTAAGGTTTCCCAGAAATGTCCTTCCGCTGTCGACGCATCACCGATGGTTCCAAAGGCTACTTCATTTCCGTTGCTGGAAAATTTTTCTGACCCTTCAAACTTTACAGATTTATAAATTTTGGAAGCCTGAGCCAAGCCGAGGAGGCGCGGCATTTGTCCGGCAGTGGGCGAAATATCGGAAGAGATGTTCTTTTGTTTCATTAAATCCTTCCAGCTTCCGTCTTCGTTTAAACTTCGTGTGGCATAATGACCGTTCATTTGTCGGCCTGCCGAAGCGGGTTCGCGCGCTACACTTGTATCTGCATATAACTGTGCGAAAAAACTTTCGACTGTTACCGCATTAATCGCTAAGGCAAATGTTTGGTCGCGGTAATAACCGGAGCGAAAATCGCCGTCTTTGAAAACTTTAGCCATCGCTAACTGTGGCAATTCTTTACCGTCACCGAAGATCCCAAATTTTGCTTTGCCGGTTAAAACTTCTCTTCGTCCTAAATAAGACATTTCGCGGGATATTCTTCCCAGTTTATAATCTTCTAAGATTTGGTTTTTGAAGTCCTGAAAAGAAATTTGCTGGGTTTCGATATAGGTAGTTTCCATAGAATGCTGAATTTTTACAAATGTACGAAAATATGAAAACTCTGTAAAGACTAATTATTGGAAAAGTCTCGATGACGAGTAGGCATAAAAAGATTCTTCCGCGAACAAATCGCGGAAGAACCAACACAAATGATGAAAAAAAAATATTTAGTTTAGGGGGTTATTTTTTAGGTGGGGGCGCAATCTCTCCTTCAAGGTTTGAAGTTTGAGAACTATTATTCTCCGTGCTTATATTATTATCTGTATTTTTGGCCTTTACATTATTGGAAGAATCCTGTACTCTTTGTAAAGTTGCTGTTTCTTCCGGGGAAAATACTTCGTCTGCTTCTCTACATGAATTTAATGTAAGTGTAGTAAAAACTACTGAAGCGATAAGTGCTAATTTTTTCATTCGTTTTATTTTTACAAATGTATCACTGTACACCCCTACAAAGCAATAAAACCAACCCTTACTTTATAAAAAATGACAGGAATTTTGTAAATTATATGCAGGATTTTAAAAAAATAAGCAGTATTATTGTAAAACGAATGATGAAAAATGATTTATCTCCCTAACAATCATTTTATTACGGTTTTATGAAGTTGAAATATATTTTCTCCCTCCTTTTCCTTTTAACTGTCAACTTTTTTACAATATTTCATGCTCAAGGTGTGTCAAATTCCAATTTGAGCAATGAAGAGATTGAAAAAAAAATAGATTCGTACAGTAATGATCCTACAAAAATGTGGGAACTAATAAATTTTTATATAGAGAAATCTAAGAAAGATAAAAATAATGAAGCATTATTTTATGCTTATCGCTATGCCAGTATGTCTACTGGTTACCCTTCGAATATTAGATACGCAGACAGCGCGTTAATTACCAGTAAAAAATCAAAACTAAATAAAAATTTAATTGATGCCTACCTTAATCGAGGTAATATTAGCATGTCCGAAGAATTTTATGAAAAGGCACTCGATGATATTTTGGTGGCCAATAAATTATCTCAAAATTCGGGGAATGACTATATCTTTAATAAGACCATCTATTATATTGCTCAAAACAAAATATATCTGGGGCAGTACGAAGATGCCAATAAAGAACTTATAATATGTCTTAAGTTTTTTAAAGAAAATTTGAATAGTACAAAATCTTTAGGCAAAAATTATGAAATGTACTACATCTATTCCTTAATGAGCCTTATCGACTCCAATACAAAATTAGGAAAATTCACGGCAAATAAGTCCCTCTTAAAGGAAGCGTTTAATTACTTAAAAGACAACCAATTACCTCAATATATACCATATTTTATTTCATCGGAAGGTACCAATGCCTATTATTCAAAAGATTACGACACTGCCATCGCAAAACTCTCTGAGGCTATAAGGTTATATAATGATCAGTGGGACCACAATACGGAAGTTTTCTACTTAGGTCTCTCCTACTGGAACACGGGTAAAAAGAAACTCGCCATCAAATATTTAGAGGAAATCGATAAACATTACGATAAAACTAAAAAACTGGATCCTCAGTTCAGGTCAGCCTACGAGATATTGATAAAATATTATAATTCCACAGGCAATACGGCCAAACAGCTGGAGTATATTAATAAACTGATGTTTCTGGACAGATCCTACGAGAAAAATTACAAATATCTTTATCAAAGAATTGTTAAGGAATACGATACGAAAAAGCTCGTCGCCGAGAAAAACCGGATCGAAAATACTTTAGAAACGCAGCGAATCATTTTCATCGCCGTATTTTTGATCCTGGTTGGAGGATTTTTATTCTTTGGGTTACAGATTTATAGGGAAAAACAAAATTATAAAAAACGGTTCGATGAAATATTTGCGCAGCAAAGCGATGCAAAACATCTGGATGAAGTTAAACCAACTCCAGATTCGGCCGATTACGAAGATCAGCAAAAAACCGACTACGAATTTTATAATAAAATTGCAGGTCTTAATCCTTTGTTCGTGGAAAACATTCTGAAGCAGCTCGAAATTTTTGAAAACGAAAATAAATATCTCGACACCCAGATTTCCCAAAAATCTTTGAGTGAAGAGCTTGGAACAAATTCAACCTACTTTTCGAAAATCATCAATACCTATAAAGGGAAAAATTTCGCGCTGTATATTAGCGATCTGCGCTTAAATTATATCATCGATCATTTAAAAAGTGATGTTAAATATCTTAATATGGATGTGAAAGAACTGGCTGCAATTGCAGGATTTTCCAGTGCCGAAAATTTCTCGGCAAACTTTAGCAGAAAGTTCGATTTAAAACCATCCGTGTTTATTAAAATGATGAAAGATAAATTGAAACCCGAACACAGCTAAGCCGCAGATTTTTATTGCGAAGGCGATACGACTAACTTCATCACGGTAACAACCATAAAAAAATCGAAATCTTCTGCAAGATTTCGATTTCTGTAAAACGTAAAATTTAAAAAATATGAAATTAATTTTGGAGGTTATCTTTAAGATCTAAATCGCTCTTCTGCAAATAAGCGTCGATGACTTTAAAGGCTTTTTGCTCGTCCTGCAGATTTACCATTAATTTCATGGTGCTTGCAGTAGGTGTTGTAGTGAAAGACATATACTTATCGTTCAAAAAATTGGAAATGTTTTCCGCATCCAGTTTCGATTTTATTAACTGAATTTCTGAAGGTTTTTCGCTTTCAAATACAGACACTCTTGTTTCTCTTTCCATAATTCTTTCTATTTTGAATTTTAAAGTTACAAAAAAATTATTGTTATACTCCAATTTGGAATTAGGAAATATAAAAGAATTTGGGCAAATTCGTTAGGTGATTGCCCAAACGCTTTGCTGTCTACATTCTATTTAAGCAAATATCAAATTTATCCAGGGCCATTTGAATTTCTTCTTTGGTCACATTTAAATGCGGACGGAAGCGGATTGCGCTGGTTCCACAGGATAAAATAATCATTCCCTCGTCGTACAGCATTTCCCGCATACGGTCGCGCTGCTCGCCGGTTGGTAAATCGATGGCGCACATTAAGCCGCGTCCGCGTGGATTTGAAAGCCAATTCGGATATTTTTGCGCAAGCTTTTGCAAACCTTCCAGAAGATATTCGCCGACAATTCTGGCATTTTCGACAAGGTTTTCTTTTTCGATGACTTCCAAAATAAGCTGAAATCTTAAAATATCGATAAAGTTTCCACCAAAAGTGGAATTGATACGGGAACTTTCCCGGAAGACATTGTTGGGAATTTCGTCGAATTTTTCTTTGTTCGCCAAAACACCACAAACCTGTGCTTTTTTACCAAAAGAAATAATGTCTGGTTTTGCACTGAAATGTTGAAACGCCCACATTTTTCCCGTGAGTCCGATGCCGGTTTGCACTTCATCAAAAATAAGTAAAACCTCATTTTGATCGCATATTTCGCGCAGACCAACAAAAAATTCGTCTCGGAAATGATGGTCGCCACCTTCCGCCTGAATGGGTTCGATGATAATGCAGGCTACTTTGTTTGGATTGGAAAGGATTGCCTCTTCAATATTTAACAAGGCAAGATTTTCTTGTTTTATTGTTTCGGCTAAATTCTCTTCGGTTATCGGAAAATTTAAATGGGGATTAATAATTCTGGGCCAGTCGAATTTGGGGAAATACTGATACTTTCGTGGATCTGAAGTATTGGTCAAACTCAGGGTATAACCGCTTCTTCCGTGGAAGGCCTGTTTGAAATGTATACAGATGCCGGCTTCCAAATCCATTCCTTTTTCAAAATTTTTGCGGGTTTTCCAGTCGAAGCAGGCTTTCATCGCATTTTCAACGCCCATGGTGCCGCCTTCGATAAAGAACGCATACTGCAATTCTTTTGGAATAGCAACTCTTTCGAAAACATCCATAAAATCTGCAAATTCTCTGGAATATACATCGGCCAGGGTGGGTTTGTTGACGGCCATTCTGCCAAGCCAAGCCGATTTTTCCATCAGATAAGGATGGTTGTAACCGATGGATGCCGAGGCGAACATGGAGAACATATCAAGATAATCTTTTCCTGTAACACTGTCGTGAATATAGCTGCCGTGGGACTTTTCGAAATCCATCACGAAATCGAAACCGTCGGCCAGCATGTGTCTGGCGAGGGTTTGCTTCACTTCGTTTGTTGGTTGTGGATGACTTGCAATTGCGTCGTTCATATTTTTAGTTTTTTTTGAGCGTTATGAATAATTAAATGATCACTGAATTTTATTTCGAAACCCCATTTGCAGCCCGACCTGAGTGGAGCTCTTTTTTATCCGCCGCGGCGGGTAAAAAAAGCGGGAACGGAGGGCGGAAAAAGCTGCCCAAATTATTGATATTATTTTACAAATCGAATTTAATTCCCTGGGCTAAGGGCAAACTGTCGGTATAATTAATAGTGTTTGTCTGGCGTCTCATGTAATATTTCCAGACATCAGAACCGGATTCTCTGCCGCCGCCGGTTTCTTTTTCGCCACCAAAAGCGCCACCGATTTCCGCACCGGAAGTTCCTATGTTCACATTGGCAATTCCACAATCGGAACCGACCTGAGACAAAAACAACTCTGCCTGCCGCATATCCGTCGTCATAATGGCAGAACTTAAACCCTGCGGAACATCATTCTGCATGGCGATGGCCTCTTCCAACGTTTTATATTTCATGATGTAAAGAATTGGAGCAAAAGTTTCGTGCTGCACAATTTTAAATGCGTTTTCAACTTCCGCGATGCACGGTTTTACGTAACATCCGGATTCGTAATTTTCTCCGTCCAAAACGCCACCTTCCACAACAAATTTACCACCTTCAGCTTTGCATTTTTCGATGGAATCCTGATATTGTTTTACCGCATCCTGGTCGATCAAAGGTCCCACATGATTATTTTCGTCTAAAGGATTTCCTATTTTCAACTGTCCGTAAGCTTTTACCAAACGGTTTTTTACTTCGTCAAAAATTGATTCGTGGATAATGAGTCTTCTGGTTGAAGTACATCTTTGTCCCGCTGTTCCCACCGCACCGAAGACAGCACCGATGATCGACATATTTAAATCGGCGTTTTCGGTAAAGATAATCGCATTGTTTCCGCCTAACTCCAGAATGGATTTGCCAAATCTTTGCGCAACGTTTGTACCGACAATTCGGCCCACTTTGGTGGAGCCTGTGAAGGAAATAAGCGATACATTTTTGTCGTTCACCAGCATTTCTCCAATTTTATGATCGCCCACGAGCATGGTAGAAATTCCTTCCGGAAGCTCATTTTCTTTTAAAACTTCAGTAATTATGTTTTGACAGGCGATTGCACAAAGTGGTGCTTTTTCTGATGGTTTCCAAATGGTTACGTTTCCACAGATCCATGCGAGCGCCGTATTCCAGGACCAAACCGCCACAGGAAAATTAAAGGCGGAGATAATTCCCACCACGCCCAACGGGTGATACTGCTCGTACATTCTATGCCCAGGTCTTTCGGAATGCATCGTATAACCGTGCAGCTGGCGCGAAAGTCCTACTGCAAAATCGCAGATATCAATCATTTCCTGAACTTCACCCAAACCTTCCTGCAGGGATTTGCCCATTTCATAAGAGACAAGTTTACCTAAATCATCTTTATATTCCCGTAATTTCAGACCAAACTGACGCACCAACTCCCCTCTTTTAGGAGCCGGAATCATTCGAAATTCTTTAAAAGCTTCCTTCGACGTTTCTATAACCTTATTATAATCATCGGCCTTGGCCGTCTTAATTTTCGCGATCAGTTTTCCATCGGTGGGCGAATAGCTTTCGAGCAGATCACCATGGGCAAAAAAATCGCCGCCAGAGGAAACGCCGTTATTTTCAGTGGATATTCCCAGATTTTTAAGTGACTGTTCAATTCCGAAATCATTCATTTTTTTGGACATACATATATTTTTGAGTTGTCTTTAAAGATATGAATTTTGCGTAAGGCGAAAAAATCTAAAAGTATTTTAATTTAAATTTAACAGATTTGAGGGTTTCTCGCGCAGTTTATAAGGGAAGACATTGGTTTGATTAACCAATCATAATTATTTAAGACTAAAATAAATAATTATATTTGGGCAAAGCTGTGATATGAAAAATCAACACCCCAGAGACGACAAAAATTCGAAAATGAAAATGTGGTTCAAACGCGTAGGAATTGGCGGTCTGATCTTTTTTACTTTAAAAGGAATCGCGTGGCTTTTCGTGTTTTATTATGGTGCGGAAATGTTTCACGATTGCGCCGGGAAATAATTATCGAAATCGACGGGAGCATCAACTTAATTTAGATGTTAAAACTTCTGCACAGGATTAATTTTAGAAAACTCTTTACTTTCTTCGCAAACGAATGGGCCCTTTTAATTTTGACGGCATGTCCGTTTCCACGACATTTCCCTGCAAAACCTCAAGTTTTCCCGCCGTCACCAGCAGATCGGCCACGTCGCGAACCAAATCCATTTTGCTGCGCCACTCCTCCGGAAACAATTCCCTTGCGACTTCCGACGGACAGTAGGTTTTTCCGAAACCGCGTTCTGCTGCAAACTGAAGATGTGCGTTTTTTATTTTGTCTGCCTCAGATACCATCAATCAGGCTTTGTAACTTCACTTTCACTTTTCAAAACCTTGTCACCGTCTTCCTGTTCAATCAAAAGTGCTTTGTTACCCTTCTCACCGTTACGCGTAACGGTGGAACCTTTGATGGTTTTGGTGATGCTTTCAGTATAAGTTTCAATAACTTTTCCGGTGGCGGTGCCACTGCCCCAATTCCACTTAACTTTTGTGCCTTTTTTAATCATCTTTTAAAATTTAGATTTTAAAAATTATGGGATTTTAATGAAGTTTCAGTTTCCAGCTTTCTTTTTGAATTTTAAAAACAACATTTATTTTTGGATCCTCTCCAAAATAGGCGACTTCTTCTTCCCCCACATTTTCTGCGCCCAACCTTTCCATGGCTTTTATAGAGCGGATATTGGTTTTTCCAACGTGGAAAATCACGGTTTCAACAAATTGAAAAATATAATCTAACATTAATTTTTTAACGCCTGAATTGATGTTCTTACCCCAAGATGAAGTCCCGTAAAACGTATAGCCGATAAGAATGCTTTTATTTTTTTCGTCGTAATCGTAAAATCTTGTACTTCCCAACACTTCCTCCGTTCCTTTATCGAGGACTAAAAAGGCACCTTTGCTTTCCATCGCACCCTGAAAGAAATTTTCGAATACTTCTCTTTTGTACCGCTCTTTGTTAGGATGTTGTTCCCAGACTGTCGGATCTGAAGCTACATCAAACAACTCCTCGAAATCATGTTTTTCCAGCGGAACCAAACTGATTGTTTCATTTTCTAAAGTGGGTTGGACGGAGAAATTCATAAAGATGTTTTTTCAAAGATAAAAATTAGTTCGGGCAGAAGCCAATAAATTTCGAAAAAACAAAGCGGCTGAGGGCTTTTAAAAGTCAATAATTGAGATAAGGGAGCGAATTCCCATAATTAAATGATGCATTTCATACTTCTAATTCAACAATATTTAAAACCCGATTTGCTGCAAATGAAACATTTTGGTAACCATAGATACAAGCAAATAACACTAGTGCGCTATGCTTAAGATTTAAAAAAGAATGGCTTTTTCCAATTCCAATAACTTCTGTTTCCGCCAAATGCCACCTCCATAACCGGTTAGCGTGCCGTTACTGCCTATCACTCTATGACACGGTATAATTATGGAAATTTTATTCATGCCGTTGGCGTTAGCAACCGCACGAACTTTTTTCGCATCTCCCAAAAATTCTGACTGTTTTCTGTAAGTCCAGGTTTCACCATAAGGAATTTCCATCAGAGCTTTCCAAACACTTTTTTGAAATGCTGTTCCCACGGGAGAAAGAGGAACGCTGAAGCGGGTTCGTTCACCAATAAAATATTCGGAAAGTTCTTTTTCCAGAGTCTGAAAATGTGGATTTTCACCCAAAACAATGGTCGCGTTGAGAGATTTTGCCAAATCTTTAAATTCGGTTTCCAACATTTTGCGGTCCGTAAATTCGAGCATACAAATTCCTTCTTCAATCGCGGCGGCGTACATGGTTCCAACAGGCGTTTCGATACGTTTTAAATCGATAATTTTATAGGATTTGGAGTTTTTCGGAGACACACCAAAAATTGTTTTAAAACTTTCGTTAAAGCCGCTTAAACTTTCAAAACCACTGTCGTACGCAGTTTCCATAATATTTTCACCTTGCTGAATTTTTTTGAAGGCAGTATTCAGGCGAAACATTCTTTGAAATGCATGAAACGTCATTCCGTGGTTTTTTTGAAACCACCGTCGAATCGTAGCGGGTTCTATTTCGCGCTGAACCAAATCGAAATCTTTAAATTTTAAGGAAGGATCTTCGCGAAGTTCTTTTAGAATTTGCTGAATATATTCCGGCGTCCCGTTAATGTTTTCCAACGGCCTGCAGACTTTACACGGACGGTAGCCTTTCAGGATAGCTGCTTTTGTGTTTTGAAAGAACTCTACATTTTCAGGTTTTGGTTTTCTGGCCGTGCACGTTGGACGGCAAAATATTCCCGTTGTTTTTACGCCCATCCAAAAAACGCCCTCGAAATCGACATTTTTTGTGAGCGATGCTTCGTACATAAGTTCATTGGAAAGTTCCATGGTATAAATTTAAAGCAAAAATAGGTACAGGAAGATTATCAGACAACCGAAAAATGGACAGGTATTTTTTTGATGATGGCGATGGGTGATGGTTTATGGTTTATCGTTTATCGTTTATCGTTTATCGATGATGTAATAAATGAGATTAAAAAGATTAGATGGTCACACTGATGATTACCTCAGGAAAAATCGAAAAATTAATAAAAAAGTGAACCGAAGTTCACTTTGAATTATTTTTTTGGCGCCGAATCTTTTTCGATCTGTTTAATTTCTTTCAGCTTTCCGACGATTTTCGCGACCATTTCAGGTTTTCCGGTGGATATCGGTAGAACCACTTTCGTCATATCCCATTTAAAAACAAGATCAATCTTATTTTCATCCATTGGATTTAGGGAAACCTCAAAATATTCCTGCTTCTCGGTCATTTTTTGAACGGGAACTGTTATATCCACGACATTGAGTTTTTCGTCGTAGGTAAAAGCGCCCCATTGGTCCGAATCTTTGTTCAGAATTATTTTCCATTCTTTTTCCTGCGGAAGGATAAACAATCCGTATGTTCCCGCCATCACTTCTTTTCCGCCAAAATTAACGGCTTGGCCAAAGGTAATTTTTGTGGCAGAATTTGCACCTGCACGCCAAACTTTCCCGAAGGGTACCAAATCGCCAAATATTGTCCGTCCTTTTACCGCAGGCCGGCCATAATCTACCGAAATTTTGGACATGGAGAATTGCTGTTCTACGCTTTGGCGTGGACTTGCTACGGGAATATTCCATTGCGAATATGCAGAGACAGAAACCGCCATAAAAGCAGCCAGAATTAATTTTTTCATATATAATAGTTTGGTTAAAGATAAGAAAAAGGAAGGAAAACACTGAAGGTTTCTTTAAAATAACAAAGTCACTTCAACCGAAATTGAAGTGACCCCATTAAAAATAAAACTATGAAACTATGGCATTAAGACCGTATCGATTACGTGAATAACACCATTTGACTGATTAACATCTGCGATGGTAATTTTCGCTGAATTACCTTTCGCATCTTTAATATACATATCTTTTCCTTTGGTCCAGAAGGTTAGTTCTTCGCCTTGAACTGTTTTTGTCATATATTTTCCGCCATTTTTTGCGGTCCACATGGCAAGATCTTTTGCAGAAATTCTTCCCGGTACAACGTGATAGGTAAGAATTTTGGTAAGCATCGCTTTGTTTTCGGGCATTACCAACATTTCTACCGTACCTGCAGGCAGTTTATCGAAGGCTGCATTGGTAGGAGCAAAAACCGTGAAGGGTCCTTTGCTTTGTAACGTTTCGACCAATCCTGCTGCTTTTACCGCGGCTACCAAAGTAGTATGATCTTTAGAATTCATCGCATTTTCTACGATATTTTTTGTGGGATACATCGCTGCTCCACCAACCATTACCGTTTTTTCTTTGTTCGCCATCGACATGTTATTGGCATTACATCCAATTGTTAAAGTCATGGTCAGGGCGAGCGCGGCCGTCGTGATTTTTGAGAAGTTCATAATAAAAAATTTTAATGTTTATATATTGATTTGTGTTACTATCATTTACGAAGGCTGGTTTCGTTTGGATTTACTTTTGTGATTTATTTAACGGTTCGAACTCCAGTGAAATCGAATTCATGCAGAATCTTTTGCGCGTAGGTTTTGGTCCGTCGTCGAAAACATGGCCTAAACGCGCATCGCATCGTCCGCATAGCACTTCAGTTCGTTTCATATTATAGGAGTCGTCCCTTTTAAAAATGACCGACTGCGGACGGATGGTTTCGAAAAAACTGGGCCAGCCACACGTACTGGCAAATTTGGCATCTGATTTAAAAAGTGCATTGCCGCAGGCCGCGCAGTAATATGTTCCGAGCCCATCGAAATTATTGTATTTGCCGGTAAAAGCCATTTCGGTATTGTTCAGTCTGGAAACAGCATACAGATTTTCATTCAGTACTTTTTTCCAGTTTGCATTCGAGACTTTTAGGATTTTTGTGTCGGTGCGGGAATAGTAAGGGTTAACGCTATTTTTACCGTTTACTTTTTGAATCTTTTGCGCGTCGATTTTTTGAAAACTTAAAGTTCCTAGTAAAAGCGCTGCAGATATTTTGAAAAGATATTTCATTTTGATGATTATGAATAGATATACGCAAAATTATTCGCAATGGTTTTTGAAGATAAATTAAAAAGAACTATTTTTGAGGGCGATTAACTCCATTGAAAAAAGAATCCCTTTCCACAGAAGAACTTCTGTCTTTATTATTGAATAGAGATGAACACGGCTTTAATTATCTGTATGATAATTATGCCGGTGCTTTGTATGGGGTAATTTTTCGGGTAGTACAATATCAGGAGGAATCGAATGAAGTGTTGCAGGACGTGTTTGTGAAAATCTGGAACTCCGTTGCCAGCTTCGACCAAAGCAAGGGTTCACTTTATACGTGGATGCTGAATATTGCAAGAAATGCTGCCATCGACAGACTGAAATCCAAATCTTTTCAAAACGATCTGAAAAACCAAAGCATCCCCGACTTCGTAAATAATGAGGTAAACCTTTCTACAGAGCAGAAACATGAATTCAACGAAGTTGAAAGAGGTGTGAACACCCTGCGGGAAGACTACAGAATACTTATTAATAAAGCTTACTTCGGAGGTTTTACGCAGGAGGAAATTGCTGAAGAATTGGGAATTCCGCTTGGAACCGTAAAAACAAGAACAAGAGCTGCTTTAATAGAATTAAAAAATATACTGAAAGATTTTAAAGTAATCATTTTATTTTTCTTTCTAAAATAATCGTGGATATAAAAACTTACATATCATCAGGCGTCATCGAAGCTTATGCCATGGGAACAATTTCTCCTGAGGAAGCCGCGATCTTGGAATGTGTGATGATTAATAACGCTGAAGTTAAAAAAGCAGTTTTAGAAGTGCAGCAAACAATAGAAAGATTGGCCACGGAGCAGGCCATACAACCACCCACTTATCTTAAAGCCGAAATTCTGAAAAAAATAGAATTTGGTAAACCCGCGCAGACCGCCGCGAAAATTATTCCACTGAATTCCGAGAGGAACGAAAAAGACAGAAATTACGCTATTCCGGTTTGGATGAAAGCAGCGTCTGTTGCTCTGTTATTCGGCTTGGGATATCTTGGATATGAAGTGAATTCCAAAAACGCCCAGTTGGAGCAGATCGCGAACAACAATACGGAACTGTCCACGAAAATTTCGAGCCTGGAGGAAATGAACGCAATTTTAAAAGATGCGAAGAAAATTCAGCTGAAAGGCGTTGAAAACCATCCCGATATGCTCGCTGAAGTCTACTGGGACACTTCAAAAAAGGTATATCTCGATGTTAAGAATTTACCCGCAGCACCAAGCGGAAAACAATATCAGCTTTGGGCCATCGTAGATGGTAAACCGGTGGACATGGGAATGTATAACCCACAGGATAAATCTACCGTGCAATCCATGAAATCGGTGGAGACTCCGCAGGCATTCGCGATCACTTTAGAAAAAGAAGGTGGAAATGCGACGCCAACCATGGAAGAAATGTACGTTATGGGAACCATTTAATAATCGTCCCTTTTTAACAAACATAAAACAATCCGTCCCGAAAATTTTCGGGACGGATTTTATATTGTACTGACGATTTCTACAAACTTCTGGAATCATTAGAATACCATCTGTCATAAGTATCACGTGCATCTTCTTCATGTCTCGGTTTGAATCCCATGTAGATTCCGCCGTCTTTAATATCGTCTCTGTATCTCGTCGCTTCTTCTTCCGGAACACCCATTCCTGTTAGTGCGCCAATTAAACCGCCTGTGGCCGCTCCCGCTCCTGCTCCTGCAAGTCCTGCTGCTAACGGTCCGGCTATAATTAAACCTAAACCAGGCAATAATACATTTGATCCGATTGCTGCAATAGCCCCAACTACGGCTCCAATACCACCACCAATCAAAGATCCGGTTTCTGCATTTTCAGCAACTTTATTTCCGAGTTCGGAATCGTTATTGTTGTGATCTTTGAAATATCGGTCTCTGGTGCTGTCAGACATCATTACATTGATGTCATCTTTCGAATATCCTCTGTCGTACAGGTGATTGTAAGCTTGGTCTGCTTCTTCTCTGGTGCTAAAAACTTTGGATACATAGTCGTTTCTGTAATCTGGTCTGTAGTTCGTTGAATTTTCCATAATTAAATTTTAATGTTAGTGTTATATTTAAAGATGGAAATGGAGAGACAATAAAAATGCCACAGGCGTTTATTGCAAGCAACTTTAACAAATTTTAAGAAATTTTTACTCATATATATTTATTGTAAACGATGCTGTAATTTTGAGCATTATATAAGGATTCGACGCGCAAAATTAATTAGCCTTTACTGAAAGCGGTCTCCTGAAATTTGAAAGTTGCAAACTGTGGGCATTCAAATTTAAAGTTCTAAAAGATGCGTAGCAAGAATTTCGGCTTCCGGTCTGGAATGAGTAACCATCACAAAAGTAGTTTGTAATTTTTGATGAATATCCTTTACTAAAAGCTGCAGTTTATCGCGCGTTTCGCTGTCTAATGCCGAAAAAGGTTCATCCATTAAAACTATTTTCGGATCGTGCGCGATGGCGCGGATGATGCCGACGCGCTGTTTTTGTCCGCCGCTGATTTCATCGGGGAATTTAGGTAATAAATCTTCTTTAAGGCCAACCAAAGGAAGCAGTTCCGCAATTTTTTCTTTACAAAAAACATCTGATTTCTTTAAAATTTTTAAGCAGTAGGCCATATTTTGGAAAACGGTGAGATGCGGAAAAAGGGAATTTCCCTGCAGCACATAACCCATTTCCAGTCGTTTTTGAATGAGATTTTCGGGAGTTAAAAGGTCGTTTTCAATTTTCACGCTTCCATCCTGCGGAAGTAATAAGCCATTAATGATACGCAACAAGGTTGATTTCCCGCTACCGCTTTCCCCCAAAATGCAGGTAAAACTTCCCTTCTCGAAATCCGCCGAAAAACCGTCCAGAATTTTTTGGGAACCATAGGAAAAACTGATATTTTCAACAGAAATTGTTTTGCTGTTTTCCATTTTAATATTTTAAAGTTTTTAGAAACTCTTGGGCAACTTCTGCCGGACTTTTCTTTAGAATTTCCACTTCGTAATTCAGTTCTTGCATTTTTTCGGTGGAGATTTTCCCTTTTAAATCGAATAAAAGCTTTTCCACTTCAGGGTATTTTTTAATGATTTCTTCTCGGATTACAATGCCGGCTTCGTAGCTGGGAAAGTAATTTTTATCATCGCTTAGAACTTTCAAATTTAATCTTTTGATTTGCGCATCGGTGGTGAAAATGTCGACAGCATTAATTTTTCCCTGTTTGAAAGCCTGATACCGAAGATTGATATCCATTTCTTCTAGACTTTTAAAGTGAAAAGGATAAACTTTTTTCAAACCGGGAAAAGCATCGCTTCTTTCAAAAAAATCGAATTCTGCACCGAAAATAAAATCCTTACTTCTCGCCGCGAGATCGGAATAAGTTGTAATACTTTGGCTTTCTGGATGATCTTTTCCGATGGCTAAACCGTACGTATTATTAAAACCCAATAGTCCGAGCCATTTCAGGTCGTAATTTTCTTCATATAGCTTACCCAGTTTTGTGAAATCGATGAGATGATTTTCCGGCAAGTCTTTCTTTACGACATTTAACCAAGCCGTTCCGGTGTATTCTACATACACATCCAAATCACCGGACAGCATTGCAGGCTGAATATTGGTTGTTCCGCCGCCGATCCCAAACTTCCGGATGACCTGAATATCGGTATTATTTTCAATACGCTGCGCGATTATTTCGCCCAGAATAAACTGTTCGCTCGTCGGTTTTGAGGCAACTACAATGGTTTTGCTGTTCTCCTTTTCTAAAGGGTTTAAATAAATCAGCGCGCCGAGGGTGAAAATTAAAACCAATACTGTTGGGAAAATGATCCTTCTTTTCTGTTTTGGAGTTGCATTTTTGGAAATGAGGTGAAGTAAACTTGCCTTTTTTTCAAACTGGCCGATCCATTGATCGCCTAAAATGGCAAAGAGCGAAATTCCCAAAGAACCAGCGACGATCAGTCCTGTATTCATGGTATTTAAACCGCGAAAAATGGCCTGTCCCAAACCGCCCGCACCGATGAGTGCTGCTAAACCTGTTAAGGCCACAATCATAACCACAGTAATTCGTAAACCCGATAAAATCGACGGCAAAGCAAGCGGAAAATAAATATTTCTGAAAACCTGTGTCGGCGTGGAACCTAAACCTTCTGCGGCTTCCACCAATTGTTCAGGAACTTCTTTCATACCGGAATAGGTACTTCGGACCATCGGAAGCAAGCCATATAAAATTAGAACAATCAAGGCATTTTTTAAACCAATTCCCACCAAAGGAATGAGCAAACCAAACATGGCGATGGACGGAATGGTGTACAAAAAGTTAATTAAAGGAAGAATTATTTTCCGGCTTTTGGAGGAATAAAAAACAAAAACGCCGATAAGAATTCCGAGGAAAGTCACCGCTACCAGTGAACCCAAAGACAGGAGCAAATGTTCTGCGGCAAGATTGAGAAAATAAATGCGGCGTTCCCAAAGATTCATGAAAAAAGATTTTATACAAGGTATAAACAAAATTTTATATTAAAAGGAAAAACAACTAATTCAACAAAAAAAACGGGAGAATTTCTTCGCCCGTTTTCTTTTATTAATGTCTATGAAATCACATCTGTTTTTACATCATCTCCATTTTAAAACTCATACTTTCAATCACCTTCAAAATTGCTTCCACCGTATCCATTGAAGTTAAACAAGGAACGCCATTTTCGACAGAGGTTCGGCGGATCTGGAAACCGTCTCTTTCAGACTGTTTTCCTTTGGTCATGGTGTTGACGATGTACTGAACTTTTCCGGTTTGAATTAAATCGATCAAATTGATTTCTGGATTTTCTTCAATCTTATAACCGATTTTTGTGCGGACGCCGTGTTGTTCAAAATAGTTTGCGGTTCCTTCCGTTGCCCAGATTCTGAAACCGATTTCCTGAAATCTCCGGGCGAGTTCGCAGGCTTCTTCTTTGTGTTTATCGGCAACAGTGAAAAGAATTGAGCCATGTAAAGGCATTTTTCTTCCCGCACCAATCAAACCTTTGTACAAAGCTTTTTCTAAAGTCGTGTCTTTCCCCATCACTTCTCCGGTGGATTTCATTTCTGGTCCGAGGGAAATATCAACTCTCGTTAGTTTTGAAAAAGAGAAGACCGGAACTTTTACGTAAACTCCATCTTTCACTGGAGCCAAACCGTTTTTGTATCCGAGATCTTTTAATTTTTGTCCGAGTATTACTTTCGTGGCTAAATTCGCCATCGGAATTTCAGTGATTTTTGATAAAAAAGGAACGGTTCTACTCGATCTTGGATTGACCTCAATCACATACACTCCGCCTTCAAAAAGGACATATTGAATGTTCATTAAACCGATTACATTCAACCCTTTTGCTAATCTTTCGGTATAATCTACCAAAGTTGCGATCTGTTCAGCGTTAATATTTTGGGGCGGATAAACGGCAATCGAATCTCCAGAGTGAACTCCAGCTCTTTCGATATGTTCCATAATCCCTGGAATCACCACGGTTTCACCATCGCAGATCGCATCAACTTCAACTTCTTTTCCGGTTAAATATCGGTCAATCAGAATCGGATGTTCCGAATTTTCTTTCACCGCATTCGTCATGTAATGAGAAAGTTCATGCTCATCATAAACAATTTCCATGGCTCTTCCTCCCAAGACATAACTCGGACGAACCAAAACCGGGAAACCGATTTCATTGGCAATCACCAACGCTTCTTCTTTTGTAAAACAGGTTTTTCCTAAAGGTTGCGGAATTCCCATTTCCTGAAGTGCGGCTTCAAATTTATTCCTGTTTTCAGCACGATCCAGATCTTCCAAAGAAGTTCCCAAAATTTGAACACCGTGTGCGGCTAATTTATCTGCTAAATTAATTGCGGTTTGTCCGCCAAACTGAACGACAACTCCTTTCGGCTTTTCCAGATCGATGATGTTCATTACATCTTCTTCGGTCAATGGTTCGAAATAGAGTTTATCGGAAATCGAGAAATCTGTAGAAACCGTTTCCGGATTATTATTAATGATGATCGCTTCGTAACCCATTTCTTTAATCGCCCAAACCGAGTGAACCGTGGCGTAATCGAATTCCACCCCTTGACCAATCCGAATCGGACCCGAACCGAGAACGATGATTTTTTCTTTATTGGAAGGAACACTTTCGTTTTCCTCTTCGTAAGTTCCGTAGAAATATGGGGTTTCACTTTCGAATTCTGCAGCGCAGGTATCGACCATTTTGTAAACCGGCATGACGTCGTTTTCTTTCCGAAATTCGAAAATTTCTTTTTGAGTTGATTCCCATAAAGTCGCGATACTCATGTCGGAAAATCCTAATTTCTTGGCTTCAAGTAAAGTTTCAGTGTCGAATTTATTTTCCGCAATTACTTTTTCGAAATCGATGAGTTTTTTAATTTTCCAGATGAAGAATTTATCAATCTTGCTCCACTCTACTATTTTTTCCCAGTCGTAACCCCGTCGCAAAGCATCACCAATAATGAACAAACGCTCATCATCACAAACCCGGATTCTTCTTTCGATTTCTTTATCCGTTAAAGCAGCGGCATCTTTTGATTTCAGCCCGATATGTCTTAAACCTGTTTCCAGAGAACGGATGGCTTTCTGCAGAGATTCCTCGAAATTTCGACCAATCGCCATAACTTCGCCGGTTGCTTTCATTTGTGTTGAAAGACGTCGGTCAGCAGTTTCAAATTTATCAAATGGGAAACGCGGGAATTTCGTCACCACATAATCCAAAGCAGGTTCGAAACATGCGTACGTTTTTCCTGTTACCGGATTCATGATTTCATCTAATGTCAAACCGACTGCAATTTTAGCAGCAATTTTCGCAATCGGATAACCGGTTGCTTTACTCGCCAAAGCCGAGGAACGCGAAACCCGTGGATTCACTTCGATGATATAATAATCGTAAGAATTGGGATCTAAAGCCAACTGAACATTGCACCCACCTTCAATTCCAAGTGCGCGAATAATTTTTAACGAAGAATTTCGCAACATCTGATATTCCCGGTCGGAAAGTGTCTGCGAAGGCGCCACTACAATTGAATCTCCGGTATGAACTCCAACTGCGTCAATGTTTTCCATATTACAAACCACAATCGCATTGTCGTTTTTGTCGCGCATTACTTCGTACTCGATTTCCTTGAAACCGGCGATAGATTTTTCAATCAAACACTGACGAACTGGACTATATTTTAAACCGAAACTTGTGATTTCTTTCAATTCGTCATCATTGTGAGCAATTCCACCTCCAGTTCCACCCATGGTAAATGCAGGACGAACAATCACGGGATAACCGATGTTGTGCGCGAATTCTAAAGCCGATTGAACGTTATTTACAATATCAGAATCCGGCACAGGTTCATTTAATTCACGCATCAAATTCCGAAATAAATCACGGTCTTCTGCTTGATTGATGGCTGAAAGTTTGGTTCCGAGAACTTCAACTTTGCATTCTTCCAATATCCCGGCGTTTTGCAGTTCCACCGCCATGTTTAACCCGGTCTGTCCACCCAAAGTTGGCAAAAGCGCATCGGGTCTTTCTTTGCGGATAATATGACTTACGAATTCTAATGATATTGGTTCGATGTAAACTTTATCGGCAATTTCCACATCGGTCATGATGGTTGCCGGATTTGAATTGATGAGGATTACTTTGTAGCCTTCTTCTCTTAAAGACAAGCAAGCCTGAGTTCCTGCGTAATCAAATTCTGCGGCTTGTCCGATGATAATTGGACCACTTCCGATAACTAAAATTGTTTTTATATCTGTACGTTTCATATAATTAGTGTAACAATTTATCAATGTAACAGTGTAACAAATTGTGATTGAGAGTTAAATATTGTGAGGAATATCTTTAGATAAACTTGTGCTTAAAATTTTATAAATAATTTTACCTATTTCGGTAATTTGAGTTTCCAGTTTTTCATCGAAAGGATATGATTTGGAATGTTTGCACAGAAAGAGCCAATATTTTGTTTCTTCAACTTCTTTTGCAGCAATTTTTATCTTATGAATAAAATCTTTTCTGCTGTATGGATTTTGCGCTTCAAATGAATTAGCGCCAATGCTTGTTCCAGATCGTAATAATTGTTTTGCAATTACAAACTTCCTTTTCTCTTCTAGTAATTCACAATAATCAATAATATCTAAAGAAAATTGAACCGTTTTCTGAAGTAATGGATTATTTTCGAAATTGATCATGTTGTGAAACTTAGATTGTTAAACTGTTACATTCTTAAATTGTTCCATTAATTGAATAAACTCATCAAACAAATAATTCGCGTCTTCCGGGCCTGGACTTGCTTCCGGGTGATATTGCACAGAGAAACAAGGATGAATTTTATGTTTCAAACCTTCATTGGTTCGGTCATTCAAAGCGATGTGCGTTTCTTCTAAATCGGTGTTTTTCAAAGATTCCTGATCGACGGCATAACCGTGATTTTGAGAAGTAATCGCGACTTTATTTTTCTTCAAGTCCAAGACCGGATGATTTCCACCGCGGTGTCCGAATTTTAGTTTAAAAGTTTTTGCACCACAAGCCAAACCAATTAATTGATGTCCCAGGCAAATTCCAAAAATTGGAATTTTTCCTAAAAGATTCTGAATCATTTCAGTTGCTCCATTTACATCTTCTGGATCACCAGGACCGTTGGAAAGCATTACTCCATCAGGATTAATCAACAAAATTTCTTCAGCGGTGGTATCCTGAGAAACTACGATCACGTCGCAATCTCTTTGAGCAAGTTCGCGTAAAATTCCGAGTTTTGAACCGTAATCGACCAAAACGACTTTCAAACCTCTTCCCGGATTTGCGTATGATGTTTTGGTAGAAACCTGCGCCACCTGATCGGTCGGTAAAACAGAAGCTTTTAAATCTTCAATAACTAAATTTTCGTCAGCATCTTCACTCACAATTTTTCCTTTTACAACGCCTGAATTACGAAGAACTCTCGTTAATCTTCTGGTGTCAATTCCAGAAATTCCAGAAAGATTTCTCTTTTGGAAAAATTCATCCAAATCCATTTGAGTTCGGAAATTGGACGGAAAATCACAAACTTCTTTTACGATTAAACCTTTAATCGCCGGTTCGATGCTTTCATAGTCATCACGGTTTATTCCGTAATTTCCGATGAGCGGGTAGGTCATGCAAACAATTTGTCCGCAATAGGAAGGATCCGATATCAATTCCTGATAACCGGTCATTCCCGTATTAAAAACGATTTCACCTTCAATATCCTGATCGGCTCCAAAACCTTTTCCATGGAAAATTTCACCGGATTCTAATATTAATTTCTTTTTCATTTATACTTTTTACTAGATCTCTAATTTTTATTTTTAAGGCAAAAACGAAAGAATTTCTTTCATTTATACTGTGTAAATAAAGGTCGAAATGCCGTTTAAACTTTGCGATTTTTATAATTTTTTATTTAGTTCGAACTCGAATCCTTTGGCCTCAAGAGCTGTTTTCAAAATAGCCATTCTGGCGAAAACTCCGTTCTCCATCTGTTTGAAAATCCGGGAACGTTTGCATTCCACAAGTTCATTTGCAATCTCAACACCTCTGTTAATGGGGGCCGGATGCATAATGATGGCTTTTTTCTTCATCGCTTTTTCGCGTTCTAAAGTCAAACCAAACTTTCGGTGATATTTTTCTGAAGAAAGTTTCAGCTTTTCGTCGCTTTCGTGCCTTTCATGCTGAATTCTCAAGAGCATCAAGACATCCACTTCCTTTACCAAATCGTCTATGGATAAATAAGTTCCGTTGATTATGGTGCCTTCATCAAACCATTGCTCGGGACCGGAAAAGTATACTTTTGCTCCCAATTTTCTTAAAACTTCAGCGTTAGAATTCGCCACGCGGCTGTGTTTCACGTCACCAACAATACCGACTTTCAAACCCTTAAACTTCCCGAATTCCTGTTGAATCGTCATCAGATCTAGAAGGTTTTGAGAGGGATGATTTCCGGTTCCGTCGCCACCATTAATGATCGAAATGTCAATTCCTTTAAACTCGTCATAAAATTTTTCTTTTTTATGGCGGATTACACAAAGATCAATTCCAATACTTTTTAAAGTTTTCACGGTGTCGTACAGCGATTCTCCTTTATTAACAGAGCTGGCGGAAACATCGAAGGGCACCACGTTCAATCCTAATTTTCGTTCAGCCACATCAAAACTCGTTTTTGTTCGGGTACTGTCTTCAAAAAAGAGATTGGCAACATAAATTTCAGTTTTGGCTTTCAGGACTTTCCCTTTGGAAAATTCGTCGGCTTCCTGAAGTAATTTGTTAATTTTCTCGACGGACAGATCAGATGTTCTAAGCATATTTTTAGTTTTTGAATAAAAAAAAACGAAGCCAAAAAAGCTTCGTTGTTAATAAATATCGTCATTATCGGCATTGCTGCCTTTGTGTAAATCGTCTAATGGAAATATTCTTTTCATTAGGTGCAAAGATAGAAATTTTATTCAGATCTAAAAATTGAAGGACGAAAAACTTGTTTATCTTTTTAAAAAATATGATGTTGAAAAATATTTAATTAAATTTAACCAAGAAAATTAGAGGAATGAAAAATTACGTGATAGACGATTTGCCCGATTATTTTAAACAGTACAAAAAATCCATTAAAAACCCGAAAAAATTCTGGGACAAAATCGCCGATGAGAATTTCGTTTGGTACCAGCGATGGTCTAAAGTGGTGCGGTACGATATGGAGGAAGCCAGGATTGAATGGTTTAAAAATGCCAAACTCAACATAACGAAAAACTGTATTGACCGGCATTTGAACGAACGTGGCGACAAAACCGCGATTATTTTTGAACCGAATGATCCGAAAGAGGAGGCGCAGCATATTTCCTACAGCGAACTGCGCGACAGGGTGTGCAAAATGGCAAATGTGTTGCGGGATTTAGGCATCAAAAAAGGCGACCGCGTTTGTATTTATCTGCCCATGATTCCGGAACTGGCAGTGTCGATGCTGGCGTGCGCACGGTTAGGTGCCGTGCATTCCGTAATTTTCGCGGGATTTTCCGCGCAGGCAGTGGAATCCCGCGTGAATGATTGCGGTGCGAAAATGATCATCTGCTCGGATGGAAGTTTTCGCGGCACAAAATCCATCGATCTGAAAGGAATTATCGATGAAGCCGTAGAAAAATGTCCGACCGTGGAAAAAGTTTTGGTGGTGAAAAGAACCGGAAGCGAAGTTAAAATGAAGGATGGAAGAGATCTTTGGCTGGAGCCTCTGTATGAAAAAGCGCCGTCGGATTTTATTTCAGTCATCATGGATGCAGAAGATCCGCTGTTTATTTTATACACGTCTGGCTCCACCGGAAAACCAAAGGGAATGTTGCATACGACAGCAGGTTACATGGTTTTTACGGCTTACACCTTTAAAAATGTTTTCAATTATAAAGAGAACGATATTTATTGGTGCACCGCAGATATTGGGTGGATTACGGGACATTCTTACATTCTGTATGGTCCGCTTGCCAATGGCGCTACAACGGTCATCTATGAAGGAATTCCGACGTATCCTCAACCCGATCGCTTTTGGGAAGTCATCGAAAAACATAAAGTGACGCAATTTTACACAGCGCCAACAGCCATCCGTTCTTTAGCAAAAGAATCTTACGAATGGGTAGAAAAACATGATTTGTCGAGTTTAAGAGTGATTGGCTCCGTAGGAGAACCGATTAATGACGAAGCGTGGCATTGGTATAACGATCATGTTGGCAAGAAAAAATGTCCGATTGTTGATACGTGGTGGCAAACTGAAACCGGCGGAATTATGATTTCGCCTCTGCCTTTTATCACGCCAACGAAACCGACCTATGCGACTTTACCGTTGCCCGGAATTCAGCCTGTTTTGATGGACGATAAACGCAACGAAATTACCGGAAATCAAGTCGATGGGAATTTGTGCATCCGTTTTCCGTGGCCTGGAATTGCGCGAACAATTTGGGGCGATCATCAAAGATATAAAGAAACCTATTTCACGGCTTTCCCCGGAAAATATTTTACCGGAGACGGCGCTTTGAGGGACGAAGTTGGCTATTACAGAATCACCGGACGTGTTGACGATGTAATTATTGTTTCCGGACATAATCTTGGAACGGCGCCGATTGAAGACAGCGTAAACCTTCACCCCGCCGTCGCAGAATCCGCAATTGTGGGTTATCCGCACGATGTGAAAGGATGCGCACTTTATGGCTACGTAATTTTAAAAGATACCGGCGAAAGTCGCGACAAAGAAAATCTGCGAAAAGAAATCAACAATTTAATTGCAGAAACTGTCGGACCTATTGCGAAACTGGATAAAATTCAGTTTGTTTCTGCCTTGCCGAAAACGCGTTCCGGTAAAATCATGCGTCGTATCTTAAGAAAAATTGCGGAAGGTGATTTTTCCAATTTCGGTGATACTTCTACACTTTTGAACCCGGAGATTGTGGAAGAGATTAAGAATGAGAAGATTTGATGAACTTTTTTTTTGAAAATATTTAATGTTAGTAGAGAAACCTTGCGGAAACGTGAGGTTTTTTTGTTTACAATAAATTGTATCTTTCTTTTTTAAAATTTAATTATGAAATATATTTTCCTTTTTGTTTCGCTGTTTCTGATATTATCTTGCGAGAAAAAAGATCTTACAGATCTAGAAATATTAGAAATAATTCACACAAATGAAAACTATAATAATTTAAAACTAAAGACAGATTTCTTATATGGTGAAAATTTCATCGACTCAATCAAATCCTTTAGAAAAATAATTGCGACCGAAAATCTAAAACCAATATTTAAAGCCGCTTTGAATGGTGATGGGAAACAGGATTATTTAGTAAACTTAGAATATGAAAAAGACACTTTAAATCAAATCGTTGTAAGACCATTTTTTGGGGAAGATTCAAAAAACTGTATAGTCGTACTAAGCAGTTCATCTGGCTACAAAATTTTAAATGCAGGTAGTAAAAGGGTTTACGATATCTTTTCTGCCAAAATAATAAACTACAAAGGGCAAAATTTAATCAAGTTACTAAATTTCAAACCACGATTTGATGACCTAAATGATATCCTGAAGTTTGATACGTTAATGGTTAGAAATAATCAACTTACAGAATTTGTAAAAACAAGAAGTAACAATAATATTTCAGAAATTAAATTCACCCAGTTTGGAGGCTATGTACCTGGAATTCACTTCACGTTGTCTTTAAAAAAAGATTCCATCATTTTAAATTCAAAATTTTACAAAAAATTACAAGGAAGATATTTTGGAAATAATAATCAGGATTTTGGAAATCTAGCATTGTATTTAAATGATATTGATTTCAAAAATTTAAAAGAAAGATATTCTATCGGATGCTGCGATCATTCTGCCATAGAAACTAAAATAGTATACAATAATGGAAAAACAAAGACAATTTATGATTACGGCGAGAAAGGTTCTCTTGGTCTATTAAAATTTTATGATGCGATTCACTCCATAACGGAAAAGCAAAAATGGCAAAAAATAGAATAGAATTTCTACACCGTTTTTCGAAATGATTTTTTAAGATAACTGATATTTTTTTGACCTTTTTACTGTGATTTTTTCCTACATTTAAATAAAAAATTGGCAGATTTAAAATATGATTCCGAGGTCATTATTATTGGTGGCGGTTTGGCAGGTTTAACAAGCGCGATTCACCTTTCCAAAATGGGTGTTAAAGTCATTGTAATTGAAAAGAATCATTATCCAAAACACAAAGTTTGCGGCGAATATATTTCCAATGAAGTCCTTCCCTATTTTAAATGGCTCAATGTAAATATTGAAGAATTAAAGCCCACGCATATCCAAACTTTACAATTTTCATCAGAGTCTGGGAGAACGATTAAAACAAAACTTCCGCTCGGTGGTTTCGGGATCAGTAGATATACTTTGGATCATGCCCTTTATTTAAAAGCCCTAGCTCAAAACTGCGAGATTATCGAAGATCAGGGCAATGAGGTTGATTATAAAGATGATCTTTTTGAGGTTCATTTGGCTTCCGGGAAAGTTTTGACCTCGAAAGTCGTTTTAGGCGGTTTTGGAAAAAGATCCAATTTGGATGTGAAAATGAACCGTGATTTTTTAAAAGATAAATCTCCTTGGTTGGCGGTTAAATCTCATTACAAAGGGAATTTTCCGGATGATGTTGTGGGTTTGCATAATTTTAAAGGCGGTTATTGCGGCGTTTCGAAAGTAGAAAATAATTTGCTCAATATCTGTTATTTAACCAATTTTAAATCCTTCAAAAAATATAAAAACATCGAAGATTTCCAGGAAAAAGTGGTCGCTCAAAATCCACATTTAAAAAATATTTTAGAAAATTCTGAAGCCGTTTTTGAAAAACCATTAACGATCAGTCAGATATGTTTTGAGAAAAAAGATAATGTAGAGAATCACATTTTAATGATGGGTGATACGGCGGGATTAATTCATCCTTTGTGCGGAAATGGAATGGCCATGGCGATTCACAGTGCAAAGTTAGCGTCGGAACAAACCATAGACTTTTTAGCTGGAAAAATTTCGCGAAATGAAATGGAAAAAAGTTATTCTTCAAACTGGAATAAAAATTTTAAACAGAGATTATGGTATGGCCGAATTTTAGGTAGTATTTTAGAACATTCAAAACTCTCCGAAGTTTTAACGAATTTTATAACCCATCTTCCTTTCCTGCTTCCTATTATCATTAGAAAAACGCACGGAAAAGAAATCAAAATGACTCCAAATTAATGGCTTTAGATACCACTTATAGGACAGATCTCGAAGAATCAATGGACGATTTTTCGATGGATAATGACGGATTGGTCACCGCTTTGGATGACATTGCCAGAATTAATCAGTTCCTCGGTGGAAACTCGGTGACTTTAGAAGGCGTACAACATTTGATCAAGGATTTTCCCAAAGACCAAACCATCACCATTATGGATTTCGGTTGCGGAAGTGGCGATATGCTGCGAATGCTGTGGAAATTTGGAAAAGAAAATAATTTAAAATTTCAACTAATTGGAATTGACGCCAATGAAGCCACGATTCGTCACGCGGAAAAATGTTCCGTCAATTTTATAAATATTACCTATCTCGCTGAAGATATTTTTTTATACGATTTTTCAAAATATAAAATTGATATCGCATTGATCACCTTGACTTTACATCATTTTAAAGATGATGAAATTTTTAAAATAATGAGCGTTATTTTAAATTTGGTCAAAAAAGGCATCGTCGTCAATGATTTACACCGAAGTAAAATCGCCTATCGCTTGTTTCAAATGATTATCTTTATTTTCAGATTAAAAAAAATGACCGCACAAGATGGCTTGATTTCTATTTTAAGAGGGTTTAAAAGAGAAGATTTAGAAAAGTTTTCAAAAGAATTAGCATTAAAAAAGTACAGCATAAAATGGAAATGGGCCTTCCGTTACCAATGGATTATTCAAAAAATTAATTAAAAAAGTTACGGATTGCTTTCTCGAATTCTCGGGACAAGCTGTACCTCGCAATGATATATGAGTGTAAAAATAATTACCGTTGCCAAGCAACTCCCCAAATATTCCCGAAAAACTTCCGAAGTTTTGCCTTTTTTGGATCAATGGCTTGTCGGCCAGGAAAGCAGGTTTATTCGTAAAGTCAAAAAAATATTTGAAGGCGCCGCCGTTGATGAACGATATTCCATAATGGATCCAATCGAAGTTTTCACTGCGACTTCTTTTGAAGATAAGAATGATATTTATGCCCGCGAAGTCGTGATTTTAGGCGAGCAGGTTTTAGATAAAACTTTAAAAAAAGCCGCTTGGGATCCACAATCCTTGGATTATATTATCACCGTAAGCTGTACCGGAATTATGATTCCCTCGCTAGATGCTTATCTCATCAACAAACTGGATTTACGCCAGGACATCGTTCGTTTGCCCGTTACAGAAATGGGTTGTGCTGCCGGAGTTTCCGGAATTATTTACGCGAAAAATTTCCTGCAGGCAAATCCTGGAAAACGTGCCGCAGTTATCGCGGTAGAAAGTCCGACCGCGACTTTTCAGTTGGAAGATTTCTCCATGGCGAATATTGTGAGCGCCGCGATCTTCGGCGACGGCGCTGCGTGTGTTTTACTTTCCTCTGATGAAGATGTAGAAGGTCCGGAAATTCTCGCCGAAGAAATGTATCATTTTTATAATAATGAACACATGATGGGTTTCAAACTCACCAATTCCGGGTTGCAGATGATTTTAGATATCGAAGTTCCCGATACAATTGGCGAAAATTTCCCCAATATTATTCATCCGTTTTTAGCCAAACAAAATTTAGAAATTAAAGATATTGACCATTTGATCTTTCATCCGGGCGGAAAAAAGATTGTCCAAATGGTTGAAGGATTATTTTCAGATATGGGCAAAAACATCGACGTAACAAAAGAAGTTTTGCGACTTTATGGAAATATGTCGAGCGCAACAGTTTTGTATGTTTTAGAAGAAATTATGAATCGAAATCCGCAGAAAGGTGACAAAGGTTTAATGCTGAGTTTCGGGCCGGGCTTTTCTGCACAAAGAGTTTTATTGCAATGGTAAGAAGGTTTGAGAATAAGAATTACTGGGCTTTAATTCTGGGCGGAAGTTCTGGTTTAGGATTAGCTTCAGCGAAAAAATTGGCAGGCGAAGGAATGAATATTTGTATCGTTCACCGGAATTCCCGCGCAGAAATAGAGGCTATTAATAAAGAATTTGACGCAATTAAAAACGAGAACGTAAAATATTTAACTTTAAATAAAGACCTTTTAAACCCTATCATACAAAAAGATATAATTTCTGACTTAAAAATTGCTTTAGGCGCAGAAGGAAAAATCCGCTGTCTGCTGCACAGCATTGCAAAAGGAAATTTAAAACCGATGATCGGGTCAGAAGGTGAAATTCTTTCCACCGATGATTTTAGCATAACGCTTCAGGCGATGGCCACGAGTTTATACGACTGGACGAAACTTCTGTTTAATGAAAAACTTTTCGCAGAAGACACCAGAATTTTGGCTTTTACGAGTCAGGGCAGCACAAAACCGATGCCGTTTTATGCGGCCGTTTCCGCTGCAAAAGCGTCGTTGGAAGCGATTTCCCGAAGCATCGCTTTGGAATTTGCGCCTTTCGGTCTGCGATCGAATTGCATTCAGGCCGGCGTTACCGACACGTGGTCTTTGCAGATGATTCCGGGGAGTGAAAAAATAAAGGAAAAGTTCTTGGAACGCAATCCTTTCAATCGCTTAACGCAACCCGAAGATGTGGCGAATGCAGTGAGTTTGCTTTGTCAGGACGAAGCTGCCTGGATCAATGGCTGTGTAATTCCCGTCGATGGTGGCGAACATTTGGGTTAGATGGATATTATTGATATTTTAAAAAAACTCCCCTATTCTTCACCATTTTTATTTGTGGATGATTTGGTGAGCATTGAGGAAAATGGCGTAATCGGAACTTTCACTTTCAAAGAAGGTTTAAATTTTTATAAAGGACATTTTAAAAATAATCCAATTACTCCAGGCGTAATTCTCACCGAGACAATGGCGCAGATCGGATTGGTTTGTCTGGGAATTTTTCTAGTGGGAAATGATTTGACTGAAGAAAGCCAAATTGGTCTCACATCAACCGAGATCGAATTCCTAAAACCAGTTTTTCCGGGCGAAAAAGTGACGGTGATTTCGGAGAAAATTTATTTTAGATTTAGTAAATTGAAATGTAAAGTAAAAATGCTGAACGAAAAATCGGAAATCGTGTGTGAAGGAACCATGGCGGGAATTATTAAAGTAAATTAAATGGAAAGAAGAGTTGTCATCACAGGTTTAGGCATCGTCGCGCCAAATGGCGTTGGATTGGGTGATTTTCGGTCAGCTTTAAAGGAAGGCCGTTCCGGAATTAAATTTGACCAGCAACTCGCTGACCTTCATTTTTCCTGTCAGGTTTCCGGCACACCGCCCATTAATAAAGATACTCTCAATCAATATTTTACCGATTTAGAATTAAGAAATTTCAGTTCAACCGGAATTATGTACGGCGTCATCGCCGGGTTAGATGCCTGGAAAGATGCAGGTTTAGAAATTTCTCAAGATGAAAATCCGGATTGGGACAGCGGAACTATTTTCGGCGCGGGAACTTCCGGCATTGAAAAATTTCGGGAAAGTATTTATAAGATCGATGCCCTTCAAACCCGACGATTAGGCAGCACGGCGGTTTCACAGACGATGAACAGCGGAATCAGCGCTTATTTAGGCGGAAAATTAGGTTTAGGAAATCAGGTGACAACCAATTCTTCCGCATGTACAACCGGAACAGAAAGTATTTTAATGGCTTTTGAGCGCATAAAAGCCGGAAAAGCAAAACGCATTTTAGCCGGAAGTACAAGTGATTCCGGGCCATATATTTGGGCGGGTTTTGATGCCATAAAAGTTTGTAATTATAAATCGAACGACCGACCGGAAAAAGCTTCGCGTCCGATGAGCGCTTCTGCTGCGGGATTTGTTCCCGGAAGTGGCGCTGGAGCTTTAGTCATCGAAGATTTGGAGTCGGCATTAGCGCGGAACGCTAAAATTTATTGTGAAATTCTGGGCGGAAATCTAAATTCTGGCGGACAACGCGGCGGCGGAAGTATGACTGCACCAAATTCTACAGCCGTCCAAAAATGCGTAGAGGACGCAATTCTAGAGTCAGGAATTGAAGCAAATGATATCGATTATATCAGCGGGCATTTAACCGCAACTTCAAAAGACAGTACGGAAATTCAAAATTTAGCTGAAGCTTTACAACGTTCCGGGAGAGATTTCCCGTATATCAATTCACTCAAAGCTGTGACGGGACATTGTCTTTCCGCCGCGGGCAGTATCGAAGCTGTGGCAACGGTTTTGCAATTGTCGGAAAACTTTATCGCTCCCACTAGTAATTGTGAAGATTTGAATCCGGAAATTTCTGCAATAATCGATGCCGACTGTATTCCGATGAAACTTTTAGAAAAAGACATTAATATTGCGGCAAAAGTTAGTTTTGGGTTTGGCGATGTAAACGGATGTGTTATCTTTAAGAAATATTCCAACTCCAATTAAAAGAAACCTATGAACCGGGACGAAGCCATTCAAAAACTAAAAGCCATTGTAAAACCTTATGTAAAAAATGGGGCCGCATTGGAAACAATAAATGAGACCACCGATTTCATCAACGATTTAAATATCAATTCCGCCAATTTGGTGGATGTAATTTTAGATGTGGAAGAAGTTTTCGATATTGAGATCGACGCCGACTCAATGGAAAAGATGCGCGACGTGAAATCTGCGCTTGCTGTGATCGAGGAGAAACTCGCCGCAAAATAAGTTGAGTCGTATAGAAATGAACTCATTAATAATTGTTAAAAATTATATAATCGAGCCTCATCTCAGATAGTTTTCTAGGTTACGAAATAATTAAAAAAACTTATGATTTTTATCAATTATACGCTATATCAGTAAATATTAACACAAATAATGCGTTTTTAAGCGTAGATTTGTATAATCAAAAGATTTAAAAAATGACAACAATACTTATTGGATTATTCCCAACTCAAAAAGAAGCAAAAAAATTAGCGACAGATCTGGAACTTGCCGGTTTTAAAAATGAAGATTATATTATCTACATCAATCAGGTTGAAGAACAGAAAGAAAATTTCTGGAACCGGATTTTTGGCGGAAGAACACCGCAGATCAATACCAACGATATCGATAAATTAATTGCAAGCGTATCCATTAAAAATGAAGAACAACTGCTTGCAGCCAAAGAAGTTTTCACCACGCACAGCGCCGTACATTTATACGAATTTGACGACATTTCGCTGAAGGAAGCGCAGTCTTTGGATTATTTGAAAACCAAAGTTGCCTTAAGAGCAAAATCTGAAGTATATTCTTCCTCTTTAAAAAACAAAGATTCTGCCCAAAAAATGCACGCAGCTACAACACCTGTTGTGTTCGAATAAATTTGCGATACTAAATGAAATTTTTAAACCGGACCAGCGTTCGGTTTTTCTATGCGCGGGAACCGATAATATTTGGTTAGTGGTCTGCAGATAATTACCTTTGCGCAAACAAAAAGTAATATGAAATTTTTTATCGACACGGCTAATCTGGCGCAAATTAAAGAAGCCCAGGATTTAGGAATTTTAGATGGCGTTACCACCAATCCATCGTTAATGGCAAAAGAAGGAATCAGCGGGAAAGAAGCGGTTCTCAACCATTATAAAGCCATTTGCGACATCGTAGACGGCGATATTTCTGCCGAAGTTCTCAGCACAACTTATGAAGAAATGATTAAGGAGGGCGACGAACTGGCCGCAATTCATCCCAATATCGTGGTTAAAATTCCGATGATTAAAGATGGCATTAAAGCTTTAAAATATTTTTCCGATAAAGGAATTAAAACAAACTGTACGCTAATTTTCTCTGCAGGACAGGCACTTTTGGCGGCGAAAGCCGGGGCAAATTATGTTTCTCCGTTTTTGGGAAGGTTGGATGATATTTCTGTTGATGGCATGAATTTGATCGAAGAAATCAGAATTATTTTTGATAATTATATGTTCGATACAGAAATCCTCGCAGCTTCCATTCGTTCGCCGATGCACATTATCAACTGTGCGAAAATTGGCGCAGATGTAATTACTTCTCCTTTGGATTCAATTCTTAATTTAATGAACCATCCTTTGACAGATAAAGGTTTAGCGCAGTTTGTAGCTGATGCTAAAAAAATGGGATAGGAATATTGTCTTAATTAAACTAAAAAACCGTCTGAATCTTCAGACGGTTTTTATTTTGTGCAGTTTTAAATAGAACTAAAATATTGTAAGCAGCGTAATATTTTAATTTTTAATCAGTTTTTTCGACAGAATTTCGCCGCTTTTCAGTTTTACTTTCAAAATATAATTTCCCTGCGGCAGATTAGAAGTGTTGATATTTTCCACATTTGATGAAAACAATATCCTTCTTCCTTCCAGATTATAAAGACCAAAACTTTCCGCATTTTCGGCATTTTTAATTCTTAAAAAATCTTTTACCGGATTTTCAACCATTATCTTCTTTAGCGCGCTGGTGGCGGTCGAAAGTTGCTCCTGCGTCACTAAATATTTATCGATTTTTACGCGCGTGCCATTTTGATTGTTTGCCGGCAAGATTGAATTGACCAAAATATAATTGTCTTTCATTTCAATCTCCTGCCCCGAGAGAAGCTTAAAGTCTCTTTCGCTGTTAATCTGTACAGGAGTGCCTGTCGCCGAATACGCATTCAGTGCTTTCTGATTTGATTTTTGATTTAAAACCACAAAAATATCCTGGGAAAAACCACTGTCTAAAAATTCTTCGTTGTTTTCTGAGGTTACAAAACCCGTCCCATTAAAAGTAGAATCTAACTGTTCATTTTTGATGACGACGAGGCGGCTAAAATCCGCGAGCGGATAATTTTGGTACTCGAAAACGGAAAATACGAGCCCGTTCGCTGCCATTCTTGTAGACCGGTTTATTTTATTTTGCAACGGAAAGCCGTTGTATTGATGGCAGGCCTGGACATTCAAATCCAGAACGGTGTTTTGGGTTAAAGAATTCAGATTAAAAAAAGAATAAACAGAAGAAGAAAGCGAGCTTACATCGCACGTTGCGATTTTTCCGGCAGAAAACTGGCCAAGGGGAAAATGGTAATCATATACGATTTCGCCGTTATTTCCGAAAGCGTAATCGAGTTGACCGTCTGCTGTAAATTTTTTCGAGTGCGACGTGTTGGAATTCGTCACCATTAAGCTCTGATCTTCCAAAACCAAAACGCTCAAAGCTGCCGGATTTGTGCTTTCTGTGACTTCATTCAAAACGCCGTTGGTGCCAAAGGTCGTATCTAAAGTTCCGTTTGCGTGATATCTCACAATTTTCGAATCTCTATAAAAGTTGTCGTCCATCGGTTTTGGACCAAAGTTGACAATTATTTTATCACCCTGCAGCACTGCATTTAAAAAATTATTTTCGGCCAGCCCCAATCGTCCGCTGTTGGCAAACGCAGGATCTAAGGTTCCATCGGGCTTTAGCTTTAAAATGTAATTTTTATCAGCTTTATTAACGATATAAAGCATTGAGTTGTCGGGTAAGACCAAGACATTGGCATTAATAACGGTTCCGCTGGAATTAAATTCCGCAGTGAAGCTGCCGTTGTTGCCGAAAGAAAGATCTTTACTGATTTTGATCTGAGAAGAAATCTGATTAGCGCATAGGATAATCAGAAAAAAATAGATTTTTTTCATAGCATTTGTGTGTGTGCAAATTTAAAAATAAAATTCGAACCGGCACCAAATGTTTTTAGAAAGTAAAAAAGAAAGTCCGAACCCGAGAGTCGTCACCATTGAAACTTTTCCACAAAAAAAGACCGTCTGGAATTTTCAGGCGGTCTTTATTCCTAAAAAAACCAGCCCAGCTGGTTTTAAAGTCTTATTTCTTAGATTCCTCTACAGAAACTTTTCGGAAATCCTTGAACAGTTTGCTCAATTCTAAGGCAGATTTGCGGGCTCTTGTTCCTGCTGCTTTGTTTCCTTTTTCCGATTGTTGGGTTGATTCTGAAGAGAATGTTTCAAATTCGGCATTAATTTTTTCAATAAGTTCTTTCATATGTATAAATTTAAGCTACAAACATAACATTTATGAGGGATTCAGCCTAATAACAAAGGATAAAGTTTTATTAAATATTGCATTTCCGACTATTATTATTCAATCTTTCAGAAAATCTTTAAATTAAATTGCACACAATATAATTGTTTGCTATATTTGCACTTCAATTTACAATCAAAAAAAATCAGATATGGCCTTATTAGAAGATTTACAATGGAGACACGCAGTGAAAGCTTACGATCCAACTAAAAAAGTTTCTCAAAAAGATTTAAATAAAATACTCGAAGCCGCGCGCCTGGCTCCCACATCGTCGGGATTGCAGCCCTTTCGCGTGATTGTTGTAGAAGATCAGCAGCTAAAAGAAAGGATGGTACAGGGCGCTTTAAACCCCGAAGTTATGAAAGACTGTTCGCAGGTTTTGGTTTTCGCCGCGTGGGACAGCTATTCCAGCGAGAAAATTGATAAAGTGTACGACTATCATACCGATGTGCGAGATTTGCCGCGCGGAAGATTCGGCAGCTATACCGATAAAATAAAAGAACTATATAACGGCCAAACTGCCGAAGACCATTTTGCACACACTGCCAGGCAGACCTATATCGCGTTAGGATTAGCCATGGCTCAGGCAGCCGAATTGAAAATCGACAGCACGCCCGCCGAAGGTTTCAGCAATGACGTGGTCGACGAAATGCTGGGGTTGAGAGCGCTGGGTTTAAAAAGCGTAACACTACTCTACCTCGGGTACAGAGATCTGGAAAAAGATTATCTCTCCCACATGAAAAAAGTACGGATTCCGATGGAGGAATTCATTATTAAAAAATAATACAAAACACAAACTTTCGAATGATCGTAAATGATGAAACTCCAAAGCTTGGAGACCAACTCTGTTTCCCGCTGTATGTTATTGCGAAAGAGATAACGGGAATGTACCGTCCTTTTTTGGAGGATTTAGACATTACGTACTCTCAGTATTTAGTTATGATGGTGCTATGGGAAAACGAAAGATTGACCGTGAACCAAATTGGGCAAAAACTCTATCTGGATAGCGGAACTTTAACGCCTTTACTAAAACGTCTTGAAGCAAAGTCCTACATCGTTCGGCATAGAAAAAAAGAAGACGAACGCGTGGTAGAAGTTTTTTTAACAGAAGAAGGCAATCAGCTTCAGGAAAAAGCCTGCGGTATTCCGCGGCGAATGCAGGAAAAGCTCAACTTAACAGAGAACGATCTTTTGGAACTTAAAGAATCAGTCACAAAATTAATGCAAATAATAGGAAAATAAAAAAAATGAAAACATTATACACAACAAGCGTTACCGCAAAAGGCGGAAGAAACGGACATCTTAAAAGTGATAACGGCATTTTGGACCTCGAAGTTCGGACTCCAAAAACTTTAGGCGGCGCCAACGACGATTACGCCAATCCCGAAATGCTTTTTGCAGCGGGTTATGCCGCCTGTTTCGACAGTGCTTTAAATCTTGTTATCAGCAAATCTAAAACACAGACCGGAGAAACTTCCGTTGTCGCGAAAGTCAGCCTTGGTTCTATCGAAAATGGCGCGTTCGGATTGGCAGTGGAACTGGACGTTAATATTCCGGGAGTATCTTTGGAAGAAGCGAAATCCTTAACGGAAAAGGCCCATCAGGTTTGTCCCTACTCAAATGCGACGAGAAATAATATCGACGTAAAACTGGAAGTGACCAACAATTAAATTATACCATTCCCTTGAAAACACATTCATATATATAGAAGATTAAATTGACATCACGTACCATTTAATCGAAAACTGAAACGGCACCTTTAAAAGGCGCCGTTTTTTTTTTGCGTTATAATTCCTAAGAAAAAAATTCATCAAGGATTAAAACTTACATCAACGAGAATCAGGCTGTTGACGCGAATTCGCCTTTACCTTCTCTTTTAGTCTGGTGTTTAAATAGGTGCACAAACATTAAAATGGTAATAATAAAAGATACGAATCCGCCAATGATGAACACGGCTGTTGTAATACTTTGAAAAAGAACTGTTTTTTCGATAAAATGTACGCGAAAAAACCGGTTCCGTCCATTGTTTTAACCTCCAGTTTGTGTGAACTTTGTCTTTACTCATCTTAGCATAAATTAGACACACAATTGCTCCTCGCCTGTTGGCTAAAATCCGGCTCTTATTTCTTCTTATTTGTAACTTATTCCGCCGCGCAAAAAGATGATTTGAACGGTTGTCTTATAAATAAACGAAGATCTTTTTACTGCACGGTGGTCAAACCAATCAACTCCGCATTTTGTACATTAATTTCTTTTTGTTGCGCTAAAAGCTGCATATTACTTTTTTGTTTCAGGCGATAGCGACTAAATACCACCATAAACAGCACTAATAGGACCGTCGCAATGGCAGATAAATATTCTTTCGACTGTGAAGATTTTTGAAGTTCTTTCTTTTGAAGTTTATCTTTCGAACGCAGTAAAGCAAGATCTTTCTCTTTCTCCGCAGTTTCGTAAGCCACCTCCATTTCAGCCAACTGTTTGCTTTTCTTTTCATTAAATATAGAATAGTTCAAACGCTTATGAATTTCGTAATGATTGATCGCAGAGAGATACTTGCCCGCGGCAGAATCAATTTTGAAAAGAAGAAGAAGATGGACCTCTCTCAAAAAGACATGCGCTTTATTCAAGACTTTCAGTGAAAGAGGTATCGTACTTTCTTGGGTTTTCAGATCCATTTCATTTCAGTAAATTTTTCAAAAATGAAACAGGAACAAATTTTACCGAATTTAAGGAATATTCCCTGGCAATTGTTGATGATGACCGCGAATATAGTAATTTTAAGTAAGATCTGTAATGATGAGTTCCGAAATGAATTGAGGCTCAGGTAAATATCCTTGTCCGCTTATTTTTGTAACTTTAATTGTTCTAACCATTACAGTATCAAAAACCAGTCGTTGGAATCAAAAATAATCAGCGTCCCAATAAAATCTTCAAAATGAAAATAAAAAACTGGCCGGTTCTATCGTTCGAAAAGGCAAAGGACACCTACATGACGATCCATCTTTGGACCCAGATCTTGGTAAAAATCAAGATAAAAAAACTGCCCTGGATTAACCATTCCTGGCACGTCACTTTATACGTAACGCCCGAGGGGCTTACTACCCGGAACATTCCCTACAACGACGAACATTTCGAGATCAATTTCGATTTTTTGCAGCACCAGCTTCACATTCGGACGAGTAATAATGCCGAGCGAAAATTTGCGCTTGAAGGACTGTCGGTTGCGGCTTTCTATAAAAACTTGATGGATAACTTAAATGAAATGGGAATTCATGTGACAATTAATCAAACTCCTAACGAACTGGAAGAAGTTATCCCTTTCCAGGAAGACGATGCGCACAATACTTATATTCCGAAACATGCATCCGATCTTCATTTGGCATTTTTGAATGCGAACGAAATTTTTATGGAATTCAGATCCCGGTTTACCGGTAAGTGCAGTCCCGTTCACTTATTTTGGGGCAGTTTTGATCTGTCGGTGTCACGATTTTCGGGCGAAAAAGCACCTTTGCATCCCGGCGGAGTTCCTCATTTACCCGATTGGGTTGCGCAGGAAGCGTATTCTCACGAGGTTTACAGTTGCGGATTTTGGCCCGGCAACGAGGCTGTTCCGTTTGCGGCTTTTTACGCTTATATTTATCCCGAACCCGCGCTGTTCTGCGAGGTGAGAACGGAAGGAAAGAAATATTTCTACGATAAAAATCTCGGCGAATATCTGCTTCCGTACAGCGAAGTGCAAAAATCCGATGATCCCGTTGAAGTGGTTCTCGATTTCCTTCAGACGACTTATGAAGCCGCGGCAAAACTGGCTAAATGGGATCGGGAAAAACTGGAGAAATAACATTATAACATGCCTCCATACACCATTAATGGCGACGGACGAAAGATTTGAATTTTAAGGTCATTTAAGTATTAATGAAATAGTTATTTGACATAAAAACAAAAAAGGATAAAAAATTAATTTTATCCTTTTTGTGTGACCGCGAAGGGATTCGAACCCCTAACCCTCAGAGCCGAAATCTGATATTCTATCCAGTTGAACTACGCAGCCATTTTTCAAGTCAGCAGTTGAGTTTTGTATGATTGAGTTTTTAAGTTTTAAACGAATGAAATATTTGTATCAAACACTTCCATCTCAATTACGCGCCATTCTTCTACTCTTTAAAAGGAAATTTTAACTCCGCCCAAAATCTGTGCTCCCAAAACTTTATAACTTTTGTAAGTTTGATACCGGGTGTTGAGTAAATTGTTTCCGAGTGCGAAAATACTGAAATTTTTGTGAACTTTGTACTCTGCAGACAAATTTAAATCCGCAAATCCACCAACTTTGTCATTTATGTCTTCAGAAGAGAGAAAAACGTTCGGATTTATCCCTCCATTATTCACTTCAAATGAATTGGTCGTCTGGTCCGTCGCAAAAAACGCTTTCGCGCCCAGGTTCAGTTTTTTATCCAGCATCGAATATTTTCCGCCCAAACTTGCTCTTACCAAGGGCTTATTAAAAATGTTTTCGAAATTATCTAAACTGTATTGTTCAAATTTCAGTTCGGCGTCCAAAGAGAGATTGGCCAAAGGAAAATACTGCACGCTTGCTTTTGCCTCACTAATGGTTCCGTTATCATAAACCGAGGAAAACGTGTTGGCATAATCATACGCCGGACGGTCATAATTCACGTCTTTGTTAAATAAATCGTTGGCGCGGAAAAATAAAATATCGTTCATCTTTCCGAAACCACCGCTAAAATCATATTTAATGTTTTGATCGATATCGCCGCGCAAACCGAAATAGAATTTATATTTTGTTTCCGTTGGACGTAATTCCTGATCCGAAACCAAATAAGGATTTTGCTCCAGCAAATTAGCGTAGGTATTCAGTTTCAAACCGCCTTCGATTCCGGCGTAGAACTTGAATTCGTCCGCCGCCGCAAACTGCAGTTCTGCTTTGGGAAACCAGTACGTCTTATTATTTTTTACTTGCTCAGTAACAATCATATTAGAATTCTTTGCATTTAAAAATGAAAAGTCGGAACCGATCATCACGTAAGATTTACCTTTGAAAAACGTAATTTTTGGCGCTACTGTCGCATTTAAAAACTCCGAAGAATTTTTATCGAGCAAATCGAAATCGGATTGGACGGTTTCCAAATTCAAACCTAAATCACCGTTGAAAAGCACCTCATCAAAAGCAGGCAAGTCGACGCCGTGCTTCGATAAATTAACCAAAACTTCCGCCTGATTTTCTTTTGCGCCAAAATAATCGCTCAGAAAAGAGGATTTCACGCGAACATCATTTAATATTTCGTTCGAATAAAAATCGTAATAACCGTTCACTTTCACGCGGTTGGTTTTCTGTTTTAAATCGATATTCCCGGAAGCCGGCGTTAAAGTATAAATGCCGTAATAATTATAATTGTTCAGTCCATAATCTGCGTTAACACTCAGTTTTCCCTGCTCTCCATAAGAATTTAAATAAACTCCAAGGTCCGCAGCACTTTGTTTGGAATCCCAGGCGTAAACTTTTTTCAACCCGTCGGTCGAAAGGAAATGAACATCGGCGCCGACTTCCATTCCGCTTTCCAGTTGCGTGGAAATATTTCCGTCTGCCAGGATTTTCCCGTAATTTCCCATCCCGAGCTGGAAATAGTTGTTCTGATTTTCGGCATCGAATTTCGGCGAAATATCTTCAACCTGAATTAAGGAAGTTTTGAAATCGGAAGACGCCGGAACATTTGTAATATCGTAGGTTGGCGGATTCGCGGACTTTTCTTCGGGCGGATAATTTTTTTCCGCTTCGATGGACGTTTTCTTCTTTTCAATTTTTTTGACTTCCGGTTCGCGTTTCCGGTCCAGGATTAATTTTTCTTCCTTGATCTGGGAAAAGGCAAACTGGGAAAAGCCTAAAAATAAGAGCGATAATATTTGAATTCGTTTATTCATTAATTTTATTTTTTAACCGACGTTTCGCGGCTTCGCCGCTTCCTGCGTATTTACTTTTTTTGGGCTTTAAGTCGATCTCCTCTGGAGAGGAATTTAGGGTAAGGACCACTTTTCCTTGCCCGGAACTTAGCTGACTATTTTTTAATTTGTTTCTTTAAATCTTTCGCCTCCGCCACAATATCCGGGAAATCCTGATAATTAGCGATGATTTGATCCGCTGTATAGCTCGCCTGGTAATTATCCTTCAAACCGATATAATTTCTAACCATCAAAACCAAAGATTTCGCGCCCCAATATTCCTCTGAAGCATAATTATTGGCCAGTTTAAAAATGGTTTCGTTCGATGATTTAAAGGCTTTGCCTTTGTTTTGATAATAGGCCTTGGCATACAAAGCTTCGGCTGCAACTTCCGTGTTCGATGATTTTTCTAAAGCCGCATAAGCCGTCTTTGCCTCGGTGTCTTTACCATTGTTCATCAAGCTGCGCGCTTTGATGACTTTCGCAAGTTCGTTTACGGAAGAGGAATTTTTTGGATTCTGCAAAACAAAGTCAGCCAAAGTTTCGGCTTTTCGGAAATCTTTTTCGTCGGCGTAAATTTTCATCAATTCCACATTGGCAAAGTTTTTCACGTTGGCGTTCGTAGAATTGGAAAGCGATACCAAATACTTTTTGGCTTCGTTGCTATTGTTTTGCGCGATATAGATTTGTGCAATTCTGGTTTGCGCGTCTTCCTGATAATCGTTCTGGACATTCGCTACTTCCTGTAAAACCAACAAAGCTTTTGCCGGATTCTGCGTCTGGAAATAACTTTCACCCAATTCATACTGCGCCTGGTATAAACCTTCGCCGGTCGGATTTTGAATTAAATATTTTTCAAAAAGCGGAATGGCATTTTTGTAATCTTTGCCTGCGTAGAAAGTTTTCGCGCGGTTCAGATTAATCTCATCAATTTCGGAGGCATCGATTTTTACGCCGATATTTTGGGCAAAACTTTGATAACCCGCGACATCATTATTTTTAATGAAAAGCGGACGCGCGGCCTGCACAATTTTGCTTGCAAACGCCGTGTTTTTATACTGATTTCCAAGAGACTTTAATTCTGATAAAGCTTTTGCATCTTCGTTTTGATCGATGTAGTTCTGCGCACGGTAAATCTGTGCATTGGCGACTAAATCTTTATCAGTGCTTGTTTTAATGACTTGTGAAAAATAATCGTTGGAGCTTTTATAGTCGTCATTTGCCGCGTAAGCAGTCGCGATCTCAAATTGCGCATCATCGAAATATTCCGAATTTTTATACTGATTTAAAAGTTTTTTAAGTTCAGTGATTTTTGCTACGGTGTCGCCCTTAAATCCAAGAGCCATGGCTTTTTGGAATGGCGTATAATCGTCGGCGCTTTCCGTTTTGTCATAAATGGCGATGGCCTCGTTCAGATCATTGTTTGCGTAATATGTATCTGCCAGGCGAAGTTCAGCATCATTTTTAAATTCCGGTTTCGGATCTTTTAAATAGGCCGTAAAATAATCTTTGGCTCTGTCGAATTTTTTAGATTTGAAATAAGCGTAACCCAAATCGTAATTCAGCTGTTGTTTCTCCGGGAAATTTTCTGATTGGAGTTTCTCAAAACGCACGATTGCGGAAGGATAATTTCCCTTTTGGTAGTACGTTTGCGCCAACCAATAAGTGGCTCTGGAATTAAATTCTTTGTTGATATTGAATTCAAGACTTCTTAAGAAATATTTTTCAGCAGCGTCTACATTTCCTTTGTTGAATTCCTCCGTTCCCAATAAGTACGAAACTTCCTGATCTACTTTATCGGTTTCCGGTGTCGAATTCGGCATTTTATCAATCGCGGCCAAAGTTCCTTTATAATCGCCGGAATACAGATAAGATTTCACCAAAAGCGATTTCATTTCTTTGGTATCCGGACTGTTCGGGTATTTTGAAATATAACTTTGAATCACATTTGAAGCAGATTCAAAAGGATTTCCAAGCTCGTAACTCAGTTTTGCATACTGTAAATGCGCGAGTTGCTGCACTTTCGGATCGTACGTCATTTGATACGAGGACCGAAAGGCAGAAAGCGCTTCCTGTTTTTTACCAACCTCCAGATACGCATTTCCTAGCTGGTAATAAGCGTTTTGAGCGGTTGCCGAATTGCTGTTCAACAGTTGATTATAATAAGAAACGGCTTCGTCGTATTTTTTCAGATGTGCTGAGACAAATCCCATTTCATACAGATCGCTTTCGGACGGGGTTTGTTTACTATCCAGATAAATTTTTAAGTGCGGATAAGCCGAATCGTAATCGCCTTTCATAAAATAACTTTCGCCAATCATTTTATGAACTTCCGCTTTATAATCGGCGGAAATATCTTCATTTAACAAAGCATTGCCTTCCACAATTGCCTTATCGTAATCTTTATCGTTGAAATACAGTTGCACATAATAAGGTTTTACCACGCGTGCATATTTCTCGTTGTCTTTAATATTATCGAAAAACGTAAACGCTTTGTAGTTTTGTCCGTCCGCATAATACAAATGCCCCAACATGTAGGCGATGTCGTTTTTATCGGAACCTTCTGTGGTTTTATAGGCTTCTTCCAAAGCTTCAATCGCGCCCTGAGAATCACCCGTCATGAATTTCGCATAGCCGAGTTTCATGATATACTGCGTGTTCTCTTCTTTTGAAAGTTGGTATTGGTTTACGTTATTCAACGTTTCCAAAGCTTTGTCAAAATTTTTCTGCGTTAAATAGAAGTCTGCCAAAGGCAAATTCGCCTGTGCAAAATACGCCGAGTTCGGATATTCCTTAATAAAAGCATCCAGGCCTTCTTCCGCATGATTTTTACGCAAAATAACGCCGATGACGTTATCGAAAAACTGCGCTGCTTCTTTGCGGGATGTAGACAGGTTTTGGTTGTAAAAATACTGACGCGCATACTCGAACTGGGATGCGTTGTAAATTTTATTTTGGTACAAATTTTCCGCGAGGTTAAAGCGGTAATTTTCGCGGTCGCTGAAGAATTGAGATTGTTGAGCCTCGGATAAGCCGAAATAGAAAATCGCCGTTGCGATTAAGATTTTTTTTGAATTCATTTAATCCTGTTTTTCGGTAGATTTTGGCAGCGCTGTTAGAGCTTGAAGCTCTAACAGCGCTATCCACATTTAATCAACGAAAATAGAGAAAAGTTATTGTTTCTCCAAACAAATTTGCTGGTTGTGGAAATGTGGATAACTTTGGAAAAACCCGAAAATCTTAAAAATTTATATTTTGAGCACTCTCAAAATTCCAGGGAAATTTAAATTAATTCATCATACTAATAATGGATTCAAAACAATATCTGGTATGCAGTTAATTTCGATTCTTCAAAAGGATCCAGCCTTGTCGCTGCTCCGTTTTTTGCGTTACCGCATCATACCATGAAACTGCATACCAATAAGAAGAAGTTGGCAGCGCCCGGCCGTTCTGTTTTCCGTCCCATTCTGTCTGATTGGGATTCGTGGATTCAAAAACTTTCCTTCCGTTGCGGTCCACGATCACAATCGAAACCTTTTCCATTTGGTCGAGATTTTCAATGCGCCAGAAATCATTGATGCCGTCTGAATTTGGGGTGAAAGCATTGTTGATCTTAATAAAGTAGACTGTTTTTGGCGGACCGAAACATCCCGTTGCAGATTCTACCTGAATTTCATAAGAAGAGGCAGTTGGATTTTGTAAAATATTTGAATTCTGCGGAACGCCGTTAAAATAATATCGATACGGTTTTACACCACCGTTTGCAATGACTTCTATGGAAGTATTTGTTTGATTAATGACTTCAATTTTAGGCTGATTCTCCTCAGAAATAATAAAATCGTGCGTATAAAAACAGCCGTTTGAATTCGTGAGTGTTACGGAATAATTCCCGGGAGCCATAAAGTCTACCGTTTGACTTGTTTCGCCTGTACTCCATTGCCAGCTGATGTTCTCAGCACCTGCGTCAATGGTTACTGTTTCTCCATAACAAATAAAATATTTATTGAGGAGTGTTGACGACTTCGTTGGCGTATCGACTTTTAAATCTATTTGCCCAGCAGACGGACAGAACCCGGGTAATGTTATCCGAACAAAAACCGTTTGCGCAAAAGCCGTTTCATTCGTATAACTTGCAGCGATCGGCTGACTGAACGCAGCGTCTTTAAAATATTCAAACGTCGCAGAAGGATCAGGGGTAAAGGTAGATTTCACATCATCCAGATTGAAATCTGTTTTACCGTCAAAGTCTGTATCGCATTTTGTGATAGCTGCGGAATTATTTAGCAATACGGAATTTCCTCCTTTAATGAACGTTACGTTTTGAACATCGGAAAGACAGCCTGTGGTAGTGTCTTTCATTAAAAATTTAATGGTTTTAGGCAAAGTGGTAACGTCAAAAGTGTTCGGCAAAGGATTTCCTGAGTCATCCGTAAAGGTATAATTGGCCGAATTATTAGTGACTGCATTCTTAAAACTCTGCAAAGAATACGTTGTTTCCGAACAGATTAAAATAGTGGAAGTACTAGCAACAGGTTTTGGATTGTAGGACAGATTGACCGTAACCGTATCGCTACAGGTAGTATTGTAAATAACTTTGATGTAGGGATTTAGTCCAAAAACCCCGGCATCGTAATTCGAAACTTGAGCGGCCGTTAATAGCGTTCCAGTAGTCGAATAATATTCCAGATCTACAGTGACAGGCGCTTGAGCATCGGTCAATAAACCGGGAGCCTGCGTTAGATCGAAAATTGAATTCCCTACACAGTTTGCTTTCGGTATAGAAGTAACCAAAAGATTGGGCTTGTGATAAACGAGCAGCGTAATGGAGGGATGATCTGGAGAAACACAGCCTGTTAAATTATTTACGGCCCGAATGAACAGCGTGGTATAATTCAGTCCACTTCGAAAATTGTAGTTCACGGGATCTTTGCCGGATTCGGCATCCCCTAAATTATTATGGAAAGTAACAGTCACATTTGGATCAGCATTTATCTCCGGAATCAGCGACGCGAGATCAAAAGTTTGCGTTGAACTCGCACATTGCGGAGGTAACTGGGTGGTTGGCGTGTTTGCCAGAACTTTTGCGTCTTCCGTAAAAACAATTGTTGAAGTTGTTGTACAGTTTGAATTTATTGAATTCTTCGGAACGATTTTCACCCAGACTTTCGGAAAGAGTTTTGGATTAAGGACTGCACCCGCAGAATAATTAACACCATCGGTGGAATACTGATAATCGAAAATATTAAAATTAATACCACCCAAATCCGGAAGGTATTGTGAAACATCAATGGAAGTTTCACCAAAACAGTATTTCTTTGGCAAATTATTAATTGCCGCAGGTAAAGCATCGAACCGAAGGGTAAAACTGGTATTTATGCTGCACCCCGAAACCGGGTCATTTACTGCAATAGTAATGGTCCTCGTTGTATTGCCGGCAATCTGAAAATTAGCCGGATCGTTAATTGCGGTTCCATTCTCGCTGAAAACTAAAGTATATTTGGTTGGATCTGCGGGATAATAATCGTATAAATTAAGTATTTTGGTAGCTGCACCCGTTGTGTCACAATAATTAAACGGTGTATTGGCCGCATTAAAAGGCGGGATCGTCGAATTTAAATTAACTGCAACAGGATTAGAATCTACGGAACATGTAGGGCTTAATTTTCGCGAAATCCGTACAAAATAATTTCCTGTTTGCGTCGCATAGTAAGAATTAGAGGTTCCTAAAACGGTTGCACTTCCAACCAAAAACCACTGATAATTGACGTCTGCATCATTAGGCACCGTTAAATTAACACCACTAACGCAACCTCCCGGGCTGCTGGCGGTGATAGTAGGCTTCTGTAGTTTTTTAAAAAGAACCTCGTCGGAAACGGCATTTCCAACCTGAGCGCCTGCACCATCGTGATAGGTAACTTCTACTTTCAGAAGATCGCCGTCGTTGGGTGCAAATCCCGACAAAGTATTGGTGGTTTCTCCTAAGAGCACCGCATTTTGATACCATTTGAACTTTGGCGTCAGGTTTTGATTGGGCGTGAAAATCCACGCAATGCCCTCCGATTTCCAAGGACCATTATTATAGTTAGAACCGGAATTACTGTGGTCAGGAATTCTACGTTTCGACGCATCGTCATTTTGAAGTCCCAAAATTGCATTGTAAGTGTCTTCCGTTTTGTTATTCACATAAATGATAATTCTGCCATCTTCTACCAACAAAACACTGCTGGTATAAGCAACACTGGAAAAACCGCCTGTTCCGTCACTTCGAATTTGATTTTGATAAGAAATCAAAAGTGCATTAACGCCGCCAACCGTTACCGTTTTATAATTATACGTGATGCTGTTGTTTTGAGGTCGCGAGACTAAATCGGTGTAGCCGAAGAAGATTTGGGCTAAATTCAGTTCCTGCGTAGGATTGTTTTTGTAAACTTTGTTATAATCCGTCGAAGGCAGCGCGGAATAAGTGTTATAATTTGGGATCCCGCTGAAAGTTCGGTCCGTATAAACATTAATATCATTGAGGTTATTGAGCTGCACATCGTTCGTAAAAACCAGTCTGCCGTTTGTTCCGGCGACGACTTTCGTGTAGTTTTTACCATAAAAACTAAAATTAAAGCCAATAGGAATCGCTGTGCTGAATTTATTGGTACCCGTTACCGGAAAAGTGATGGGGGTTCCGCCCGCAGCAAGCGGAAAAGCGGCCGGCGTGCCTTCACTTATTGCATAGTCGCCTGTTGAAGAAGCTACAGCATCTACCTGCAGGTTGAATGTTTCTCCATTACAAAAATAAAGTTGAGACGGATACATAATATTATCCGCAGGATTAAAAAGGTTCACAGATTGTGCGAATCCGGAGACGAACGAGAAAAGGAAAATGATAAAAGAAAAATTCCGCATTCAGTATATTTTTAGCAAAAATAAGCCATTATTTATAACCCGCATTATCGCGATTTTAGTATATCAAACCTAAAAAAAATTAAATTTCTCAAATTTTCTTTTACATTTGTGTAAATTAAAATTAATATGAATCAGCTATTCCGACGAAAGAACTATAATAACAACAACCATTCATCCGGTCTTTCACGCGTTTTAGGAGTCTGGGATATTGTATTTTTCGGAATAGCGGCGATCATCGGTGCCGGCAGTTTCAGCAGTTTGGGCGAAGCTGTTTTCCGCGGCGGCCCCGGCGTTATTATTCTCTACATTATTTGCGGCTTTGCGTGTGGTTTCACGGCACTTTGTTATGCTGAATTTGCCAGCAGAATCCCAACCGCAGGTTCTGCATACACCTATGCCTACGCAAGTTTCGGCGAATTGATCGCCTGGGTTATCGGCTGGGCTTTGATTATGGAATATTCTTTTGGAAACATTTACGTAGCCTTTTCCTGGAGTGATTATTTTACAAGTTTTATGGGTCGACTCGGTGTTTTTATTCCCGCCTATTTAACCTGCAGCTATCCCGAAGCACATAAAGCGGTGCTGAATGGTTCGCAAAATTTAGAATTACTTAACGCCTGGAAAAATGCGCCGCTTATAGGAAATTTGCGAATTATCCTTGATATTCCGGCGTTGGTAATCAACGGGTTAATTACGTGGTTGGTTTATCGCGGCGTTCGCGAAAGCAGAAACTTTAATAATGTTTTGGTTCTTATGAAACTGGCCGTTATTATTTTAATCATACTGGTAGGTATCGCTTACATTAACGTGGATAACTGGACGCCGGTTAATACCGTAACAAAAGTTTCGTCCTTTATGCCCAACGGTTTTGCCGGAGTCATGAGTGCTGTTTCCGGCGTATTTTTCGCCTATATCGGTTTTGATGCTTTAAGCGTTCTTTCTGAAGAAACAAAAGATCCTCAAAAGAATCTGCCGCGAGGGATGATTATCTCTTTGGTCCTATGTACCGTTATTTATATCATTTTAACGTTAGTACTCACGGGAATGGTAGATTACAGGAGATTCGACGGTATTGGAGATCCTTTATCCTTTATATTTGAAAGATCCAACGCAAACCTTCCGTGGATGGAATTAACCGTCTCTTTCGTCGCCATTATCGCCATTACCACTGTACTTTTGGTTTTTCAAATGGGACAGCCCAGAATTTGGTATGCCATGAGCCGCGACGGTTTAATGCCGAAAAAATTCATGGAAATTCATCCAAAACATAAAACACCCTCTTTCGCAACTATTATTACAGGCGTTGTAGTTGGTGTACCAATTCTATTTACGGATAAATCCTTTATTCTTGACTTCACGAGTATTGGGACCATTTTTGCCTTCGTACTGGTCTGCGGCGGCGTATTGTTACTGCCTTCAAAAGAAAAACTGCCGGGAAGATTTCACATGCCTTACATTAACTCAAAAATTATTTTCCCTTTTATTTTTCTGGGCGGGTTATTCTTCTTCTACTGGTGGCAACCGGAGTTTTTCCAGACTTTGATGGATTGGAATCACCCGACAGAAGGTGAATTTCGTATTTCTATGGTCCTTTTCATCATCATCAATGTGGGGCTGTGCATTTTGGCATTTGTAAAAAATCTTTCTTTAATACCTCTTATGGGATTAAGTTCCTGTCTCTATCTTTTAACGGGAATGAGCCATAATAACTGGTTTTGGTTTATCGTGTGGTTCGGCATCGGAATGATTATTTATTTTTCTTACGGCTACAAAAACAGCAAACTAAATAACGATCTGAATGGTGATTTAAAGTAAAATCTTATATAAAGGTTTCTAAAACATCGCTCTCGTCCTAAAAATCTAAAATGCCCCGCAAAAGTCGAACACTTGGCGGGGCTTTTTTCCGAAAACGTGATTAATAAAACACGTTTTAGTTTCTCTTTCTGCAATTACAGAAAATGGTAAATTATTGCAGCACAGCTTTTTCAACATTTAAGAATTGTCTTAGAACGCACTCGGATTTTCTATCAATATATTTGTCTGTGACGAAAGCATCTTAACTTTAAATTTAATTTTGAAAAGAATACACCAAAAATCACGTGCTGCGCAGATGTGGTTTTAATTTAAGGAACTCAGAAACCATTTAATAAAAAATCCCCTCCATAACTGAAGGGGATTTCGTATTGATAAAAATTAGTTTACATATACGCTTCAATTGGCGCGCAGGTACAGATTAAATTTCGGTCGCCGTAGGCTTCATCTACTCGGGAAACGGTAGCGAAAAACTTGTGATCGCGCACCCAGTCCAATGGATATGCCGCTTTTTCGCGGCTGTAAGGTTTGTCCCAGGAATCCGAGATCACCACCTGTTCCGTATGCGGTGCATTTTTCAACACATTGTTTGCTTCGTCTGCCTCGCCGTTGGCGATCTCATCGATTTCTTTTTTGATGGAGATCATGGCTTCCGCAAAACGATCCAGTTCGCGTTTGCTTTCAGATTCTGTTGGTTCAATCATCATGGTTCCGGCCACCGGAAAACTCACCGTTGGTGCATGGAAACCATAATCCATCAACCGTTTCGCAACATCTGCAACTTCAATTCCGATGGATTTAAACTGCCGGAAATCGATGATACATTCGTGCGCCACTCTGCCGTTGGCATTGGCGTAAAGAATTGGGAAATGCGGAGACAAAACTTCTTTTAGATAATTTGCGTTTAAGATGGCGTGTTCTGTCGCTTTCATCAAACCGGAAGTTCCCAGCATTTTAATGTAGGCGTAAGAAATATTCAAAACCAAACTGGAACCGTAAGGCGCAGCGGAAATGGCTTCAATGGACTCTTTGCTGCCAATTTTAATATTTGGGTTGGTTGGTAAAAACGGAACCAAATGTTCCGCGACGCAGATCGGTCCAACACCGGGACCGCCGCCGCCATGAGGTATAGCGAATGTTTTGTGCAAGTTGAGGTGGCAAACATCGGCACCGATATTTCCGGGGCTGGTAAAGCCAACCTGGGCATTCATATTCGCACCATCCATATAAACCTGGCCGCCGTGACTGTGGATCAATTTGGTTATTTCTTTAATATTTACGTCAAATAAACCATACGTTGAGGGATAAGTAATCATGATGGCCGAAAGATGCTCGCTGTGCAATTCTGCTTTTGCCTTTAAATCTTCAAAATCGATTTCGCCGTTTTCCAGATTCTTCACTACCACGACTTTCATTCCGGCAATCACTGCGGAAGCTGGATTAGTTCCATGTGCCGACTGTGGGATTAAGGCAATGTTCCGGTGACCTTCGCCGCGCGATTTATGATACTCGCGGATCACCATCAAACCTGCATATTCGCCTTGCGCACCGGAGTTTGGTTGTAAGGAAGTTCCGGCAAATCCTGTAATTTCTGCCAAATCTTTTTCGAGTTCTTTAATCAGGATCTGATAACCTCCTGCCTGTTCTGTGGGAACAAACGGATGGACACTGCCCCATTCTGCCCAGGAAAGCGGCAACATTTGCGTTGCAGCGTTCAGTTTCATGGTGCAGGAACCGAGAGAGATCATCGAGTGCGTTAAGGAGAGATCTTTTCTTTCCAAACGTTTGATGTAACGCATCAATTCCGTTTCGGTGTGGTATTTATTGAAAACATCGTCCGTTAAAATGGCATCTTTTCGCAAAGAGCCGGCTGGAATCTGAATATCGTTTTTGATGACCAGTTTAAAACTCTGTTTGTCTTTATATTGCGCAAAAGCATCGAATAAGCACTGAAGTTTTGCTTCTGTAGAAGTTTCGTTGAGGGAAATGCTAATGACGCCTTCGGAAAAATAATTGAGATTAATCCGGTGATCACGCATCAAACGCATCAAAGCATTCTTTTCTTCTTCGTGAATTCTAAATTTCACCGTATCGAAAATAGGTTCGTCCACAATATCGTAGCCCAACATTTTTAAACCGTCGTGCAGTGCATTGGCTTTAAAATGAATTTGATCGGCAATAAAATTCAAACCTTTTGGTCCGTGATAAACGGCATACATTCCGGCCATGACGGCCAGAAGAACCTGCGCTGTACAAATATTGGAAGTCGCTTTTTCGCGTTTGATATGCTGTTCGCGTGTCTGCAAAGCCATTCGCAATGCGCGCTTGCCGTAAACATCCTGAGACACGCCAATAATCCGTCCCGGTATATCGCGTTTGTACTCTTCTTTACAGGCAAAAAATGCCGCGTGAGGGCCACCGTAACCCATCGGAATTCCAAACCGTTGCGTGGTTCCCACGGCACAGTCCGCGCCCATATCGGCAGGCGATTTTAATTTCACCAAGGCCATTGGATCGCACGCGACCACAACCTGTAAATAGTGTTCTTTGTAATAGGCAATATTTTCGGTGTAGTCGATGATGATTCCGTTTTTGCCGGGATATTGAAGTAAAACCCCGAAATACGTATCGTTGAACTGATGATTTTTATAGTTGCCGATAATGATATCAATACCTAAACCTTCTGCTTTCGTTTTAAGAACAGCGATGGTTTGCGGCAAAACAAGATCGGACACGAAAAATTTCTGCGCGCCGCTTTTTTTCTGGGTTTTGGTGCGGCTTTCGAAAAACATGTGCATTGCTTCGGCCGCGGCGGTAGATTCGTCCAAAAGAGAGGCATTCGCCAGATTAAATCCTGTTAAATCGCAAACCACGGTTTGAAAATTCAGCAACGCTTCTAATCTTCCCTGTGCAATTTCTGCCTGATAAGGCGTGTAAGCGGTGTACCAGGAAGGGTTTTCCAAAATATTGCGCTGTATGGCGCTGGGCAAAATGGTGTTGTTGTAGCCAAACCCAATGTAATTATCATACATGATATTTTTCGAGGCCAAATCTTTCGAGTGCGCCAGCATTTCGTATTCTGAAAGTGCCGGAGAAATGTCTAAATCTTTTTCTAAACGAATTGAATTGGGAATGGTTTGGGAGATTAGTTCATCCATATCCGCAACACCAACTTTCTCTAACATCGCCTGTTTATCGGCTTCATTTAAAGAAATATGGCGGTTAACAAACTGTGTAGTGTCCATAAATTTTTACTAGATTTTATTTTGAAATAGAGGTTCGTAAAAATACAACTTTTTAATAAAATCAGCAGTGATAAATATCATCAAAAAGACAAAGGGTCACCGAATTATTAGAACGGCTTCTTCTCTATAAAATCTATCTTTGCAGAATGATTGCGCCCCTTCTGCCTTCTAAAGTTCCGCCTTTGGTAAGTTACTCCGCGAACCGCGAAGAAATTTTTTGCGGTAAAAAAAAATGCTGTAAGAAATACAAAAAAGGAAAACGCTGTAAAAAATGTCCCAGCCGTCTAAAGATTTCCTGAGTATCGAATTGTTCTTAGGTCGAAAAAGTTTTGATCAGAAGTAAAATCGCCACCACCGCAAAGAGCACTGCCAGTCCGATCCGCAAAAATTTCGACTGTCCGCCGGGGTTTGTTCGCGTGGGTTTTTGAGGCTTAAACATTTCTTCCACCTCATTTCGGAATTTTTCTTTGTCATTTTCAAAAACTTCGGTGATCGTGATGCCACGCACGAGCGTTTTGTTGAGCAACGTATTTGTGGCATGCAGTAATATCTGAAATTTTCCGTCCTTAAATTCGGTAATCTTAAAAACCCGTTCGCCATAACCTTTTTCCAGACCAAAAGGCAGGATTTTCACGGTGTCTGCATTATGAGTTTGCCAGGTGACAATAACTTCTTCGCCTTTTTGAACACGAACTTTATTCGCGGTGAAGGTCTTGATGGAGGGCGGCAATGTTGGGCGGTAACTGCGTTGCTGGTGCCCTAAATTTTCGTCGTAGATCCGGCGGTTTTCCGGGTCGCCCAGCATTTCGTAGGCTTCCTTGATTTCCATAAAACGCTGGGCGAAAAAGTCGTCGTTGTCGTTTTTGTCGGGATGATATTTTAGGGATAATTTTCTGTAAGCTTTTTTAATGTCTTCCTCCGAAGCATTTTCTTTGACGCCGAGAAAATAATAGTAATTCTTCATTCTTAAAAGCAAACACAAAAATAAGGATTTTAAATTTCGCCCAGAAAAAAACGGAAAGAATAAATCTCTCCGTTTCAAAATAACTGAATAATTGGACTTAGTTATGCTTCCGCACGTTCTTCTTTCCAAACTCTTTTGCAGCAGCGGTGCGACGCGAATTTCTGCTTGATCTTGCTTTTGAGTTCTTCGTACTTCTCGTCGTCGAGCTCGCGAATTTTGTCGGCGAACGCGAAAGGCGTTCTGCCTTTGATGCCGTACTCCTCGAAAATACCTTTCACTGCCCTTTTTCTGTTCGCCATTTTTTTCACTGCGATCGCCACGCCAACGGCTGCCAGGACACCAAATACCCCTTTTAAACTTGAATTTTTCATTTTTTTAAATTTTACGTTTTACATTATCTTCTATTAAAGTCGGGCTGATCCCGTTTTTACTTTAATGTTTTATTTTGAAGCACTGCTCTTTTTATTGAAGACGCTTAGAATTGAAATTTACTTTAATGACGACGATAATTTTTAAGTTTTGGCTCAATCCTTTTATATCTAATAAAGAAAAAGCGGGCTAATGCCCGCTCTCAATAACAATTCACCAATTTATCTTAACATTTGTCCCGAAAGAAACCGCGGTCGCACCGTTGCTTCCACATTTCTTTAAATTTTTCCTTTTCCTCTTCGGACATTCCGTTCATTTTCGCTTCTTTCATGCGGCGAAATTTCTCTCTGCCGAAACCTTTCTTGCCGGCAAAACCACCGAAAAGTATTTTCGACAAAACTAAAATCCCGATCGCCTGCCAAAAATTTATGGATTTCACGCCTACAATATCGGGCAGCAGCCAGTTCCAAAGCACCATCACCACGGCCGAAACTGCAAAAAACATTGCAACGGCAAACAAGGCGAAGAGCAACATTTTTCCTCTGAATTTATTTTTCATTTTTTCTTCTTTTATTCGTTTAGATCTTTATATAAAATCGACATTCGTTTTCGTAAATGTTTAACCGCGTAATTTTTTCTGCTGATGATGGTTTTAATGTTTTCACCTTGTTCATCGGCAATTTCCTGAAGTTTTTTGCCTTCGATCTCGCTTTCGACAAATGCGAGACGCTGCTTCGGCGGAAGCTCTTCCAGCGTGGCGAATAATTCTTTCCAAACTTCTTCGCGAAAGGCCAGCAATTCGGGATTTTCGGAGTCGTCCAAAAGCAGAATATCTTTGATGGAAAAACTGCCCTCTTCGTCTTCGTAAACAAAATCTTCCAAATTTTCCGTTTTTTTCCGGCGATAACTGTCTGTGATTTTGTTGCGCGAAACCGTGTAAAGCCAGGCGCTCACATTCACAATTTCGGAAATATTGGTTAAATTACTGAACTGGTACCAAACTTCCTGCAAAATATCTTCCGCATCTTCGGCATTATTTACTTTCGGACGAATAAAGGACAGCAACTTACCGCCATAATTTTTTACGGCATGCGAAATGAGGCTGTCTTTTTCGCGTTGTGACATATCGATAACTTCCACGTCCATATTCGGAAGGACGCGGATAAGTGGTTTTTACTTTAAAAAGGGGGTAAAAAAAGAAAAAGATTTCCGCCACATTATTTTTCCGCCAGGTCTTTTAAAAACTCAAGACCTTTGTTGAAACCCGTATTCATCATACTTTCCATATCTTTACTGGAATGCATAATGATGCGAAGTTCTGTCGTATTGGCATCGATGGCTCTTAAAAAATATTTTTCCTGGGCACCGCTCCATTCTTCAACCAGGCTGCTTTTCACATCTTCCACGCCATCTTTTATCATCCCTAAATGACTGAAAATTACTTCGTAGGGTTCATTGAGTGTTTTAATCGTCGAAACCATGCCATCGCCTTTAGCATCCAAGAAATAAGTTTTGCCGTCGATCTGCCAGTCGGTTTTTAGTTGTGAACCTTGCATGAAAAATTGCGTCCACTGCGGATAGGTCTTATCGTCCCAGAGTAAATCCCAAAGTTTTTGAATGGGCGCGTTGATCACTTTTTCGTAGTTTAAAGTTTCCATAATCAGAGTTTTAATTTTATAAATCGTTTTCGGCCAGTTGCTTAATTTTTCTGAAATTTTTCACATCACTTATCTTTTGGAAAGCCGAAATAACGGTACAATTTTAACGGCCAAAGTAAATTCGATGGATGAATTTGTTGATTATTTTAAGGGCAACTATTGAGCAGCTTCATTTTTTTCTTGTCCTTACGAGGCGTTGTACGCTTTTTCCAGATCTGAAATGATAATCTTCTTCATGTTCATCATCGCCTCCATGACTTTTATACCTTTCATGCGGTCTTCGCCATTCATCAGCGCCAGTAATTTTTTCGGTACGATCTGCCAGCTCACGCCAAATTTGTCTTTCAACCAGCCGCACCTGGATTCGCGCCCACCATCGGCACTCAGTGAATTCCACAAATGGTCCATTTCCTCCTGATCATTGGTCATGACAACAATTGAAATCCCTTCGTTAAAATCGAATTCATGATTGACAGAATTATCCATGCAGTAAAAGCTGTAACCATCGAGGGTAAAGTGTGCGTGCTGCACATTTCCTGGAACCTCCAGCGATTCGTCGCCAACGCCGTCGCCATATTTCAGCACGCCTTTGATACCGGAGTTCGGGAAAATTTGGGTATATAAATCCATGGCTTCCTGTGCTTTGCCGTTGTTATCGTGAATGAACATCAGCGTCGGAACAATTTTCTGCTCCTCGGAAGTTTCTCCCAGATAAAGTTGCCACGTAACGCCATATTTATCGCGGACCCAGCCATATTTTTTACTCCAGGGATATTCGCCAAGCTCCATTAAAACGACACCGTTTTTCGACAGGGCTGCCCAGTATTTTTGAACTTCCTCTTCCCTTTCGCACAGGACCGTAAACGAAATAGATGCGTTTTTTGTGAACTGAGCGCCACCATTTAAAATCATTAACTTCTGTCCGAACAGATCCATATTGACGACGGCCGGCGTGTCTGCGGTAATTCTGCCGCCAAAAGTGTGGCAGTAAAAAGCTACAGCCTCTTTTCCGTTGCCGTCAAACCAAAGACAGGGGAAGATAGTTGTATTCATTCTTTTGGTATCTTAAATTTGAATTAACTTTTAGAAATTCATAATCCACGGCTACTATTAATCGGCGTATTGTTCGAGAGAGTTTTTGAAGTGCAAATATTCCTTCTTATACTTCTCTAAATCTTTTTCTGCAATGTATACAATGCCGAAAATCATGTTAATGTTGCCTTCCGTTTCCGACGAAGATTCGTACGACCGAAAATAAGTGCCGTTTTTGGCCTGGATGGTCCATCTATTAATCCGTAAACCATCAACCACGGCGGAAGTGGAATCTGTTTTTATTTCGGAAGCTTTTAAATTAATGTCCGCGGGTACTCCGCTCCACTGCGGCGAAAAAACATAAAACTGAACTTTGTCATCACCCGAAGTAAAGATTGCGGAATCGAAGCCTTCCTTCTTGGTGAGTGATTTTTGCGAATTTTTTACCGAAAAACCGGCCGGATAATCAATCTCAAACCAGGCTCCGCTATATTTTTTGTAGGACGGTTCAGCGCCCGATTTGCGATCAATATTTAAGGAATTAGCTTTCCCCGATCTAGCTGAATCTTCGTGCTCTGCAGTGTTTTTAACTTCTTTCGAACAGGAATACAGAAAAAGAACGGAACCGGAAAATGCCCAAATCAGGTTAGTTATTTTCGACATATTTATGAAAATTATTTAAAATCGCATACCAGGCATCGCGCTGCATTTGGCGGGAATACTGCTCTTCGGGTTCAAAAATCTGCGTTACTTCGGTGGTATTTGGATCGATAGCGCGAAAGTGTACTTCGATTAGTCTTCCATCGTCCAATTGGCTTTTCACATGTTCCTGATCTTTAATTTCAGTTATGTTTCCGGAGAAATTATACCCAAAACTTTTGTCTTTGCATTCCAAACGGTAGTCAAATTTTCCACCTTCGCGAAAATCGATTACCGCTTTCGGGCAATGCCATTTTGGGGTCGTAAAATTCCACTTTACAATGTGCTTTGGAATGTAAAAATAATCCCAAACCTGATTTATAGGTTTTAAAATCGTAATATTAATCGTAATGGGCTCCATATTTAGTAATTTTTTTAAAAATACGGATTAATTTTTAAACTTTTCCTTGGGAGCGTTGCGGTCTAATTGTTTTCGACGTATTTATGAAAGTTATTTAAAATTCCGTACCAGCCTTCGCGCTGCATTTGAGGCGGTTGTTCCGGATCCGGTTCGAAAATTTCTGTTACTTTGGTCATATCAGGGTCGAGGCTTTCAAAAATAACCTCGACCTGTCTGCCATCATCCAGATGATAATTTATTTTTTTCAGCGGTACAATCTCATCAAAAACTCCGGTATAATCGAAGCCGAAGCTTCCGTCTTTGGCTTCCATACGGTAATCGAAAGCGCCGCCGACCTCAAAATTATTTTTGGCAGCAGGACAAACCCACTCGTCGGTCGCGAAATTCCATTCTGTAATATGTTCAGGTTTAGTAAAATAATCCCAAACCTTGTCGACGGATTTCAAAATGGTAATATCAATAGTAATAGGACTCATGTTTTTTTTTGTTAAATTTAAGCAATCCATTTTAATTAGAGCCGTTACTGCATCGAATGAATCCCGAATGTATTGCCTTCAGTATCCGTAACGATGGAACAGAACCCGTATTCGCCGAGCGATGTTTTTGGTTGAGAGATCTTTCCGCCTGCGGATTCGACGCGGCTTTCTTCAATACTGCAGTCTGTACTGAAAAAATAAACCATTGTGCCACCACCGCCGGCTTTCATTCCTTCCATTTTAACTAATGTTCCCGAAGCACCGGAGGTGAACGGGTCGCCGGGAAATGCTTTCATAATCATTGCCTCATTCGTGGGATCCGACATTTCCTGTAATTTGATTTGAAGAATTTCTTCGTAAAATTTCGTGGCGCGCTCCATATCGTCTACGTAAATCTCAAACCAGACCACCGGATTAAATTTTTGATTTTCCATGATAAGTGTTTATTAATATTATTTTTATTGAATTTTTTTAATTTAAATTTTAAGAATGACTCCTTTTTTAGCTGGAATTACAGACAGCTGTTAAGTACTTCAAAATATGTTTAAAGATAAAGCCATTTAAAGAAAGGGAACTTGCCCTAAGACAAGAAAATGAAAAGTTGAAAATTTAGATCCGAAGTTGGGGAAGAATTCTACGTTCTTTTATGATATCTCCGGAATTGGCACAAGCACGTTGCCGTAATCCGGAGGAAAGAGCGAACTGCTTGCCAGCAATCCGTAAGATCTACGGTTTCCCCCGCAACAACAGCCTCTTACTTAAAACAGAGAGAGTTGAATGGCTTTTTGATTATGTGGTTTTTCGGCCTCACCGAAAACCGTTCTGCCGCCATATTTCCAGGAATTGGCGCGTTCTTCTTCAATCACCTCATTAATATCAAAGTTGGGGTGAAAGCTTTCTTCTGCTTTTGCGATCATCTGATGCAGTTTTTCCACCGATTTCAGCTGGTCCGAATTCCCGAGTTTAGACTTTTCGATCCCTTTTTGTAAGATCGAAAGTGTTTCGTCGTAAATTTTTAAAGGCACAGGAAACGGATGACCGTCTTTTCCGCCGTGCGCAAAGGAAAATCTCGCAGGATCCTGAAAACGGGAAGGCGAACCGTGAATAACTTCGCTTACCAAAGCCAAACTTTGCAGCGTCCGCGGGCCAACTCCTTTTAACAAAAGCAATTCTTCAAAATTCTCTGGCTGTGTTTCGCGCGTTTTATAAAGCAATGCACCCAAACGTTTCAGATCTACATCAGAGGCCTGAACATCGTGATGTGCGGGCAAAATCAAACGGGCAAAATCCGCCATTATTTTTTCGGAATTGGTGTGAGAAATCTCTAAAATTCCGGAGCGGCTTTCTTTGGCCGCCTGCGCGGTAAGATTTAAGATTTTTCCTTGATTAATTCCTTCAATTCCGGTGTGCGGCTCTTCAACAAAAGATTTCAAATTTTCCGAATGCCAATGATAGCGGCGTGCGGTTTTATCGTTTACATTCATTCCCTGCTGAATAACGGCCCACTTTCCTTTATCGGTTAATATAAAGTTATGCGTGTACAACTGATAGCCATCCTGAACCGCCGTATTATCTACTTTGGCGGAAAGTTTACTGGCGCGCACAAGTTCATTACCGTTTAAACCGGTGTTTTCAGAAATTTTTAAGAGTTCTACAGGTGTTTGTATGGATGATTTTCCTTTACCGCCGGCGATATATATGCCAAGAGATCTCGAATTTGGATTGATGGATTTTTTTAAAGCACCCAAAACCGACGTGGTGATGCCGGAAGAATGCCAATCCATTCCCATGACGGAACCGAAGCACTGAAACCAAAAAGGATCACTTAATCTGCGGATGACTTCATCTTTTCCGTAATCGCTGAGCAAAACTTCGATCACCGAAAGGCCCAGTTTCGACATTCGCTCATACAGCCACGGTGGAACGGAGCCGTAATGAAGCGGTAAATCTGAAGAACCGGAGCGTTTCATTTACTAAAAATTTTGTGTGTTTAATTTAAAAAAAAAACCTTGTCTAGTTTTGAAAGCAAGACAAGGTTTAAAAAATTGATCCTTAGATTTTATTTTAAAGCATTCAATGCATTTTCATAATTAGGCTCCTGCGCAATTTCCGGCACTTGTTCCGTGTAAACCACCTTGCCATTTTCGTCTGCTACAATAACTGCACGGCTTAAAAGTCCCGCCATTGGCGAATCGGTGATGGTTACGCCATAATCCTCGCCGAAAGTTCCGCGGAAATCGGAGAGCGTTTCTACATTTTCAATTCCTTCTGCGGCGCAAAAACGACTTAGCGCGAAAGGCAAATCTCGGGAAACATTCAAAACTACGGTATTGTTCAGTCCTGCAGCTTCTTCGTTAAATTTTCGTGCAGAGGCGGCACAAACACCGGTATCAATGCTCGGGAAAATGTTGAAAATGATTCTTTTGGACGCGAAATCTTCGTTCGTTTTGTCTTTTAAATCGCTGCTGACCAATTTAAAGTTTTTTACGGTGCTTCCAATTTCGGGTAAGGATCCTGAAGTCTGCACCGGGTTTCCGTGTAAGCTAATATCTGCCATAATAAAAATTATTTTTTTGTTTCTCAAAAATAGGGATTTTAGGCTGGAAAGGATTTTAAACAAAGGTTAAATTTGTCTTAAACTTTCCGGCGAATTCAACTTTATTTAGTTTTCCCCTCCTTTAAAAATAGTAAAACAGATTTTTTTTGAAGTAATCGATGCTAAGGTTGATTTCCATAAATTTTTCAATTTCCTCGGAATTTTTCTGCCCGCAGAAACACTTTCGCCAAAATCTCCTGTGGGAATACCTTTAAAAATTAAATTTTGAGTAAATTTGTGATTCTCGAATTTAAATAAAAAAATAAACATAATGTCAGAAAATTCCAAGATCGTCTATACTTTGACAGACGAAGCGCCAATGTTGGCTACTCATTCTTTTTTACCCATTGTAAAAGCTTTTACGAAAACCGCAGCGATCGAAATTTTAGCAAAAGACATTTCCCTGGCAGGCAGAATTCTGGCCAATTTTCCGGAGTTTCTTAAAGAAGATCAAAAGGTGGAAGATGCACTGGCAGAACTGGGCGAACTTGCGACAAAGCCTGAGGCGAATATTATAAAGTTACCCAACATCTCGGCCTCTGCACCGCAGCTGGACGGGGCGATTGCTGAACTGCAAAAACATGGTTTTGCAGTGCCTAATTATCCGGCAGAACCTAAAAATGACGAAGAAAAAGCCATCAAGGCGAAATATGCTAAAGTGTTGGGAAGTGCGGTAAATCCGGTACTTCGCGAAGGGAACTCCGACCGAAGAGCCCCGAAAGCGGTAAAAAATTACGCAAAAGCCAATCCGCACCGAATGGGCGCCTGGAGCACAGATTCGAAAACGAAAGTGGTGCACATGAACCATGGCGATTTTTATGGGACCGAAAAATCGGTGACCATTGAAAAAGAAGGCCAGTACAAAATAGAATTTTTTGGTAACGATGGTTCCGTAAAAGAACTGAAAGGATTTGCCCCTTTGAAAGCAAAAGAAATTATCGACGCGTCGACGATGAGTCTTTCTGCCTTAAAAACCTTTGTCGCAGATTCGATCGCCGAGGCCAAAATTGATAATGTTTTGCTTTCGGGCCACTTAAAAGCGACGATGATGAAGGTTTCTGATCCCATTATCTTCGGTGCAATGGTTCAGGTGTATTTTAAGGACGTTTTCTTAAAATATGCAGATTTTTTTAAAGAACTTGATATTAATCCGAACAACGGCCTGCAGGATCTTTTCGACAAGATAAAAGGGCACGAAAAAGAAATGGACATCCGTGCAGATCTTGGGATCGCTTTCCAGTACGGACCGGCAGTTGCCATGGTAAATTCCGACAAAGGAATTTCAAATTTCCACGTACCGTCCGATATTATTGTAGATGCTTCCATGGCCGCCCTCATCAGAGGTGGCGGTAAAATGTGGAACAAAGATGGTAAGGAAGAAGATACCATCGCCATGATCCCGGACCGTAGCTATGCAGGTTTTTATCAAGCGGCGATCGACGATATGAAAAATCACGGCGCGCTGGATGTAACCAAAATCGGGTCGGTACCAAATGTTGGATTAATGGCTCAAAAAGCCGAGGAATACGGTTCCCACGATAAAACTTTTCAGATTTCAGCGGAAGGAAAAGTAAAGGTTTCCGATGCAGAAGGAAATATTTTATTGGAACAGGAGGTGCAGTCGGGCGATATTTTCAGAATGTGTCAAACGAAAGATGCGCCTATTCAGGATTGGGTAAAACTCGCCGTTAACAGAGCCAGACTTTCCGATACGCCCGCCATTTTTTGGCTGGATGATCAAAGAGCGCACGACCGCGAAATGATTAAAAAAGTAGAAAAATATTTGAAGGACTACGATACCAGCGGTTTGGATATTCAGATTTTGAACATCGAGGATGCAATGACCTTAACTTTGGAACGCCTTAGAAAAGGTTTGGACACAATTTCGGTTTCCGGTAACGTTTTGAGAGATTATTTAACCGATCTCTTTCCGATCCTGGAACTGGGAACGTCTGCAAAAATGCTTTCCATTGTGCCATTGATGAACGGGGGTGGTTTGTTTGAAACCGGCGCCGGCGGATCGGCCCCAAAACATATCGAACAGTTTATTGAAGAAGGTTATCTACGCTGGGACTCTTTGGGTGAATTTATGGCCCTGCAGGCAAGTCTGGAACATTTAGCGCAGACGCAAAACAACGGCAAAGCTCAGGTTTTAGCAGATGCGTTGGACCTTGCCACAGAGAAATTTTTAGCCAATGACAAATCACCTTCCCGCAAAGTAGGTTCCATCGATAACAGAGGTTCTCACTTCTATTTAGCACTTTACTGGGCCGAAGCTTTAGCGCAGCAAACTAAAGATGCAGAACTCGCAGCAAAATTTGCTCCTGTGGCGAAAGCGATGCTGGAAAATGAAGAGAAAATCAATTCAGAACTCATTGGCGCGCAGGGAAAAACCCAGGAGATTGGGGGTTATTACCAACCTAATTTTACGAAGACAGACGAGGCCATGAGACCTTCGGCTACTTTAAATACGATTGTAAACGGAATTTAATCAATTCCCGAATTAGTTTAAAACAAAGACTTCCCGATAATTTCGGGAAGTTTTTTTTGATCTTGAAAATTCATTAAATTTCAGAAAAAAACCTTCAGGCAAGAGAAGGTTTTCTATTTTTTGATTTGAATTTAAGAACTCATCATTTTTAAATTATTGACTTCCAGTTCAGTCAGGATCCGCCAGTGTCCACGTTTGATGTTTTTCTTCGTTAGTCCTGCAAACATAACGCGGTCCAACAACTCAACTTCGTAGCCCAATCTTTGGAAAATTCTGCGTACTACTCTGTTCCAGCCGATGTGGATTTCGATGCCGACTTCGTTTTTGGGTTTGCCTTCGATGTAAGAAATACTGTCGACTTCGGCAACGCCTTCTTCCAAACGAATTCCTTCTGCAATGGCGTTAAGATCCGCACGATCCAATTTCCGGTCCAGCGTAACGTGATATATTTTTTTCATGTTGAAAGACGGATGCGTCAGCTTCTTAGTCATGTGACCATCATTGGTCAACAAAATAACGCCGGTTGTCGAGCGGTCCAGTCTACCCACAGGAAAAACGCGGTACGGCGAGGCATTTGCGACGAGATCCATCACCGTTTTCCGGGCTTTCTCGTCTTTCGTCGTGGAGATATAACCTTTCGGTTTGTTCAGAAGAACATATACGGGTTTTTCCGGCGTAATGCCCTGTCCGTCGAAAATTACTTTATCGGTTTTTTGCACCTGGTATCCCATTTCGGTCACCACAGCGCCGTTAACCACAACTAAACCTTGAGTTATAAGCTCGTCTGCCTCTCTTCGGGAACAAATCCCGGAGTTGGCAATATATTTATTTAAACGGATTGTCTCTTTCGGAACTTCTTTCGCCAGTTTATCGAATCTTCTTTTTTGAACGAAAGATCTTGTCTTTTCACCTTCGTCTTCCGGTCTTACGTAATTTTTGAAAAGCTTTTTGCCGCCAAATTTGCTGTCGCCTTTCACGTATTTGTCGCGCGTATCAAATGATTTTCCGGATCTTTTTCCCGTAGGCTTAGACGTTCGGTCAAATGATTTTTCGTAGCTTTTGGCTTCAGATTGCGACATTAACCGCGGTTCTTTGGGCGCTTTCGGTTCTTTAGACTCTTCGGATTTTTCAACGCGTGGTCGTGCAGATTTTTGGGTACGAGGTTTGGAAGGACTTCCGGAATTGGAAATCTTGCTTATTCGTTTCGGTTTGCTCTTACTGTTTCTATCTCTGCTCATTGTCTGAAAAATTTATCTGCAAAGATAAGGTATTTTTAGAAGTAACAATAAATGGCGAAACAGAAGTACAATTTTTCCCTATTAAATTTGTGGATAAAAAAAATTAACGTGAAAGACGCTTTAGAATCTGTTGATCAATCCGTCGAGCAGCATGGCGAGAATCCCAAAGAAAACCCAGACGCGGAGAATATTGAGGACGAAAAAATTGTGTTTTTTCTGCTTGCCCAAAAGTAAGTAAAGCGCAAAAACAAGTACGAAAAGACCTACGGCAAAATACAAGTTCATGATATTGTGAATTCCTTCGCGTCTAACGATTAACATCGAAATCATCATTAAAACAACGGTAAGAACGCTCAAAATAATCTTAGAAACTGAATTTCCGAAGACATTTGGAACGGTTGCGTACCCGAAAATCTTGTCTGCGTTCTTTGTTAAGAGATCTTTCACCATATCGATCATAATCAAAATGAGAAAAAGAAAGACGGCCATTAGAAAAATTTTAGCCGAAAAAGTTTGGTAATAAACCCACATTCCAAAAAAGGGATACACGGTTAAACTAACGAAGGTTAAATTATTTATAACAACAATCTTGCTGAGTTTATGGCTGTAAAACCACATGAGAAACTGGTAGATAAGAAAAAAAAGAAAACGCGCGGCGAAATTAAAAACGCAGTGCCAAGCGAAATTAAATTTAAAATTAAATAGGCGTAAAGAAAATATTTCTGCTTTAAAAAACTTTGGATTCTCGTCCGAAAAGGCTTCGTGAGCTGGTCTTTCTCGCGGTCGTAAAACTGGTTGATAATCCCCCCGCCAAAATACTTAATACCGTGCAAAATATGATCCCGTGAACTTTAAAATCGAAAACAAAATTGCGCAAACTCTCTTCGGTGTTGAAAAGAAAAAAAGTGGATACATAAAGTGCAAAAGTGAGCAGTAAGGCAACAAAAACACGGGCTCCCAAAAGGAAACCTATAAGTTGTGAAATACGGTAAAATAAAGGGTTTTTCATAAAATTAAGCCGAATAAGAATAAAACAATTTTCAAATATTCCGACTTAGTTTTTAGAATCTGTAAATCACTTCTTTGTGAAAGCCGTCCAGCATTTTTTCAGCTTTTTCATAATCTTTGGTAAAACCTAAAATATAACCGCCACCTCCGCTTCCGCAGAGTTTCAGATAATAGGCGTTCGTATCGAGACCATTTTTCCAGGCCTTGTAAATACTTTCGGGAATCATCGGTTTAAAATGTTCGTACGCCCAAACGGAAAGACTTTTTAAATTTCGGAAGAGCGGCGTCATTTCTTTTTTTAGAAAAGCGTCGATACAAGCGTTGTTGTAGCGAATGAACTCTTCTTTCATTGTTTTGCGGAATCCTTCGGTTTTCATTTTTTCGAAGAAAATCTGTACCATTGGTCCGGTTTCGCCCGTCATTCCAGAATCGATTAAAAAAATCGCGCCTTTTCCTTCTTCACTCGCCGGAATAGCAACTTTATTAACGTTTTCGCGGTTTTCAATAAGAATGGGAAGATTCATGTAGCAAATCAGCGGGTCGATGCCCGAACTTTTTCCGTGGAAATAACTTTCCATTTCGCCAAAGACTTTTTTAAGATCTTTCAGTTCGTCCTTTGATATATGTTCCGGGAGATACGTTCGAATAGAATATCTTTCGAAAATAGCGGCAACTAAGGCACCGGAACTTCCAACGCCATAACCTTGCGGGATATTCGAATCGAAGAAAAGTCCGGCACGAATGTCTTTCTGGAATTTGGAAATGCTGATCTGGTAAGACTCGGGAAGTTTTAAATCCTTTAAGTAAACGGCGTAATTTTGAAGCGAAACATTAGATTCTTTTTCAAAATCGTTTTCGAGTTCGGAAAATTTTAGTGCACCTTTATAAAAACTGTACGGTAAAGTAAGCCCCTGTGAATCTTCAATAATGCCGTATTCACCGAACAAAAGTATTTTTGCGTAAAATAAAGGATTTGTCATGTTCTAATTTAATCCACTGATTTTCAGTTGCAAAGTTAAGAAAATTTTTATTAGCTGAAGTACGGTGTGTTTAGCAAAACAGAGACCATTAGTGCTGATGATTATCTGCTTAATTCACCGCTGCTTCTTTGTTCATTTTCACTTTTAAAAACCGAATCAAAATCAACCCAATAAAGAAAAATAAAGACATCGACAAGGCTGCGTACCGCATATTATGATATTGTTCGATCATGGTTGCAAAAATAAACGTTCCTAAAATAATGGCTAATTTTTCGAGTACATCATAAAAACTGAAGAACGTCGTATTATCCATCGAGTCTTCCGGCAACAGTTTGGAATAGGTGGAACGCGACATCGCCTGCAAACCGCCCATCACAAGACCAATAATTCCGGCTATCACAAAAAACTGCGTTTCGACATTCGGGTTTTCTTTGTTCAGGAAATAGGCTGATAAACACGCCACAATCCACAATACGATTGCGATAGAAATTACGTTTTTGTTTCCAATTTTTCGGGAAAGCCATGAAAAAAACAACGCACCGATTATCGCTTCAATCTGAATGAGCAAAAGCGTTAAGATTAATTTATCCTGCTCCAGATTGATTTCGCTTTTTCCAAACAACGTCGCCATCAAGAAGATCGTCTGCATTCCAACGCTGTAAAAGAAGAAACTCGAAAGAAAAAATTTCAAATTCCGGTCTGCGAAAAGCGTTCTTCCAACTTTGAAAAGTTCGTGAAAACTTTCTTTTACAACATCCAGATAAAAATTAACGTTATCCTTCAGTACTGCCCAAACACCACCCTGTTCTTCGTGCGCCTGAAAAATGTTTTTGTAATTCAGCAATACCAAATCTTTCGGCAGCTGATCTTTCACATTGCCAAACTGTGGCAAATGTTTGAAGGTATATTGGGAAAAACCAAACCACCAGGCTCCGGTGAGCAGAAAAGAGATTCGTGTGTATAATTTTGCTTCTTCCGGATTTTTTGCAAAAACCTGTATCAGGACCAAACAGATTACCACCAATACTACCGACCCGATATAACCGTAAACATAGCCTTTCGCGGAAAGCGCATCCTGTTTATCCGGCGTCGCAATATCGGGAAGAAACGAATTGTAGAAAACCAAACTCCCCCAAAAACCGACACTCGCCGTAATACTGAACAGCAAACCGAGGAAAACGTTTTGCATACCTGTAAACATCGCCAGTCCCATACAGGATGTCGCGCCCAGATAGCAGAAAAACTGCAGAAAAGATTTTTTGTTTCCGATGGTGTCTGCCAGCGAAGATAGGATGGGAGAAAGCAAAACCACAATTAAAAAGGAAATGGTGAGAGAGTACCCGTAAATTGCATCTGGTTGATATTCTTTGCCAAAAACGGTGATCATGTGGCGCACCGGAACTTTAATCCAGTGGCCTGTTTCCTTTACATACTCACTCCGTTCCGAAGCGGTGGTTAAAATGGAATAATAAATAGGGAAAATGGTGGAAGTAATGACGAGAGAATAAACAGAATTTGCCCAATCATACAAAGCCCAAGCTTTCATGATTTTTGGATTATTCTTGATGTTTGGCGTCTGCAAATCTGCGTTTTCTGGCATTTTGGAAAAAATTAGTTGAACAAAAATAAAAAAACCATTAAGAATTCAGGATAAAAATCACTGCTTATTCTTAATGGTCTGATTTTAAAGCTTATAAAAATTAAATATTCTCTATAACGATGGCACTTGCGCCGCCGCCGCCGTTGCAAATTGCAGCAGCGCCGTATTTACCGTTATTCTGCTTCAAGATATTGATGAGCGTTACAATAATTCGGCTGCCCGAACTGCCCAGTGGATGACCCAGCGAAACTGCACCTCCGTTTACATTAACTTTGCTGGCATCCAGTCCCAGGATTTTATTGTTGGCTAAACCTACTACTGAAAAAGCTTCGTTGAATTCGAAAAAATCGATATCGCTAATTTCGAGTCCGGCTTTTTTCAAGGCGATCGGTAAAGCTTTTGAGGGCGCGGTGGTGAAAAATTCGGGTTCGTGCGCTGCATCTGCGTAAGAAATAATTTTTGCCAAAGGTTTCATGCCTAACTCTTCCATTTTTTCTTTAGACATTAAAACCAAAGCGGAAGCGCCATCATTCAGCGTTGAGGCATTTGCTGCGGTTACCGTTCCATTTTCCTTTTGAAAAACGGTAGGCAAAGACGGGATTTTATCAAATTTCACGGCTTTAAATTCTTCATCTTGCGAAAAAATAACTGCATCGCCTTTTCTCTGCGGAATTTCTACAGAAACAATCTCATCCTTAAATCTTCCTTCGCTCCAGGCTTTGGCCGAACGCTGGTAAGATTCTATCGCAAAATTATCCTGGTCTTCGCGCGAAAAACCATATTCTGCCGCACATTTTTCGGCGCAAACGCCCATATGTACTTTTCCGTAAACATCAACCAAACCGTCGAGAAGCATTCCGTCCTGCATTTTCACATCGCCTAACTTTGTCGCATTTCTGGCGTTATAATAATGCGGCACCGAGGACATATTTTCCATTCCTCCGGCAACAATAATATCCTGATCACCGGCCTTGATGGATTGGGCAGCCATGGTAACGGCTTTCATTCCGGAAGCGCAGACTTTGTTGATGGTTGTGGAAGGTGTTTCGTTAGACAAACCTGCGCCCAGAGCTGCCTGGCGCGCTGGGGCCTGGCCCTCGCCTGCCTGCAGAACATTGCCCATATAAACTTCCTGAACCAATTTCGGATCGAGATTTATTCTTTCTAATGCGCCTTTAATGGCTGTTGAACCTAATTTTGTAGCCGGAACCGTTGCCAAGCTACCCAGAAAACTTCCCATGGGTGTTCTTACGGCCGATACGATAAATACTTCTTTCATTACCTTTTATTTAATTTTATTGAGTACGCAAATTACAAAAAAAAACACACTTTTCGAAAAGTGTGTTTTGATCGTTTTTTAGTATCTTTTTTCTAATGTCGTACTTCTGCAAGAACTGCCGGATCATGTTTATGCTTGAACATTACAGCAAACAAAACCGCGATAACCAAAGCGTAAGCGGCAAATACGAGCCAGATTTCGTGCCACATTTTATCGCCATTCGGGAGAGAAAAATATTTTTGAATGAGCCAACCGCTTACCAAACTTCCGGCAATGGCGCCAAAACCGTTTGTCATCATCATAAAAAGCCCCTGAGCGGAAGAACGGATTTTATAATCGGTTGTAGTTTCTACAAAAAGAGACCCCGAAATATTAAAAAAGTCGAACGCCATGCCATAAACGATACACGACAGGACAATTAATCCGAGACCAAAGCCCACCGGAACGCCATAAGCGAACAGACCGAAGCGCAAAACCCACGCAAACATGGAGATGAGCATCACGTTTTTAATTCCGTATCGGCTCAAAAAGAAGGGAATTGCGAGAATGAAAAGTGTTTCGGAAATCTGGGAGATAGACATAATTAAAGTTGATCTTTTCACCACGAAACTGTCTGCATATTCAGGGATCTTCCCAAAATCCGACAGATACGTATCTCCATACATATTGGTCAACTGCAGCGCAGCACCGAGGAACATGGAGAAGAAAAAGAACAAGGCCATTTTGTAATCTTTAAACAAAGAGAAAGCATTTAGGCCTAATTTTTCAGACAAACTCGCATTTGCGGGAATCAAATTCTGGGGCGGACATTTCGGTAATGTAAAGGCATATATTCCTAAAATGATAGCGACCACAGCGGCGATATAAAACTGGTTTCCGGATGCTTTGTTACCGGTTAAATTGGTGATCCACATGGCTGCAATAAATCCAATCGTTCCCCACACGCGAATGGGTGGAAAGACTTTTACAACATCGTAATCGTTATTTTTTAAAACGTAGTACGCAATTGAATTGGACAGCGAAATGGTGGGCATATAGAACATCATAGCAAGAAGCATGACCCAGAAAAAGTTGTCGGGAGTTGTTACGGAAGGCAGGAAAAATAAAACAATACCGTATAAAATATGTAAAATACCAAACAGTTTTTCTGCATTAATCCAGCGGTCAGCAATAATACCGGTTATTGCAGGCATTAAAAGAGAAGCAATTCCTAAAGTTGCAAAAACTTTTCCGAATTCTTCGCCGCCCCATTGTTTTGTGCCGAACCAATAAACTCCGATGGTAATGAGCCAGGCTCCCCAAACAAAAAACTGCAGAAAAGAGAGTACGGTAAGTCGTAATTTTAAATTCATAATTTCTTTATCAAATTTTATTCTATTTTTTTATTTCTTCTTTTAATTTCCTGTTGAATTTCCAGCGCTGCATCGAAATCTTCATCTTTCACCGCATCCTCCAGGAGTTTATGGAGATCTTCCAAAGGAAACGATGCCAAATTGCCTTCAGCCTCCAGCGGAGAAAAATTCTCGTCTATCGTTGCAGGATTATCCAGTTCCAAAAGAATTCCGGCCTCACTCAAAACCTGTTGCGTTGTGTAAATGGGTACTTCAAAACGAACTGCCATCGCCACAGCATCCGAAGTTCGGGCATCCAATATAAGCTCCTCCTCGTTGTCGTTATTTTTGAAATTGATATTGGAAAAAAATACGCCGTCGATGATCTGGTAAATAATAACAGAAGTCAGCGTATAATTGGCAGAGGTTACAAATTTTGCAAACAAATCGTGTGTTAAAGGGCGTGGAGGGTGAATATCTTTTTCTAAACCTAAAGAAATTGACTGCGCCTCGAAATTTCCTATTACTACGGGCAATTTAACGTTGCTTTCTTCGTGCTCTAAAAGGAGCGCATAGGCTCCAGACTGTGTTTGGCTGTAAGAAATACCGCGTATGATTAGTCTTTTGTAATCCATAGCTACAAATATAAATGATTTTTTAGATTAGGGATTTAAATTCAATAATTTAATTGGAATCTTTTTCCAATTTCTGAGAAACATCAGGCTTTACGTATTTTATCAGCGTCAAAATCGATGGTATAGGAAGTTCCCCGGTGGTCGCTTACTTTATTCAGCACCGCTTCCAGAAAAGTGATGCGGGATTCGATATTATTTAAACCAATGCCGTTCGAGAACATTTTCGGGGAAAAACCTTTGCCATTGTCTTTCACACTAATGGTCATTTTCGAAGAATAATTTTCGATAAGGACCTGCGCAGAACTGGCTTCAGAATGTTTTACAATATTATTAATGAGCTCCTGAAGAATGCGGTAAATATGAGTTTCGTTGGCGGTACCGAGGTCGATCTTTTCCCCCGAAAAAGCAAAATCTATTTTGATGTTGTAGATCTTCGCCGCTTTTTTACAATAATCGTGAACTGCCTGCAGGAGACCAAAATTGGTTATGGTTGAGGGCGACAGATTATGGGAAATCTCGCGGATCTGGACACATGATTTATCGATAATCTGCGAAATTTCCGTCAGAATTTCTTCGTACTGCGCACCATATTCCGCACGATTTAAATTGGCAACATTAAATTTAAGGGCAAATAAGTCGCCGGCAATTCCGTCGTGAAGTTCCGCCGCAATCCGGTTTCTTTCCTTTTCTTCGCCCTCCAGCAATCCTTTCAGTTTGCTGATCTGCTGCTGGTGTTTATGTTTTAAAACCAGATTGCTTACCCTGTTTTTTTCATCATTTATCAATTTAATTTTAAAGGCAAGGCCCAGACTAAAAAAAATGGTCTCGAAGACAATTCCCACGTAGAAAAATGAAATTGGATTTTTGATGTGTAAGGATGGAATAAAAGTGCCGAAAAAGGCGACAAGCGCACAAAAGACGTACGTACAAACGCCAAAGAGAAAATATTCCTTATGCTTCCCGGAATGCTGCAACGCGCGTACAACGCTGATGAAAAATACGCCCAGCATCACAGGAAGAAAAATAAAGGAGTAAAGACCGATATAGAGATTCGGATTTTTCAGGATAAAACAAACCACCGCAAAAAGGAAAAAAACCGCGATTAATGCGCGAAGAATCCAGATGACTGTAAAGAAGAATTTTTTAACTTTTTTATCCAGGTCAAGAAAATAAAGGGCGAAAATACTGTACAATGCATAAAACACAACCTGAATAAAAAAATTGAGCAGGTGCATAAACACTTCAGCATTCGCCGTGCCCATAAAATCTGAAATGATATGTTGAAAATTGTAATAATTGGAATCATTGCGGCTTAACAAATACAAAACGAGGCATATGTTGTAGAGAACATAATACTTGAAGCTTTTTTCGCCGATATAAATAAAGATGACTCCACTTATAACGATAAAAAGCAGCTGGAACGAGATTGCCATGTTCCAAATAAACACGTCCATCGGAAAACTTTTAATTAATCATTCGGTTCTTACGTAAAATTAATCTTTTTTATCCGTACTTAGCTAAATATTATTTTGGAAGCCAAAATCCAACTCCTTTAATTTAGGATATAAAAAAACGTCGGATTTCTCCGACGTTTTCAATACTGTTACCAATATTTTTTTATCCTTTTAACGCTTTAATTTTCTGCGTTAATTCGGGGATGATTTTAAAGGCATCTCCTACTACGCCATAATCTGCAGATTTAAAGAAAGGTGCTTCCGCATCACTGTTAACGACGACAATCGTTTTCGACGAATTGACGCCCGCCAAATGCTGAATTGCACCTGAAATTCCGACCGCAATGTAGAGATTAGGAGAAATTGCTTTTCCAGTTTGTCCCACGTGTTCGGAGTGAGGTCTCCAACCAATATCGGAAACCGGTTTTGAACACGCTGTTGCCGCGCCCAAAAGTTCCGCTAAATCTTCGATCATTCCCCAGTTTTCCGGACCTTTCATTCCACGGCCGGCAGAAACCACAATTTCTGCTTCCTTTAGATCTAATTTTCCGGAGCTTTGTTCGTGAGAAACTACTTTTGTGTCTTCATTTGCAACAGACAGTTCTTTCACTTCTTCCGACCCGGACACTGCGTTTTCCTTTACGCCATAAGCATTCTGAGAAACGGTTACAATTACCCCTGCTGCATCAGCTTTGGCGTGCATGAATCCTTTTCCGGAGAAAGCCCTTCTTTTCACCTGAAAGGGCGAAAGACTTTCCGGTGCTTCCAAAACGTTGGTAATTAAAGAAAAATCTTTCATAATTGCCAGCATCGGTGCGATGGATGACGCGTCTGTGGTGTGGGGAAATACGAGTGTGTTTCCGTTTGCCACTTCATTAACCGCCTGAGCGTAAGCTTTAGCACTGAAATTTTTTAAACCATCATCTTTAATTTTGATGACGTTGGTTGCACCGTACTTATATAATAAATCGGAAGAATCTGTGGGATTTACGGTGATTGCCGTCACCGTATCACCGGCTTGATCTGCAATCGCCTTTGCATAAGAAACCGCTTCAAAGGCTGCTTTCTTGTAAATTCCGTTTATATTTTCCGCATATACGAATATTGCCATTTTGTTGAATTTTAAATTTGAATTTTACCTTAAATTACTTTTGCCTCTTCGTGAAGTAATCTCACAAGTTCGTCGAGATTATCTGCAGAAACCATCTTTACAGCTGCTCTTTGCGGAACCGAATCGTACGAAACCCCTTCTACTTTCACTTCCGAAGACGATGCTTCCAAAACCTGTAAAGGTTTCGATCTCGCCGACATAATTCCGCGCATGTTCGGGATGATGAGATCTTTTTCGTCGACCATTCCCTTCTGTCCGGCGATAACAGCGGGCAGTTTTACGGAAATTGTTTCTTTTCCGCCTTCGATTTCGCGAACAGCAGTGGCTTCAGCGCCATTCACCTCCAAACCAACGCACGCGTTTACAAAAGGCTGACCGAGCAGTTGAGCGACCATTCCCGGCGCCGAACCGCCATTATAATCGATGGATTCCTTACCACAAAGAATCATATCATAACCGCCTGTTTGCGCCACATTCGCAATTTCTTTTGCGACAGAATAACTGTCTTTAGGTTCTGTATTAATTCTTACCGCATCGTTCGCCCCAATCGCCAGCGCTTTTCTGATCACAGGTTCTGTAATGGCCTCGCCCACATTGAGTACTGTAACTGTCGCACCTTGCGATTCCTGTAATTTAATAGCTTTCGTTAGGGCAAATTCGTCCAAGGGATTAATTACCCACTGAATGCCGGTTTTGTCGAACGCAGATTTGTCTGCCGTAAAGTTAATTTTTGATGTAGTATCCGGGACACTACTGATACACACTAATATTTTCATTTGTCGAAGTTTAATAAATTTTCGTCGGAATAGACCTTTCAATTTTATTTTGGTTCTATTCTTTTAAGTTTTGTAAAGATAAAAAATTATACTATGCATGCATAATATATTCTGCAGAAAATATATTATTTGCATAATAAAGAAAAAGACTAATTATTTGGTTTAGAGGGTCTAATTTCGATTTTGCTGGGTAAAGACCGTGGATTCATTTTGAAAATATCCAGGACTAAATTTCCTAAATCTTCGGGTTGAATTTTCCAGGAATCTTTTTCAGAGGGTTCATTGCCGTTAAAATTGGTCGAGACCGAGCCCGGCATGATGGTAGAAACTTTAATATTATATTTCCGGAGATCGATCATGGCAGCCTGCGTAAATCCTACCGCGCCAAATTTGGACGCGTTGTAACCCGAACCTTTTTCGAAAAAGTTTGTGCCTGCCAAACTGGAAATGCTGATGAAATAGCCCTCCGATTTCTTTAATTCTTCTACGGAGGCTTTCAAAGTGTAGAAAAGTCCTGTCAGATTAGTTTCAATCATGTCGTTCCATTCTTCTACTGAGAGTTCATCCACGGGTTTGAAAACGCCCATACCGGCGTTAGCAACCACATAATCGAGCTGACCAAAATGGTTTTTAATTTCCGAAACCGCTTTTTCTTCCGCCTCGAAATTCCTTACGTTTGAAACAATACCTAAAACTTTCGAAGCATCACTGGAAATTTCTGCAGCCGCTTTTTCCACATCTTCTTGTTTTCTGCCGCTGATCGCGACTCTAATTCCCTGATTGGACAGAATTTTTGCAATTCCAAATCCTATACCTTTTGTGCCGCCGGTAATGTAAGCTACTTTATTTTGAAACATGATAATAATTTAATTCTTAAATATAAAAAAAACGCCTCGAATAGAGGCGCTTTTTAACAAACATTATATGTTTAATTATTTCTTGATGAATTTTTCAGTCTGCGTACCTTTTTCAGTTTCAAACTTAACAACGTAAACTCCTTTCGCAAGGTTTCTTACATCTACCTTGTTGGTCGCTGCTTTTGCTGAAGAAACGTTTCTTCCGGCAGCATCAAAAATCTGAACTGATTTTACATCAGCACTAAAATATAAATAATCCGAAGTAGGGTTAGGATAAAGTGCCAGTTTTGAAGTTGAAGAATCGCTAACCGCTAAACCTGGACGGTCTACAGAAAATGTATCAATACCGATGATATCTGAATTGTTACCGCTAGGACCTCCACTTGTTACAAAATATCTAAACGCAAATTTGGTAGCAACCGGAGTGGCACCTACACCAGCAACGGTGAAGGAGTACTTGGTCCATACTTGCGGATAAACGAAACCTGTTTGTAAATTCGGATTAACCGTTACTCCAAGGTTTGTAAAAGATCCCAGACCTGCGCTTCCTCCACTAGGATTTACCGTTGTAGCGGCAGTGCTGTAGCGAAGTTCCAAACGATCTGCATAATCGGTAGCTCCATCGGTTCCTTTTCTTGTGTAGAAACTTACAACGTCACCATCCTGTACGTTTACTGTAGGGGTGATTAGCCAGTTACTTATCGTTCCTGCACCTGATGTACTGGTATAATTCACGATCGCGAAGGTGTTGTCGGTACCGTCCTGTCCTTTCGGAAGCGCAGGTGGCGTACTTCCAAAAATAGCAGCCGATGTTGAAGTGTAGGAAGCTTTGGACCAAAGTGTTGAGGTGCTTGGGGAACTTTGATTTGTTAAAGTCCATTGGGCGGTAAAGGCCGCATCAAAACCATAACTGTACACGTTGGTTTGAGCACTTGCGAAGGATAATCCAGCTAAGGATGCAATAAGTAAAAGTCTTTTCATAATAAATTGATTTAAATTTCATCAAAAATATAAAAAATATTTGATTTACGTGTCTATTACACATTATTTGATGAAAATATATTTTCTGGAACAAGTTCAAAAAAAAACGCCTCTAATCGAGGCGTTTCCTAACAAACATTATCTGTTTAATTATTTCTTGATGAATTTTTCAGTCTGTGTACCTTTTTCAGTTTCAAACTTAACAATATAAACGCCTTTTGCAAGGTTTCTTACATCCACTTGGTTGTTTGTTACTTTTGCTGAAGAAACATTTCTTCCCGCAGCATCAATAATCTGAACTGATTTTACTTTCGCGTTAAAGTTCAGGTAATCTGAAGTTGGATTAGGTGAGATACTTACCTTGTTAGAATTGTAGATTTCCCCTGTTCCTAGTGCTGTTTCACCTTCAATAGTGAAAGTCAAACCATCAAAAGATGCATCCTCTGTTAATTCAGAAATATCTGTCCAATTTGTTGCGCCTGCCTGAAATGCATCGCTCGGATCGATTAGTTTCGCTTTATTACCAACTCTTGCCGCTGTATACCAGTTAAATCTGGTTGCGCCTGTATAAGCTGAAAGATTTGTTTTTGCGGCAAAAACCAACCAGTACGTTGTATCTTTATTTAAGGATATGCCTTTTCCTAAAGCCAATGGAATATTAACGGAGTAAGCATAGGTGCTGCCTGTTTTTACTAAACTGTATGCAGGAGAAGATTTAGAAAGATCGATCTTAGCAACTGGTGTTTGTGCTGCATCGGTGGGGTTTCCAGAAGGCATTCCGTTTGCATCGGTGTAAATGTACATGATCAAACCAGTTGAAACTACCGTTTCTAAATTTCCTTGATTTTGAAAACCAGTAACGGTAATCCGGGAAACCACACTGTTATCAGTTAAGATAAAATCGTCTGCGGCCGCAACGTAATTGCCATTGCTTAACACGTCGGAAACAATTCCAGAGGTACCCTCAATTGGCTGCGAATAAATAACTCCAGGAGCTTTAGTCGGCGAAACATTAGATGATGGGGATGAACTAACCGCAGCAAATTCTTGTGCATTAGCAAAAAGGGCAAAAAAGACTGCGCCTAATAAGTAAACTTTTTTCATAATAAAGATTTTGTTTTTTATTGAGCACGAAAGTATTAAAAAAAAGTTGAAAAACACAATGTTAATCAACTTTTATCGAGATTGGTGTAATTTTTAGTTTAAACTGTCGCGTAATTCTCAAAGAAAAGCGGAATACTTTCAATTCCTTTATAGAAGTTGTACAGCCCGTAATGTTCGTTTGGTGAATGAATGGCATCCGAATCCAAACCAAAGCCCATCAACACGGATTTTGCTTGCAAAACCTCTTCAAACATGGCCGTAATCGGAATACTGCCGCCGCTTCTGTACGAAAGGACTTCTTTTCCGAAGGCAGTTTCCATAGCTTTTTTAGCCGCGCGGAATTCTTTCGTATCGCTGGGCAAAACGTATGGCATGCCGCCATGGTGCGGCGTTACCTTAACTTTCACATTTGCAGGCGCTATTTTTTCAAAATATTTCGTGAATTTTTCGGTAATCTCCTCCGGAGTTTGATACGGAACCAATCTCATGGAAATCTTCGCAAAAGCTTTGGACGGAATCACCGTTTTCGCGCCTTCGCCGATGTAGCCACCCCAAATCCCGTTGCAGTCCAACGTCGGGCGGATTGAAGTTCTTTCTAAAGTAGTGTAGTTTTTTTCGCCTTCTACTCCATTTAAACCAATTGATTTTTTAAAACTTTCGGAATCGTCTTTCAGTTTGTTCATTTCCGCTCTTTCTTCCTCGGAAACCACATCCACATTATCATAAAATCCGTCGATTGTAATGTGTCCATTTTCATCGATCAAGTTTGCGATCATGCGCGAAAGCACATGGATTGGGTTCGGAACCGCGCCGCCGTATAAGCCGGAATGCAGATCTCTGTTCGGTCCTTCCACCGAGACTTCTACATAGCTTAAACCACGAAGCCCTGTCGTAACCGTGGGTTGTTCGTTAGAATAAATATGTGTATCGGAAATTAAGATCACGTCGCAAGCCAGTCTTTCTTTTTGCTCTTTCACAAAAGCCTCCAGACTTTTGGAGCCTACTTCTTCTTCGCCTTCCAAAATAAACTTAACGTTACATGGTAAGGTATCTGTTTTCATCATCGCCTCAAAGGCTTTAATATGCATAAAAAACTGTCCTTTATCGTCGGCCGATCCGCGGGCAAAGATGGCTCCTTCGGGATGAATTTCTGTTTTCTCAATATACGGTTCGAAAGGTGGTTTTGTCCATAATTCCAACGGATCCGGTGGCTGAACGTCGTAATGACCGTACACCAAAACCGTGGGCAATTTTGGATCGATCAGTTTTTGCCCAAAAACAATCGGATAACCCTCAGTTTGGCAAACTTCAACGTCATCTGCACCCGCATTTTTCAGGTATTTTGCTACTTCGTCGGCACATCTCAAAACTTCATCTTTATAGGCAGGATCTGCGGAGATCGAAGCAATTTTTAATAATTCAAAAAGTTCCTCAACATAACGCTGCTTGTTCTCCTGAATGTAATTTAAGGTTTCTTTCATTTTAATATTTTAAGAATTTTAAAGTCGAATCTTGTAAAAATAAAAAAAATGTCCCGCCGAAGCAAGACATTAAGGTTTTATCTTATTTTTAAATATTCTATTTCGCTTCGGGCGCGGCAGTAACGGAAGTAGGTGTTACGATTTTTGCGGAATCCATTTTTGCGGGTGCTGTTTGCATCCCGGTAGCTTTTGTAGTGTCGTTCGATGCTGCATTTGCACTTCCATGCATCGCGTCATATTTCGCTGTAGCTTCGTCGCTCATTACATCATCGCTGTATCTTCCCGCGTTTTCTTCTGCTTTTAACACACCGTGATTTGAACCGGCCTGAATTTTTTTACAGCTAACAACAACACTCGCGAAAGCTACGCCTACAATTAATTTTTTCATTCTAAAATTTTTGATTGCCCAAAAGTAAGGAATATTGCCCCTTTCTACAAAAAAATTATTGAGATTTTAAAATAATCTTTCCTTTCTGCGTTTGCGTAAAAATTAAATAGAAATCTCCGCCATCAGAAATTTTGTATTTCTTTTTAATTTGGTCCGGCGTTAAAGGATAATTTTTCGAGATGATGTTGTACTTCCCGCCTTTGCTAATGTCTTTAGAATCCACGGTGTCAATCTTTAAAATTCTACCCGGAAAATGATTCAACACAACATCTGAGGTATAAAAATGCGTGTTGGGATGAAGTTTTTTCAGGCTGAATTTTTCGGAAACCAAGTTGAAAGCGCCGGATTTTAAAACTGTATTATTTGGAATATAAAGAAATTGTTTGGGCTCCGAAAAGAGGGAAACCGCCGTTTTTTCTTCCTGAAAATTAAACGTAAAATCCGCGTCGTCACTTTCCAGATTGATGCAGGAAATTTTTACATCGTGTAATTTCGCATCACCTTCTATGTAAACCAGCAATTCTTTAACCTCATTTCTTAGGGCGATAATTTCGATTTTTGATATATTTTTCAAAACAGAAATCAGGTAAGAAATATCAATCAACGGGGAAAGTTTGCTGATCGTTTGCGATGATATTTCGGCAAGTTGACCCTGAATCTCGAGCAGATTGGGCGAAAGATCTTCGAGCAGGAATTTTTTGTTTTTGTTATCGTCTCTGCGGGCCGGATCAACATAAACGACATCGAATTTTGCCGTATTTTTCTTTAAAAATTCCTCCAGATTTTCGTTGAGGAAGGCGGCTTTTCTTTCTAAAATCGTCCAGTTGTGTTTTACGGTTTCCAAAAGCGGGCTATTTTGTTCCACCAATGTTACTTCTGTAAAATTTTGAGACAGAAAATACGCGTCGATGCCAAATCCTGTGGTAAGATCCAAAAATGTTTTGCCCTCTACATTTTTCGCTTTGTATTCTGCGGTGGATTGCGAGGAAGCCTGTTCTAAATTCAGATTCGGCGGAAAGACGATTCCTTCTTTAAGTAAAAAAGGAAACTTTTTTTGCGCCACTTTTTTTCCTTTAATCTGCTGCACAATTTCGTGCATCGAAATTTCGGGAAAGGGCGATTTTTTCAGCAACAAAGAATGCAAATCGGAGTGTAGATTTGCATCGATAAAGATTTGAACTTCCGGAGTGAGAATTTTTTTCTCCACTTTTATTTTTCTAATATTTTGCTGGGGATTTCACGCGATTTCTTGTGCCACGGATGCAAGAATTGCTTGATGCGGAAGAGAATTATTAATTTCTAATAATCATTCACGAATTAGGTAGTATTACTAATAAATATGCGCATTCGTGATAAACTTATTCGAACATTTCCGCCAGCCGCATGGGCTTAATCTCACTGCTGTCGTACATTTGCGCGGCAGTCTTCTTTTTTCCAGTGTAGGATAAAGATTCACACCGATGATTTTTATTTTGCCTTCTTCCACCCAAATCTGCTCTTTTAAAGCTTGTTCGTAAATGGTTTTTTGAATTTTACCGGATTTCAGAAGTTCGCAGTATCCGCCTTCTTCTTCCATTTTCAGAAATACTTTCCAGGCTTTTTCTGCAAACTGCTGCGTGAGATCTTCGATATAGTAGCTTCCGTTCCCGGCATCATCGAAAACATTAATTATACTTTCATACGCTAAAACAATCTGCTGCTTAAAGGAAATTTCTTCAGACAGCGAGGATGAATTTTCAATCTTGTAATTATTCGTATAAACCGCGTCTGCACCTCCGATCATGCCGGCAGAAAGTTCCAGCGTGGAACGTATCAGATTGTTTTCCGCATCGGCCGTCGATTTATTTCGCAGCGAAGTTTCTGCAAAAATGTAAGGGATTTCATCCAAACCAAATTCTTTGGAAAACTGGTTATATAGTAATTTTAGGGCTCTGATTTTAGCGATTTCAAAGAAATAGTTTCCGCCAAGGGCAACTTTAAAAATAATTTTTGTTAAAATTTCGGCGCCAAAAATTTCCGTTATGTCTTTTGCTTTTGCCAGGCCTACCGCCAATTGTTGCGTGATAGTTGCGCCTGCGTTCTGATGGAGGGCAATGTCGATGCAGATATTTTTTTCAAAATTTTTCGCCAAAAGTTCTTTTCCCAACTGTTCCCTGATTTCCCCGCTTTCGTCCTCCGAAAAAATGTCGATTAAAGAAAAATAGCGGTTCGTTTCTACCACAGAAATATGTTCCGCGAGATCCTTATTATTAACAAAAATCACTTTCTCCGTTAAATTTTCGACGTTATTGTTGAGCAGAAATGCAAAAACATTTTCTTCCGAACTTTCGTGATAATTGGAGACAAGATGCGTAGACTCTTCAATTTTAGGCAGATTATTTAAGGGTTTTGCCACCGAAGCGTAATAGGGTTTAACCTGAATTCCTTCCAGATTTTCTTTGGACAGAACAGCATAAATATCGTCTGTTTTCAGTTGCTTCTGAACAATATTTTCCCAGTCTCGAAGTGTAATATTTTTAAACATTTGCGTAAATTATTAAAACTATAAATATTAAGATATTCAGAACTTCTTCTCTAAAGAATGTTACCACACTTTCTTCTTAATGTTAATTATTAAAAGCATCAGAACTGCAGCAGAAATAACTGCCGACTTCAATAATTGCGAATAAAAAACAGCGTTAAAAACATTTTCTTTTTCGCCGAATCCGAGGTAATGGTTGATCACCAGTCCGATCAACGTAATAGAGAAAAATACGGTGAAGAAGATTAAATGTTTTTTAGTGATAAATGCCATCAACTTTATTTTCTAGATCAACGCCGATTTTATAGAGTTTCTGCGTTTATTTTTTCTTTAGATTACTGGAATCCACCACCAAAATAAAGATTTCTTCATTCGGTTTTTTCATAAAATAATTTTCGCGCGCAAATTTTTCCTTTTCAGATTTATTGTTCATCAACTTCTTGTAGAACTCGTCATTTTTGCGGTACTCGTCTTTGTAATAAGCCAACTGTTCTTCGTACCTGCTTATTTCCCCATTGAGCTCATTAACAACTAAAAACGACGTATTATCAAAGAAAACCATCCATATTAAAAATAAAAAAACAGTCACAAAATATTTGGTCAGAACATATTTCTGAAGAAATTTAACGGCAGGCGTCTTCGGCTTTATTTCTTTAATTAATTCTTTCATCGGTGCGGTATTATTCCTAAAAAACAGAATGAAATCTTTACTAAATTTAATGCGTTTTCTTTAAAGTATTGTTAATTACCGTCGAAAGAAAATCGATCGCCACGGTATTTTGCTTCATATTCGGTACAATAAGATCCGCTTCATTTTTCGACGGTTCGATGAATTCCTGATGCATGGGTTTTAACGTGGTTTGATAACGATGCAAAACTTCCTGCAAATCGCGGCCCCGTTCTTGAGTGTCGCGGCGGATTCTACGGATCAACCTTTCATCGGAATCCGCATGAACAAAAACTTTTAAGTCATATTCTTTTAAAAGTTCTTTATTGGTAAGCACTAAAATTCCTTCCACAATAAGTACATTTTTCGGATCAATCAAAACGTGATCGCCCGTGCGCGAATGCGTTACGAAAGAATAAATCGGTTGTTCGATATGATTGCCGCTTTTCAGATCTTTTACATGCCTGATCAGCAAATCGAAATCGATGGATTTTGGATGATCGTAATTTAAAACTTCTCTTTCGGAAAGGGTAAGGTGTTGATTGTCATGATAATAATTGTCCTGCGAAAGCACATTAACTCCCTCTGCATTTAGTTGTTGAAGGATTTTATTAACAACCGTGGTTTTTCCAGAGCCGGTGCCACCTGCAATTCCGATAACGAGCATAAAATTTTAATTTGTACAAATATAGGTTTTTGTGTAGATTTTCAGAAAAATAAGACGAAAGAATTTTCCCAAACTTGCTTAAACAGAAGCTTTGTTCTCAATTCCCAACAGATAAAAAATAACTGCGTAAACGCGCGCCAAAAATTCCCGCGATTGATTTCTGTAGTAACTTTCATTGCTCAAAACATCCTGCGCATCGAAACCCAGCGCATTCATGTCGTTATTGCGGGCATAAAAGAGGGCGCGCAGATTATGAAAACCCTGGGAGACGATGATTACATCATTTTGTTGATAAATGTTTTTGCAGTTGTTGATGCTGGTCTGGGTTTTAAAACCTTTCGGATCTTCGGTGATAATGCTTTCGGGAACACCTTCCTGATAAACAAGATAGTTTTTCATGGCTGAAGGTTCGTCGTAGCCCCGGCTTTTTTCGCCGCTGACAATGATTTTTTTTATTTTTCCGTGGTGATACAGAAGAGCAGCTGCATCCATGCGGGAAGTAAAATAAGGATTAGAGACGCCGGATTTCATTCTCGGCGACGTGCCCAAAACGAGAGCCGTTTCGCGCGGCGGGATTTTAGAAATCTTCGTAAATGTTCGTCCATTGGTGCTGGCAAAAACCCAGACATTCGCCAAAATCATAAGCAAAACCCCAATTTCCACCAGAATAAAAAATGATTTCAGTATGTCTAAAATTCTTTTCAAATGATCAAATTAGGTCGAAATTTATTTTTATTTTCTTGCTTAAAACTACCGACATGCACGCTAAAATTTTCCCGGCTTTCTCTTCCTTTTCCGTTAAATACTCATTCTCCAGCAGTTCTACCTCGCCTTCTTCCAGAATACATTCGCAACTTCCACATATTCCGGATTTACAGGAATAAGGCACGGGAAATTCCTGAATCAAAAGCTGTTGCAGCAGTTTTTCCTTATTGTTTTCTAAAGTTGTGCTGTAATTGTTATTATAAAGTTTAAAATCCAGTTCAATGTTTTCTATAAGAGGAAAGTCTTTTTCGACGGGATAAATATCTTCATTATATTCCTCAAAAAGCTCAAAATGAATGTTTTTCTTTTGAATTCCGTTATTATAGCAGGCGTTCGCAATAGCTTTTATCATATCGCCTTTTCCGCAAATTAAGACTTCATCAACCGCATCCCAAATGGTACTTTCTTCATCGGTATCATCCAAATGCAAAATTTGATTGATGATTAAGCGTACTTTCTTCTCGTCTAACCTGCCATAAAATAGATGATCGCTGGGGATTTCCTGGGAGAAAAAGTAGAAAATCTGCAGCCGGTCATTATATTTTTTTGCCAGCGCATCGAGTTCATCCCTAAAGGCAATCTCTTCCGTTTTGCGGTTTCCATAAAAAAGGAAAAGCCGCGTTCGCGGTTCGGTATGAAGCAAATTTTTAAAATGGCTGAGAATGGGTGTAATTCCAATACCGCTTGCAAACCCAATGATGGTACGAAATTCGTGCGGTTTGGCCACGATGGTAAAGCGGCCCCGCGGTTCGGATACTTCTACTTCGTCGCCAACATCCAAATTATTCAGGAAATCCTGCGTGGAACTTTTCTCGTAATTAATCTTGATTCCTAAAGTAATTTTCTCTTCAAAAGGTGCCGAAGTCATGGAGAAATCATTCTGAACCACTTCACCCTTCGAAGTATAATTTAAGGTGACATACTGCCCGGCTTCAAAGCGATAATTGGGTTTCAGCATTTCGGGAATTTCGAATTCCAAAGCGAAGATGTTTTTGGTCAACTGTCGTTTTTTCGCTAATTTTAGCCGGTGAAATTCAGTCTGCTTCGCTTTTGGTAAGAGTTTTTCCATAATTAATAATGATTCAAAAATAATAAAAATATAATGAAAAAAGTAATTTTTGGTTTGATGGTTCTGGCAACAGCAGCTTCTTGTAAGAAAGAAACAAATGTTGTAGAAAATGCAGAAAACAAAACTTCAGATTCAATAACGGTATCCGAATCCAATGAAGCCAGCGCAGCAGTTGTACCTTTTAAGAAAGTAGAACTTTCGCCTGCCGAAGCTTCCAAATTTATGGGCAAACAAAATAACGATACGCTTTATGTGAACAACTTTTTTGCAACGTGGTGCGGCCCATGCATGCAGGAAATTCCGCATTTCAAGAAAAAGATGGAAGAAATGAAAGGCCAGCCGGTGAAATTTACCTTTGTCGATTTGGACCAAAAAGAGGACTGGGACACGAAGGTGAAAAAATTTGCGGAAGAACAGGGATTGTCCAATCACGTTGTGCTTTTAGACGGCTCTAAATTGACCCCGGAATTTTTCGCATCGACTTTTAAAAATTGGAACGGCGGCGCGATCCCCTTTACTTACATGAGAAAAGGCGATAAAACCGACGAAACTTTAGGTTCGATGAGCGAAGAAATGCTCACCGAAAAGCTAAATTCTTTTAAATAGTTATAGCGCCCTTATTTATAGAAGACATCTTTTTAGAAGGTGTTTTCTTTGTTTAAAAATCCAAAAGATTTATGACTAAAAATTTCAAAATTACCGCCATTTTCATTCTTATCGGAATTGTTATTTCGGTTATTGTGAACTTGAATATCGGTTTTTTAAATTTGAATTTTTCGGATTTTTTCTCTGCTTCTTCCGAACATTCCCAGATCGCAAAGTTGCGCATCAACCGGGTTTTGGTAATGTTACTGGCGGGGATTTCCATTCCAACCTCCGGATTTTTGTTGCAGGAATATTTTCAGAATCCTTTGGCCGGACCGTCGGTTTTAGGCATTACATCTGTGGCGAGTTTAAGTGTGGCTTTTTATATCTTTTTTTCGCAGGATATGGTCTTGCCGGAGTTGCTCCAAAACAGTTTTTTAAGCCTTACGGCTATCGCCGGAAGTTTAGTTTTGATGGCGATTCTGCTGCTTTTTTCAGGCAGATTTCAGGACAAATCTTTTCTTATCATTTTTGGTTTTTTAGTTTCAGCATTGGCCGGCGCCGTGGTTTCTATCTTACAATTTTACGCGGAAAATCAAAGTTTAAAAAATTATATTTTGTGGAGTTTTGGCGCGAACAATCAGGTTTCCACGAATCAGATTATGGTGCTGTCGGTGATTGTAGCGCTCGGTTTATTCTTGACTTTTAAAACCATCAAACCTCTAATTGGAAATTCATTAGGAACAGCTTACGCGCAGAGTTTGGGTGTCAATTTGAAGCAGTTGAAATATCTGGTCATCATCGCCTCTTCCCTGCTTTCTGCGTCGGTAACGGCGTTTTTAGGACCTATTTTATTCATCGGAATTGTGGTTCCACATTTTTGTCGAATGCTGTTTAATCCTGCACAATTATGGCAGCAATGGATTTTGAATATGATCTTAGGCATTTTAATTATGGGATTTTTTTCTATCATTTCCGAATCCACGCAGTTTCCTTTGAATGTGATCACGTCCCTTTTTGGAATTCCGGTTATTTTAATGATGATGTTGAAAAGTACGAGGGTCAAATAAACCTACAAATCTGCATAAAACGTGAACGCAAAATAAAAATGTTTTTAGAATTAAAAAATACAGCAATCGGTTACAAGACACCTTTAATAAAAGGCGTTAATGCGGCGCTGGATTTAGGCGACATCAGTCTGTTGATCGGCAATAATGGCGTGGGAAAAACGACCTTAATTAAAAGTATTCTTCATCAGATCCCTGGTTTGGAAGGTGAAATAATGTTGGGCGGAAAAAGCGTAAAATCGCTTTCGAACAAAGAAATCGCGGAGCAGATCGCGGTGGTATTCTCTAAATCGCCTGTACCTGCGAATTATACGCTGAAAGATCTTGTTTCGCTGGGCAAATACATTCATTATCCGTATTATTTTGAATTGAGCAATTCCGATAAAAGAGAAGTTGAAGAGATCGTCGAAAGCTTAAATTTAACGCAGTACCTTGATTTTCCGTTACACCAATTATCCGATGGAAATCTTCAGAAAGCATTTATAGGTCGGGCTTTAGCCCAAAACTCTCCGTTAATAATTCTGGATGAACCGACGACTCACCTTGACGAAGAAAATAAAATCATCATCTTGAAACTTCTGCGGAAGCTCGCAAAAACCCACAATAAACTAATCCTTTTTTCCTCGCACGACTGGCGTTTGGCGAAAGAATTTGCGGACAAAATGTGGATCATCCACAACAAAAAACTGGACGGCGGTATTACGGAAGATATCCTCTTAAAACACGATGAACTTCTGAACCCGCAGCTTTTCAACTTCACGAAATCATTTCTTCCGCCACGGATTTCTGCGCCCGCGTTGGAAAAAGAAATGCTCTATTCTTTCCTTCAAAAAAACTTCGAAAAAGACTTCACGACCTATCATTTTGAATGGAAAGGTTCCTTTTGGGCAATTTCAAATCACACTTTTCAACATACGTGCCATTCTTTTGCAGAGATCGCGCAAATGTTGCATAACCTTCGCTAAATCCGTATTCAAGGCACTTCCCATAAATACTATGCATGCATAGTATTATGCATTTCATATATTTTAAGTACCTGAACCTGAGTAATTAACAAAAGTTTAACAATTTAAATATACTATGCATGCATAATATTTTTTATATTTGACATAACCACATTACTATTTATTATGACAAAAAAAACACCCGAAAAAGTTGAAAATGTAGATCTAATTTTAAAATCCACGTGGCTTGCAGTGTCGAAAATGTACTCAGAATTGGCACAAGACCACGATGCAACTGCTGTTCAGGCTTTAACCCTTTTAAAAATTGACCCGAAAGAAGGAACCAGAAGCACAAATCTCGGTCCCAAAATGGCGATCGAACCGACTTCTTTGACCCGAATTATTAAGCTTTTGGAAGATAACGGCTACATCTACAAAGAAAAGACGCTCAGTGACAAACGTGAAGTAATTATTAAACTTACGGATAAAGGGCTCAACAGCCGTAATTTATCTAAAGAAGTGGTGGTCAACTTTAATAAAAAAGTAATTGAAAAAATCTCCGACGAGAAAATGGAAATTTTCAAGGAAGTGATGACCGACATCCTGAAAATTGCCAACGAATTAAACAATAAAAAATAAATAATATGAAAAGAAGAATCAAACACGTTACGGTTCTTGGTTCAGGGATTATGGGAACCGGTATTGCGGCTCACTTTGCCAACATTGGCGTTGAAGTGCTTCTGCTTGATATCGTACCCTTTGAACTTTCCGAAGCCGAACAGAAAAAAGGTCTTACGAAAGAAGATAAGGTTGTAAGAAACAGGATTGCTACAGAAAACTTCGTCAAATTACAGAAATCAAGTCCGGCGCTTTTATATTCCCCGAAATTTGCGGAAAGAATTACCGTTGGAAACTTCGATGACGATTTAGAAAAAATTAAAAAAACAGACTGGATTATTGAGGTTGTGGTTGAAAGACTCGACATTAAAAAATCAGTTTACGAAAAGATTGAACAGTTCAGAAAACCGGGAACTCTGGTTTCATCAAATACCTCCGGAATCCCGATTCATTTCTTAATTGAAGGCAGAAGCGATGATTTCAAAAAATATTTTGCCGGAACGCATTTCTTCAATCCGGTAAGATATTTACCACTTTTAGAAATTATTCCAACGCCGGAAACGGATCCTGAAATCGTGAAATTTTACATGGAATACGGCGCAAAATTCTTAGGAAAAGCTACCGTAGAAGCGAAAGATACACCCGCATTTATCGCCAACAGAATCGGAGTTTTCTCGATGATGAATCTGCTTCATGAAGTTCAAAATTTAGGCTTAAATGTTTCTGACATTGATAAATTAACCGGTCCTGTAATCGGTCGTCCGAAATCTGCAACTTTCAGAACTGCGGATGTGGTTGGTTTGGATACTTTGGTGATGGTTGCAAACGGCGTTCGCGACAGCAAAGTGGAAGCAAATGATTTTAACGATGTTTTTGCACTTCCGAAATACATCCAAATCATGGTTGATAACAAATGGTTGGGCTCTAAAACGGAACAGGGTTTTTACAAAAAAGTAAAAAATTCTGCGGGTAAATCTGAAATTCAAGGTTTGAATTTAGAAACCATGGAATATGAACTTCAAGGGAAATCATCTTTTCCAACTTTAGAATTGACGAAAAATATTGATAAAACAATAGACCGTTTCAAGGTTTTAATCGGTGGAAAGGACAAAGCCGGCGAATTATACCGTAAATCTTTAGGGGCATTATTCGCTTATGTTTCCCACAAAGTTCCGGAAATTTCGGATGAAGTCTACAAAATCGATGATGCGATGAAAGCAGGTTTCGGCTGGGAAAACGGACCATTCGAAATCTGGGATGCAATTGGCGTCCAAAAAGGAATTGAACTGGCTAAAGAAGCCGGTTATGAAGTTTCTGATTGGGTGAAAAACGTAGAGACTTTCTATAAAGTAAACGACGAAGGTCAAAGTATTTACTTCGATAAAAACTCTGGAAACTACAGCAATATTCCGGGTCAGGAGGCTTTTATCATTCTTAATAATATCAGAAAAAACAAAACCCTTTGGAGCAATTCAGGTTCTTCCATCCTTGATTTGGGAGACGGAATTATCAATTTTGAGATCCATTCAAAAATGAATTCTTTAGGAGGCGAAGTTTTAGATGGTTTAAACAGAGTCATTGACTTAGCAGAAAAGGAATATGAAGGTTTGGTGATCGGAAATCAAGGTGCCAATTTCTCTGTTGGAGCCAATTTAGCCATGATTTTAATGATGGCGATCGAACAGGATTGGGACGATTTGAATATGGCAATTGCCTATTTCCAAAAATCCATGATGAGAGTTCGTTATTCTTCAATTCCTGTCGTAGTCGCTCCTCACGGAATGACTTTAGGAGGTGGTTGCGAAATGACGATGCATGCAGACCGCGTAGTTGCAGCAGCAGAAACTTACATTGGTTTGGTAGAAACCGGAGTCGGCGTAATTCCTGGCGGTGGCGGAACGAAGGAAATGGCCTTGAGAGTTTCGCGAGAATTCCACAAAGATGATGTGAAAAATAACCGTCTGCGGGATATGTTTATGAACATTGCGATGGGAAAAGTAGCGACTTCAGCCTATGAAGCCTACGATATGGGAATTCTGGAAGAGCATAAAGACATTGTGGTGGTGAATAAAAACCGTCAGATCAAAACTGCAAAAATGCTGGCTTTAAGTTTAGCGGAACACGGTTATACGCAACCAATCGAACAAAAAGTAAAGGTTTTAGGACGTGATGCTTTAGGAATGTTCCTCGTTGGAACCGATCAAATGCTCACCGGAAAATACATTTCAGAGCACGACAAGCTGATCGCAGACAAATTAGCGAACGTACTGGTCGGCGGAAATCTTTCCGAACCAACAGTCGTAACAGAGCAATATTTATTAAATCTGGAAAGAGAAACGTTCCTGCAGCTTTGCGGCGAGAGAAAAACTTTGGAGAGAATTCAACACATGTTGACGAAAGGAAAACCGTTGAGGAATTAATCACGCGAAACTCCATAGGAGCGACCTGTTAATAGAATTTTAAGATATTCGCATAAAGCTCCGGAGGAGCGCCCTGTTAATAGAATGAATAACAAACGTCAATAAAGCCTCATAGAGGCGACCTGTTAATGAATAAACCAAATTAATTTACAAAATTAATTTTATGGCAAACACCTACACCCAAATTTATATTCAGATCGTTTTCGCGGTGAAAGGAAGACAAAACCTTATTGCAAAAGAGAACAGAGAAGAATTACATAAATTTATTACGGGGATCGTGTCAAACAGAGGTCAGAAATTATTTGCTGTTTTTGCAATGCCCGACCACGTTCATATCTTGGTTAGTATCGGTCCAACCATTGCACTTTCAGATTTGGTGAGAGACATAAAAGCGGGTTCTTCAAAATTCATTAATGATAAAAAATGGATGACCGAAAAATTCAGTTGGCAGGAAGGATATGGAGCGTTCTCTTATTCTAAAAGCGGTGTTGATTCCGTTGTGAAATATATTTTAAACCAAGAAGAGCATCACAAAAACAAGTCTTTTAAAAACGAATATTTGGATTTCCTGGAAAAGTTTGAAATTGAATACGATTCAAAATATTTGTTTAACTGGATTGAAGATTAACAGGTCGCTCCATCAATTAACAGATCGCTCCTCCGGAGCTCATAAAAACAATTAATAAAAAAGGCTATTAATAGTAAGCCTCTACGAGGCAAAAAATTAAAATTAATTTTTAAAAATTAAAAAATGTCAAAACAAGCATATATAATTAAAGGGTTCAGAACCGCAGTCGGAAAGGCACCAAAAGGAAGTTTGAGATTTACCAGACCCGACGTCTTGGCAGCAACCGTTATCGAAAAATTGATGGCGGCTGTTCCACAACTCGATAAAAACAGAATCGACGATCTCATCGTTGGAAACGCAATGCCGGAAGCCGAACAAGGCTTGAACGTCGCGCGTTTAATTTCTTTAATGGGATTAAACACCGATCAGGTTCCGGGCGTAACGGTCAACAGATATTGCGCCTCCGGATCTGAAGCGATCGCAATCGCATCAGCAAAAATTCAGGCGGGCATGGCTGACTGCATCATCGCAGGTGGAACAGAATCGATGTCTTATATTCCGATGGGTGGTTATAAACCTGTACCGGAAAGCGACATGGCAAAATCCAATCCAGATTATTATTGGGGAATGGGCTACACCGCAGAAGAAGTGGCGAATCAGTATAAAATCTCACGGGAAGAACAGGATCAGTTTTCATTTGAATCACATCAGAAAGCTTTAAAAGCCAATGAAACAGGAAGATTTAAAGATCAGATCGTTCCTATTCCGGTTGAATACAATTATCTGGATGAAAACCAGAAAATGCAGACCAAAAAGTTCGACTTTGCTCAGGACGAAGGTCCGAGAAAAGACACGAGTCTGGAAGGTTTGGCAAAATTACGTCCTGTCTTTGCCAATGGCGGAACGGTAACGGCTGGAAATTCATCTCAAATGAGCGACGGTGCAGCTTTCGTGATTGTCATGTCGGAAGAAATGGTGAAGGAATTAGGACTGGAACCAGAAGCAAGATTAGTTGCCTACGCAGCGGCAGGTTTAGAACCAAGAATTATGGGAATGGGTCCCTTATACGCAGTTCCAAAAGCTTTGAAACAAGCAGGTTTAGAATTAAAAGACATTGATTTAATTGAACTGAATGAAGCCTTCGCTTCCCAATCAGTGGCGTTGAAAAAAGAATTGAATCTTAATCCAGACATATTAAATGTTAATGGTGGCGCAATCGCACTCGGACACCCACTCGGTTGTACGGGAACCAAATTAACCGTTCAACTCCTGGACGAAATGCGCAAACGCGGCAACATGAAATACGGAATGGTCACGATGTGCGTGGGAACGGGACAGGGCGCGGCTTCGATCTTTGAACTTTTATAAAATTTTAGATTTTAAATTATAAATTTTAGATGATATGAGTTTCAAACAAGACAACTTGATACAAATTAAAACATTTGAATTTGCTCTTGAGATTATTAGATTTTATCTCGAATGCAAAGCTCAAAATGAGTATGTTTTATCAAAGCAAATTCTTCGTTCCGGAACCTCGATAGGAGCAAACGTTGAAGAAGCAATTGCTGCTCAGTCAAAAAAAGATTTCATTTCAAAACTATCAATTGCAAATAAAGATGCAAGGGAAACGAAGTATTGGTTGCGACTTTATCATTCTTCAAATCTCGTTGAAATTAATATGGAATCTTATTTAAAGGAAATCGAAACCATCATCAATATCTTAACTAAAATCATTAAAACCTCATCTGAAAATTTATAACAGCGAATCTTAAACACAATAATTTTAGATTTTAAATTATAAATTTTAGATGAAATGCATTTCAGGAATGAGACCTTTCACTTATCGTAATTGAAAAATTAAACACATCTAAAATTTGTAACAGCGAATCTAATTTAAAATCTATAATCTAAAATTTAAAATCAAAATAATGAGCGATACTTTAAAAGGCGGCGAATTCATCATCAAAGATATTCCTGCAGCAGAATTATTCAGTCTGGAAGAACTTTCCGACGAGCAGAAAATGCTTCGCGAATCTTTAACCGAATTTATGGACCGCGAGGTAATCCCGAAGAAAGACCGTTTCGAAAGTAAAGATTACGCTTTAACGGAAGAAACAATGCGAAAGTTAGGCGAACTCGGAACCTTGGGAATCGCCGTTCCGGAAGTTTATGGAGGTCTTGGAATGGGCTTTGTCAGCACCATGTTAACCTGCGACGTTGTTTCCGGCGCAAACGGTTCGTTGGCAACGGCGTACGGCGCGCATACGGGAATCGGCACGCTTCCGATTCTTCTTTATGGCACGGAAGAGCAAAAACAAAAATACCTTCCCGCTTTAGCGACGGGTGAAAAATTCGGCGCCTATTGCCTGACAGAACCTGATGCAGGCTCCGATGCGAACTCCGGGAAAACGCGCGCGAAACTGACGGAAGACGGAAAACATTACATCATCAACGGCCAAAAAATGTGGATCTCTAATGCCGGATTTGCCGATACCTTCACTTTATTCGCCCGTATTGAAGATGATAAAAATATCACCGGATTCGTGATCAACCGGTCGGAACTGGAAGATCCAAACAGCATGACGTTCGGTGAAGAAGAGCACAAACTCGGAATCCGCTCCTCCTCTACGCGTCAGGTTTTCTTTAACGATATGAAAATTCCGGTGGAGAATCTTTTAGGCGAAAGAAACAACGGTTTCAAGATCGCTTTGAATGCTCTGAACGCCGGCAGAATTAAATTAGCCGCCGCAAACATCGACGGACAGAGAAGAATTACAGGTTTAGCCATTAATTATGCGAACGAAAGAAAACAGTTCGGCGTTTCAATTTCTACGTTCGGTGCCATCCGTAAGAAAATCGCAGAAATGGCCACCGGAATTTTCGTTTCTGAAGCCGGAGCGTACAGAGCCGCGAAAAATGTTGAAGATAAAATTGAAGAATTCGTAGCCGCAGGTTCCACGCACGAAGAAGCAGAATTGAAAGCGCTGGAAGAATACGCGGTGGAATGTTCTATTCTTAAAGTATATGTTTCCGACCTAACGCAGCACATCGCCGATGAAGGAATTCAGATTTACGGCGGAATGGGATTCTCCGAAGACGCACCCATGGAAGCCGCCTGGAGAGACGCGCGTATCGGCAGAATCTACGAAGGAACCAACGAAATTAACCGTTTGTTGGCCGTAGGAATGCTCATCAAAAAAACCATGAAAGGCGAATTGGATCTCTTGAAACCAGCCATGGCAATAGGAAAAGAACTGATGGGAATTCCTTCTTTTGAAGTTCCGGATTATTCAGAATATATGTCTGAAGAAAAAGCCATTCTTCACAACCTGAAAAAAGTATTTTTAATGGTTGCGGGAGCAGCACTTCAGAAATACATGATGGAGATCGAAAAACAGCAGCATCTTTTATTGAATGCCTCGGAAATTCTGAACCAGATTTATATGGCAGAATCGGCAGTGTTAAGAGCTGAAAAACACTTCTCTGCAGATTCCGTCGAAGCAGCCATGGCGCAGTTAAACCTTTACAAAGCCGTGGAAGCCATTACCGCTGCCGCGAAAGAAGGCATTGTTTCTTTTGCCGAGGGTGACGAACAGCGCATGATGCTTTCTGGTTTGCGACGTTTTACAAAATACACCAATATGCCAAATGTAGTGGCGATCACCGAAAAGGTAGCCGCACATTTTGTGGAAAAAGGATCTTACTAGCAATAGTTTGATATGTGGTTTGAACGCTCTGAGAAATCGGGGCGTTCTTTTTTTACATCTTTACAAACTTAAAAAACAGACTAACTTTTCTATTTAAAAAGTCTGACCTAAAATCCTATTTTGCCCCGCCGCTTTCCTTATATTATTTCCCAACCACTTTAACCAGTCCGTTAAGTCGAATTTTTTCTGAAGTGAACTTCCTCCAAAACATTTTCAATTCATATTTTGAATGACCGCTAATCATTATTCTTAAAACGGCAGCGGGTTTTTGGAACAGATATTGGCATGAACGGCCTATAAAAAAATTTTTATGAGCAATACAACCAAATCATCTTCAATAAAAAGCGTTAATCCTTTTAATAATGAAGTAGTAAAAGAATTTGAAGCCATGTCGAAAGAACAGGTTTCCTCAATCATCGATAAAGCAGACGAAGCCTTTAAAAAATGGAAACATTCTTCCATGGAAGAACGTTCGACAATTATGCATAAAGTGGCTTCGCTTATGCGCGACAAAAAAGAAGAACTTGGCAAATTAGCCACGCTGGAAATGGGCAAAGTTTTAGCCCAGGCCATTGGCGAAGTGAAAATATGTTCCGCCATCTTCGATTATTATGCAGACAACGCCGCGGAATTCCTTGCGGATAAACCCCTAAAAGTTCCACACGGCGAAGCTTTCTTAAGTTACGAACCGATTGGCGTTATTTTAAGCGTTCAACCCTGGAATTTTCCCTTTTACCAGATCACACGATCTGCGGCCGCACACATCACGGCAGGAAATACGATGGTTTTAAAACATGCTTCGAATGTGCCGCAGTGCGCCCAGATGATGGAAGATATTTTCAGGGAAGCCGGTTTGCCGGACGGTGTTTATACGAATTTATTTGTTTCCGGAAAAGATATCGAACCGATTGTTGCGAATCCTAAAATTAAAGCCGTAACGTTAACCGGAAGTGAGCCTGCTGGCGCAAGTATCGCCACAGCTGCTGCGAAAGTCGTAAAGAAATCGACATTGGAACTGGGCGGAAGCGATCCTTTTATCGTTTTGGAAGATGCTGATGTTGCCTTAGCAGCGAAAACGGCCGTACAAGGCAGAATGGCCAATGGAGGCCAGGTCTGTACCTCGCCGAAAAGAATGATCGTCGCAGCCAGCATTTACGATGAATTTTTATCGAAAACCAAAGAAGCCTTCGAGCAGATTAAAGTAGGAAATCCAATGGATGCTGATACCACTTTAGGTCCGTTGAGTTCGGAGAAAGCGGCGGAAGATGTTTTGGCACAGATTCAGAAAGCTGCGGAACAGGGCGCGAATATCGCCTTAGGCGGAAAAAGAATGGACAGACCCGGCGCTTTTTTGGAGCCGACTTTGGTTACGGATATTACGCAGGAAATGGATATGTATGTTGAGGAAGTTTTCGGCCCCGTGATGATGCTGTACAAATACGAAACCCTTGAAGAAGCCTTGGAAATCGCCAATGCTACACCTTTTGGTTTGGGTGGAACCGTTTTCGGAACCGACACCAAAAAAGCTGTCGAGGTGGCCAGAAAAGTAGATTCCGGAATGGTTTACATCAACCACGCAACCAGCGTTGCGCCGCAATTGCCCTTTGGTGGTACCAAACATTCGGGTTACGGACGCGAACATGCAATTGAAGGACTGCTCGAGTTTGTCAATATTAAAATGATCCGCACTACATCACCCGATAAACCTTTTTAGTTTTAATAAATAGTTTTTAAGGATCGCTGATTCCGGTGAAATTTATAAACCGTCTTAAAGTTTCATACTTTGACGCGGTATTTTTTTAATGATAAACTATGTTAAAAATTGGTGCATCGAATTTATTCCCCTTAGTTTTGCCAAAATGAAAAGATTTTTTCCGGCGCGAATAATCTGCAAAACATTCGGTATACTGGTACTCATCGTTGTACTGGGATTTTCTTCATGTGGAATAAAAAAGTCGCTGAAACAGGTTTTCAATATTGAAAACATTTCATCAAATGGCCTTAAAACGGGTGCTTCGTGTCAATATACGTCAACTTCAACGTTGCAAACAACGCAACAAGTTGCGGTAATCAGACAGGATTTTGAAAATCTAACGGTTAAGTTCGCGCACGCAGCGGCTACTATTGTAAGCGATTATGAGGGCGTTCGAAAAGCCAGATCGGTTCCACTTTATATTCTTTATCAGCAGCTACGCACTTCCTTAATGTAGTAGGTTTAACGCGCTTTTCATTCTCGCGCAAAATGGCAATTTTTCAATGTGAACTTAATAGAATCGTTCTCAATACTCAAACAAAAAATATAATGAAAAAAGTTTCAAATATCATCTTTATTGTCTTAATCCTCTCCATGATTTTCGTGCCGGAAGTGAAAGCCACCATGCAGCAAGGTTTAATGAAATTAGGGTTTTTCAGCCCTGATTTAAAGGAAAGCACACTTTCTCTAAACCTTCCAAATTCAACCAAATCTGAAAAAACTGAAGATTATAAATTGAATCTTGTCGACCAGAAAGGAAACAAAACTTCTCTGGAAGATATGAAAGGAAAAGTGGTCTTCATTAATTTCTGGGCAACCTGGTGCGGGCCGTGCATCGCAGAAATGCCCTCTATCGAAAAGCTGCGGAATAAATATAAAGATAATTCGCAGGTCGTTTTTGTGATCCTGGAAGTGGAAGGCAATAAAGCGAAAGCGACAAAATTTATGGAAAGCCGCAAACTGAATTTACCGGTTTATTATCCGGACAGCGAAATCCCCACCGAATTTTTCGAAGGAAGATTACCCACAACCGTGATCTTGGATAAAGCGGGAAACATCGCCCATATTACGGAAGGAATGACAGATTATTCCGGACAGGATGTGGTCGATTTTATGGATAAATTAATCGCGATGCATCCTTAATTTTAAGATTTTCAAAAAGGAAATCCAGGTTTTAGAAGCCTGGATTTTTTTGTTCCTTTTATCAAATACGTCTAACGCTTAATGATTCGTGGGATATCTGCAGACAATCGCGTGAGCAGTTCGTAATTTAACAGATTGGCATAATCGCTGAAAGACGAAACCGACAGCACCTTATCCGCCTGGGTTCCAATTAAAACCACTTCATCTCCGCGCTTGATGTTTTCCAGAAATGTCACTTCCACCACCATCATGTTCATATTAATGCTGCCAATAACAACGCAACGCTCCCCGTTGATCAGTACGCGGCCGATATTGCTCAAACTTCGGCTGTAACCGTGCGCATATCCCACGGGAACGCAGCAGATTTTCATATTTTCATCTGCCATAAAACTCGTACCGTAACCCACAAATTCGCCGCGTTTCACTTTTTTCACACTCATCACGCTGCTTTTCCAGCTGATGAGGCGTTTCAACGGATCTTCCTTTTTTCTCTTTGTATTATAATAATTCACCAAAACCTCCGGACTGGGCCAATAACCGTATTGCATAATGCCGATCCGCACCATATCCATCTGCGTCTCAGGATACATCATGGCGGCGGCGGAACATGCGGCATGACGCTGTTTGGGTTTCAAGTCTTTCGCGCAAAACTGCTTATAAATTTCGTCGTACCGCTCGATCTGCTTTTTGATGCGGTAATAATTTGCGATGCTTTCCGCTCCGGCAAAATGCGTACAAAGCCCTTTAAATTCAATAAAATCTTTGTTTTTTTGGAGAAAATCCTGCACCCATCTCAAATCAGCAGCATTAAAACCGGTGCGGTTCATGCCCGTTTCCACTTCGATGTGAACGATGGCTTTTTTGCCTAATTTTTTGGCGACCGCTAAAGCCGCAGTTAATCGGGCCCGTTCAAAAGCGAAAAATTCCACCTGATTTTGGATGATCCACTCCAGATCTTCTTCATTGTTGAGCCAGCCCATGATCATAACGGTGGCTTTATTGCCAGTCACGGCGTGTACACGGCGCGCTTCCTGACTGTCGAAAACTGAAAAATGTTTCACATTTTCTTCCAGAGCAATTCCTACAAACTTTTCGATGGAATGGCCATAGGCATTTCCTTTCACTACGGAAGAGAAGAGAACTCCCTTTTGGAAATGCTTTCGCAAGAAATCAATATTAATTTTATAGGCTTTCGCGTCGAGTTCGAGGTATGAATTATTGTGCATCTATTAATTGACTTATTTTGTAAAATATATCCGCACCGGTTTCTGTAATTTCGTCCGGCCAGTCGTAGTCGGGATTATGCAGATTTGGTGTACTTATGCCGCTTCCTAAACCAAACATCGCGCCTTTATAATGTTCGGTGAAAATTCCAAAATCTTCGCCCCACTGAAAAGGAACTTCTCTTTCGGTCAACTCAAGCTGAAGTGCTTTTGCCGCTTTCCGAACAAAATCCACCACTTCCGGATCGTTTTCATTCGCGCTGAAACGCTGCGTCCAAGATATTTCGGCTTTCAAATTGTATTTTCGCGCGGCATTGGCGGCTATCTGTTCCAGTTCTCTTTCAAGCGCTTTTATTTCACCGTTGGCAGCGCGCCGGATGGTGTAATGAACTTCGCCATAACCCGCTGAGATTCCATAATCCTGTGTGCCCATTGTTAAATAGATGGGTGTTAATACCGTGAATTTTTCTTTTTTGAGGTCAGGTTGTATTTTTTTATTGAATTCTGTAATAATTTCTGCAATCGCAAGCGCCGGGTTATCGCCATTTTCCGGTTCTCCGGCGTGCGCGGTTTTGCCCTGAAGTTTTATAATCATCGAATTCACCGCGCATGTAAAAGTGTGATTTTTAACGACAATTGCATGATGGTTGTACCCGGGAAGATTATGCAATGCAAAAACTTTATCGGGATTTAAATTTCTGAAACGTTCGTCGTTATAGATGGCAAGCGCTCCTTCCCCATTTTCTTCGGCAGGCTGAAAAAGCAAAAGAACTTTAGTATTCTGCAACTTTTTGGTCGACAATTTTTTCGCCAGCGCCGCCATAATCGCCATGTGGCCGTCGTGGCCGCATTTATGCGACACCTCTTGAACAAGGGACCGATGCTCAAAGCCATTAACCTCCTGAATGGGCAAGGCATCGAGTTCGCACCGAAACATAATCGTCTCTTTTACCTCTTTTTCGGGATGATAAACCGCAACAATTCCAGTTCCATGACCCAAATTTTCAAGCAGGACGTCGGGTGAATACCTGCGCAGAAAAGCGGCAATTGTTTTCGCCGTTTCTCTTTCAAACCCTGATAGTTCGGGATTTTGATGAAGTTCTTTACGAAGCGTAATAATATCGTTCATGCTGATTTAGTTTGAATTGAGTTGCTTAAGAAAAAGCAGTCCTTCAAAATAAGGAATTTTATTTTAAGCATTAAAAAATACTGCTTTTTAATACCTGATGCTTTTAAATACTCCGTTTTAATTGCGTAACCTACTGAGCCAAACATCTTACTTTAATTCGCTATTTTTGCAACCTCAAAAAAATGCGCATCTTATTCGGCGCAAAATTAACGTTAAAACTTTCGGGTCGTCTTTAAAATCCGATAAGAATCAAAATCATTACCGAAATGCGTGCGGCGATCTTTAACACCACGCACAAAATTAATTGCATGAAATTAGCCCTAAACTTGTTCGATTTCTCTCAGAAAGTAAATTACAGAACCGAAATTTTAGCCGGATTAACTGTGGCCATGACCATGATCCCGGAATCTTTATCCTTTGCTATTCTGGCAGGCTTTCCGCCGCTTGTCGGTTTGTATGCGGCCTTTATAGCGGGCTTAATAACTGCCGTTTTTGGTGGACGCCCAGGCATGGTGTCGGGCGGGGCGGGCGCTACGGTTGTCGTATTGATCGCCTTAATGCGCTCGCACGGCATTGAATATGTTTTTGCAGCTGTTGCGCTCGCCGGAATCATTCAAATACTGATCGGTTTATTTAAATTCAGTAAATTTATAAGACTTGTGCCGCAGCCTGTGATGTACGGCTTTGTAAATGGTTTGGCAGTAATTATTTTCATGTCGCAGCTCGATCAGTTTAAAATGATTACGAATGACGAGGTTTCCTGGCTTCAGGGAGAATCATTAATGATCATGGCCGGTTTGGTGGCTTTAACCATATCGATCGTCGTTTTCTTTCCGAAGGTCACGAAAAAAATTCCCTCGTCTCTCGTCGCCATTATCGTGGTTTTTGCTTTGGTGGTTGGCTTTGGGATTAACACGAAAACAGTGCAGGATATCGCCTCCATCGAAGGCGGATTTCCTCCCTTTCATATTCCTCAAATTCCTTTTTCAGTAGAGGCTTTTAAAATCATCCTGCCTTATTCTTTAATTTTTGCGGCGGTAGGTTTAACGGAAGGCCTTTTAACTTTAAATCTGGTCGACGAAATGACGGGAACAAAAGGCAACGGAAACCGCGAATGCATTGCGCAGGGTACGTCGAATATTGCCAACGGTTTTTTCTTCGGAATGGGCGGCTGCCCCATGATCGCCCAAACTTTAGTCAATCTATCTGCCGGCTCCAGGGCGCGACTTTCCGGCATTATTGCTTCGGTCACAATCCTGTTGATTATTCTTTTTGGTGCTCCCGTTATCGGCAGATTACCCATGGCGGCACTAGTGGGCGTTATGATTATGGTCGCGCTGGGAACTTTCGAATGGGCAAGTTTTAAAATCATCAACAAAATGCCGAAACACGATATTTTTATTGGTATTTTGGTCGCAGTGATTACCGTTATTCTGCACAATCTGGCACTGGCGGTCTTAATTGGGGTGATTATTTCTGCCCTCGTTTTTGCCTGGGAAAGCGCAAAACGAATCCGGGCAAGAACGCATATCGATTCCAGCGGTGTGAAACACTACAATATTTATGGACCGTTGTTTTTTGGCTCGACGATGAATTTTTCGGAAAAATTTAAAATTGAAGAAGATCCTGCAGAAATTATCATCAATTTTCAGGAATCAAGGGTGGCAGATATGTCTGCAATTGAAGCTCTGAATGCCCTCACGAAAAAGTACAGTGATGCTGGCAAAAAAGTTCACCTCCAGAATTTAAGTCCCGACTGCATCAGACTTTTGGATAATGCGCAGGCGGTTATTGACGTTAACATCATTAAAGATCCGGAATATCTGGTGGCGGTTGAAGATTAAACCCCTTTTAAAAATAAAAATTTTTTAAATATTTTCCCTTAATTTTAGTATTTTTACGAAAAATTAGTAACTAAAAATAGTTTATGGGTAAATTTATTATCACCAAAAGGAAAAACGGCGATTATCAGTTTAATCTAAAAGCGGTTAATGGCGCCGTTATTTTAACAAGCGAAGGATACAAAGCAAAATCGTCCTGCGAGAAAGGAATTGAATCGACGCGGAAGAATTCTGCGGACGATTCCAAATTCGAAAAGAAAACGTCGAGCGACGGCAAATGGTATTTTACGCTTAAAGCGGGAAACCGCGAAATCCTTGGTTTGAGTGAAATGTACGAGAGCGTGCGCGGCATGGAAATCGGCATGCAGTCCGTTAAAACCAACGCACCTACTGCAATAATTGTCGAAAATTAAGGTCGGGAAATTAATTCCAGAAATACGTCGAAAGAAAATTGACGAAGCGGTTCATATCCTGACGCATCGAAAATGCCAAAATATATTTTAACTGAAAAAGAAGCGGCTCAAATCCATTGGCCAGTTTCATAAAATCATGTTCCGAAATGCGTCCGTAGCACTTTCCTTTATGCATGATATCGAGCGCATGATCGCCCAAAGACACCGTTATACTTCCTAACTTTTTATAGAAAGTATGGTCGCTGATTTTAACAAAGCCATCTTCAAGCATTTCTGAAATAAGTCTGTTAACAACTTTTTGCCCTTCCGGTGATAGATTCATGATTAAAATAACTCCCGTAAAATTAACAAAAAACACAGAATAATAATACAACGGTGCGCGAAAATTTCCGCACCATTTCAAAACATCAGGACCATCAAACGACAAGTCCGAAACTGCACGAAATGCCGCCCAGAAAAGCTGATAAAATAGAAAAAAACTTACAGTAGCGCGAACTTATTTAAAAATAGAATCTGTCTTTTTAAAATAGACTAAAAATTTTTTCCAAACTGCTTAACCTTTGTTGACTAAATACCGGGGCAATGCGCGAAGAAAACTGTCCGGTCTTTCAACCAACGATGCCGACCGCCTTAAAGTCACGATTCAATTCTTCGTTCGGGTACAGTGGTTGGTCGGTTTTCACTTATCCACGTACCAAATCCTTTTAAAAAAATTCTTTCGAAAATCCGCTGGCAGGAAGTTCTAGAGGTTTTCATTTTATTCTTCGCCTTCGTTTTTTTTCGCAGCAAAAGAGCCGAAATATCCAATTCTTCCACAACTGTGTCAGGCAAAAACCTTGTGTATAAGCGCGGGAATTGGGCTGACCTTTAATTAGGTTTTCCTACAGGCTTTCCTGCTGTTTTTTTCGTCAATTCAAGCGGAAAGTTAAGTCTGGACCAGGCGTTGGGAGCCAACTGTCGAAATTCTTTTCGCAATTGTCATTACAGGAATAGGCCTGATTGTCCTGGTTCTTTTACAAAGGTTTTGTCTGCAATAATTGTAATATTTTAAAAAAGTTTCAGAAAAATCGCTTATATTTCCTTCTCTTAACATCCCGAATCTTAGAAAAATGACCAAATACGAACTCTTAAACAAAGCCATGAAAATTGCGCAGAAAGCTCATAAAGGCCAAACCGACAAATTTGGAGCGCCGTATCTTGGGCACGTGATGCGCGTGATGAATTACGGAAAAACGTTTGACGAAAAAATAGTGGGCGTTTTGCACGATGTAATCGAAGACTGCCCGGACATCACACTGGAAGATCTTTTAGAGGAAGGTTTTCCGAACGATATCGTTTTCGCAATCGAGTGTTTAACGAAAAATCCGGCCGACCAGGATTATACAGAATTTGTTCACCAAACCGAGAAATCACCGCTTGCCGTGGCCGTAAAACTTAATGATCTGCGCGATAATATGGATCTGCGAAGGTTTAACCACCTTATTACAAAGCGCGACATGAAAAGACTGAATAAATATCTGAAGGCTTACCTTTACTTAAAGGAAAAATACTAATCCACGGTTTTGTCGGAATCTCCCACCAATCGGTCCAGTTCCTGTAATTCCGCCTGCGTTAGATCGCGCCATTTCCCGACGGGAAGATCCAGTTTAATGTTCATAATGCGGATGCGTTTCAGCTTTTTTACTTCATAGCCGCAATACTCGCACATGCGGCGGATTTGGCGGTTTAAGCCCTGCGTTAAAACGATTCGGAAAGACAAATTATCAATCTGCTCCACTTCGCACTTGTTCGTCACCGTATCCAGGATTGGAATTCCGCCGCGCATCTGCATGAGAAATTTCGGCGAAATCGGCTTGTCGACTCTTACGATATATTCTTTTTCGTGGTTATTTTTGGCGCGCAGAATTTTATTTACAATATCGCCGTCGGAGGTCAGCAGAATCAGGCCTTCACTGGGTTTGTCCAATCTTCCAATGGGGAATATTCTTTTTGGGTGGTTAATGAATTCAATGATGTTATCGAGTTCGCGTTTCGTATCGGTGGTGCAGACGATTCCGACGGGTTTGTTGAACGCGATATACACATTTTCTTCCTCCGTTTTTTTGATGGAAACGCCGTCCACAAAAATCTCGTCTTCCTCGGAAACCTTTGTTCCGAGTTCCGGAACGGCGCCGTTGATCGTTATCCGGCCCTGCTCCAGCAAACGGTCGGCTTCGCGGCGCGAACAGTAACCTACTTCTGAAAGATATTTGTTAATCCTCGTCTTTTCCATACTTATTGTAATTTTTATTGCTGAACAAAGTTACGCCGTAAAATGCGCCCACAAAAACAACTCCGTTATTTCCCAACTGCTGTCCTTCGAAGAAAAACCCTGCCTGCTGACTTAAACGCTTTTCGTAAGAAAGCAGCACGCCTGCTTTGATGCCCCAAAAATCGGCATCGCTGACGGCCGATTTATTGAGCTGAAAACCGTAAGTCAGATCGATAAAATAAGGATCATCATCCAGATTAAAAAGAATTTTGGGTTGAACAATTCCGTACAGAATATGATAATTATCTGCCGTGTACATGTATTTTAGGCCGCCACCTAAAGCGACATTCGGAACAAAATGATAGCCTGCGACTGCTGAAATTCCGTAGGAAAAATTATTCGGATAATCGTTGTTATACAGATAATTAGGATCGGTTTTTTTATCACGATCGCTTTTGATGATGTTGGATAAATTGAATCCCGCGCTAATTTCCGGCGCGAAATAAAAACCCTGAATGGGTCTTTTTTCCGTCTTTTTCTGACTAAAAGTAAAGATGGATAACAATAGAAGCAGAAGAGAAAGTTTTTTCATAATTGGATTTTATTTGAACACTAATACTTTCAGAATTTATATGATTGACCATTAAGGTTTATTGAAAAGTTAGGCGGCTTGCAATTTCCTACGAAATAAAAAAAAGATCAAAAATTCACCTTTTTCGACACGGTATGAACGACTTATTTTTTCTGATCAAAATTTTCGAAGCGGTAATCGTTTTCCAGATAGTCTGCGCTCGCATCTTCGATGCTGTATTCCCCGATTTTGGTGCGGCGAAGATTTGTAAGATAGGCGCCAACTCCCAATTCCTGACCGATGTCGTGGGCTAAACTGCGGATATAGGTTCCTTTGGAACACCCAACAGTAAAACGCACAAAAGGCAGGTCGATCTCGATATCCCGAATGTAATTGATTGTTGTTTTGCGGGATTTCATTTCAACTTCGTTTCCGGCGCGCGCCAAATCGTAAGCGCGGTTTCCTTCAATTTTGATAGCGGAAAAAACGGGCGGTTTCTGGTCGATCTCGCCCAGGAATTTTTGCAGCGTTTCTTCGATCTGTTCTTCTGTTATTTTTGAAATATCCTGGGTCAATATTTCGGGTTTCTCGGTATCGTAAGATTCTGTCTGAACGCCGATTTTTATTTCGGTGAAATATTCTTTTGGTGCATCCTGAATTTCCGGAATGATCTTCGTAAATTTTCCCGTGCAGACAATCAGCAAACCGGTGGCACGCGGATCTAAGGTTCCGGCGTGTCCTATCTTGAACTTTTTCGGAAGATTAAATTCGCGCTTGAGCTTGTATTTGAGTTTATTGACGGCCTGAAAGCTCGTCCAGTCCAAAGGTTTGTCGAGGAGGATAATTTGTCCGTCTAAGAAATCGGTTTCGGTCATTTTTGAAAACTAAATTTGGTAAAAAATTTCCCCGCCGCAGCCCGACCTGAGTGGAGCTCTTTTTGCCGCAACGCAGTGGAGACAAAAAAGCGGGAACGGAGGGCGGAAAAAGCTGCCCAAAAAATGAAGCAACTTTCGGTGCAGAATTATTACTGAAACTGCGTGAAATAAATCAGCAAAACGATTCCGACGATAATCCGGTACCAACCCCAAGGTTTGAAGCCATATTTGTTCAACAAGCCGATGAAGGATTTTATGGCGATTAAAGCCACCACAAAAGCAATGATATTTCCCACGATAAAAGCGGTAATGTTGTCTGCGGAAGATAAAATCATTTCATAACCTTTCAGCGGTGTGGCGGTGGTTTTTCCCCAGGTTTTTACAAAAACGGAATACACCGTAACGGCCAGCATGGTAGGAACGGCAAGAAAGAAGGAGAATTCGGCGGCGGCTTTTCGCGTCAGGCCCTGCGTCATTCCACCGATAATGGAAGCGGCACTTCTGCTCGTCCCTGGCATCATGGCAAGACATTGCCAAAAACCTATGATGATGGCTTTTTTATAAGACATTTCTTTTTCATCGTGAATCGTGGGGTTTTTGAACCAGGAATCGGCGAACAGTAAGACGATTCCACCCAGAACAAGGACGGCAGAAATGGCGATTTGGTTGCCCAAAACCGCTTCAATTTTATCGTCGAACAGATAACCTAAAACCAAGGCGGGAAGTACGGCAAAGGCGAGTTTGTAATAAAACTTAAAATTCTGAAAGTCGAAAAACTTTTTCCAGTATGCGGCAACCACGGCCAAAATGGCACCGAATTGTATGGAAACCTGAAACATCTTCAGAAATTCAGTTTCTTCCATGCCCATTAAATTGGCGGCAAATCCCATGTGTGCGGTGGAAGAAATGGGCAGAAATTCGGTTAAACCTTCGATAATGGCAACGATGATCGTTTTGATAAGATCCATTGATTGAGCGTGATATTAAAAAAACTTTGTCAAAGTACTGAAACTTTGACAAAGTGGTTAATGGTGTTAAAAATTACTTAAGCTTTGTTTCTCTTCAGGATGGCATAAACTTCTACAGCGAAGCCCGCAATCACCAGAAAAGGTGCAATTCGGATTCTGCGGATGGAGAAAATATCTTCGTTCCAAAGATTCGGATCATATTTTCCATCTACGGTATTGGCGTCGGGCCCTATCATGAGGAGGAAACCTACAACAATGAGGGCTAAACCTATCATCATAAATTTATAATTTTCTTTGCCGAAATAGAATACATTCTGCGCCGGTACTTTTTCTTCCTTTTTTCCAATGGTATCGGCCTGGAAACTTTTATATTTTTTTGCCATTTTCTAAGAATAATAAAGATCATCCACATTCGACCGTAGAAATCTCCACGTGGCGAAAATGGTACTTAAAACCGTGATAAGAACACCTAAAAGGAAAATGCCGACAACTAAAATAATAAGTTGATTATCGTCCTGCGCAAAAGGCGTCCCAATTTGGGTTATAAAATAATACCACACACCAAAAAGTACCGCCAAACCGAGCACAGCGCCGATAACACCCAGAACAATTGCTTCTTTAATGAAAGGCTTCAGGATAAAACGGCGTTTCGCGCCTACGAGCTGCATGGTTTTAATAATGAATCTTTTGGAGAATATTTTGAGTCTGATGGAATTGTTAATGAGAACGACTGCCAAAAATAAAAAGAGCACGGAAAAACCGAGAATCCATTTTAGAATATTGTTCAGATTATTGTAAACCTCGACCATCAGCGTGCTGTTGTTCTTTACATCGACAATACCGGGCGTTGATTTGATTTGTTTGATGGCTTCATCAATTTTCGCGGGATCCACATAGTCGGGTTTCAGTGCCACTTCCACGGAAGACGGAAAAATATTTTCCTCGAAAAGGGCGCTGGTTTCAATTCCCATGCTTTTTCTGGCTTCTTCAGCCGCCATTTCGCGGGAGATGTATGTTGCACGTTTTACCGGCGTCAGTTTCTGGATTTTTTGGAAGGCTTCGTTTTCCCGCTTCACAATTTTCGCGGAATCTTTCGCATCGTAATTTTCATCAAAATAGGCGTTGACGACGAGCTGTTCCTTAATATAATCGGAATATTTTTGCGCATTGATGAGGATGAGTCCCATTAATCCCAGTAAAAACAAAACCAGTGCAATACTGATTACCACGGTGATGTTGCTGGAGCGGAGGCGCCTTTTGTTAAAATCTTCAACTGTCTTAGCCATTAAATAAAAAATTTCTGCTAAAATAGAAAAAAACTTCCGTAATTTGCCGGGAAACCCAGAAAATCGGTGTTAAAAAAAACATAAGGAAATCCTCTTAACCCGTAATTTTCAGTATTGAATTTTGAATTTATGAGCGTAAAAGCCAAAAAATATCTCGGTCAGCATTTTTTGACCGACGAAAATATTGCCAGAAATATTGTAAATGCGCTCAGCGTCGACGGTTACGCAAAAGTGCTGGAAGTTGGTCCTGGAATGGGCGTCCTCACGAAGTATCTTTTAGAGAAAGAAAGCGAAATTTTTGTGGCGGAAATCGATCGCGAATCTGTGGAATATCTGCAGAAACATTACCCGCAACTTCAAGAAGAACACATCATTGGGGATTTTTTAAAATTGGATATCGCCGAGATCTTTGAAGATCAAGTGGCGATCATCGGAAATTTTCCGTACAATATTTCCTCGCAGATCTTATTTAAAATCATTGATTTTTACGACCGCGTTCCCGAAATGGTGGGCATGTTTCAGAAAGAAGTCGCCGAACGAACGGCAGCGGTTCCCAGAACGAAGGCATACGGCATTTTGTCGGTGCTTGTTCAGGCTTTGTATGATGTGGAATATTTGTTTACGGTTCACGAAAATGTTTTTAATCCACCGCCCCAGGTAAAGTCGGGCGTTATTAAACTCACGCGAAACCCGAAAGCAGGTTTGGTGGGAAATGAAGTTTTGTTTAAACAGATTGTGAAAGCGGGGTTTGGTCAACGGCGGAAGAAACTGTCGAACTCTTTGAAAGCTTTAGAAATTCCGGAAGCTTTGCAGACGCACGAATTTATGGAAAAACGTGCCGAAGAATTATCGATTCAGGATTTTATTGCGTTTACGGCCGCGTGGAAAAACGCGTGGAATTTCAACTAAATCTCCCAACATTTTTGGCAAAAATTTATACTTCTGCAATGAAAATTAAATTCTTATTTGTGTTTTTTATTGTTTACGCGGTCGCATGTAAACAAAAAGAAAATTACACCGAGGTAAGAAAAACATTGGAAAATATTTTGGAAGACGATCAAAAATACAGAAACCCTGTTTATGACTGGAAAAAACAAAACCCCCTCGATCGAAAGAACATTAAAATCGTAACAAAGATCATAGATAGTTTGGGCTGGTTAGGTGCCGAAAAAATCGGGAAAAATGCTAATCTTGCCTTTTTCGTTGTAATTCAACATTCACACGAATTATCAACAATGGAGCGCTATCTGCCCGTGATGGAGGAAGCGGCCAAAAAAGGAAACGCAGACAAAAGACAACTAGCGTACTTAATTGATCGAATTGAATTACTGAACAACCGCAAACAGATTTATGGGACGCAATATTCCATCAGAGAAAACGGAGCGTTTTTTATCGACAATTTAATTGATTCGTCCCAGGTTGATGTCCGAAGGAAAACTATGAATTTAGAACCTCTAAATAATTATTTTAAAGTGCTTAAATCCGCAAAAAACTAGATTAATAAAATATCAAAGTATTTCAGCTAAGATGAAAAAGTTTTAGGTATTTTTTTTTGAATTTTCCGCACTGTCATTTTTCAGGTCCTGCAGCTGTGCATGCAGTTTGGCGATAACCTCGCGCATTTCGCGGATGTCGCTCTTATTGGAGGAAACATGACTTTTCAGCATCACGTTCTTGGCGCGTTCGTTGTGGTCTTCTTCATCTTCATCTTCCGCAATATCTTCAATATCTTCCTGAATATCATCGATATCCACGCTGATTTCCTCAATGTCTTCGCTGATTTCCTCAATATCTTCGCTGATTTCTTCGATATCATCCTGAATTTCTTCAATATCTTCGCGAATATCTTCAATATGCTCGTGACTTCTGTTCACGGACATCTGAATGAATATGGCGAGATAAATGGCTTCCAGCGAGAGAACGGTTGTTAAAACCAACAGCATTTTATCTACAGCGACAATTCCGAAAACGGGCAGCAGAAAAGCCACCATAAAAACAATCGAATGCACAATTAGTGAAGGAATGGAGCCGATCCACCACATCACCCAATCCGTGACTTTTTCTAAAAACTGTATATTTTTTTCGCGAACTTCTTCTCGGCTCATGGGGCTTGAATTTAGCGCAAATTTAGTTAAAAATCCCTGGAAACTCCCAAGCCAAACAAGGCGAAGTCGTATAAAGCCGGATCTTCTGCGTTAAATTTCCGCAGCGGCACATCCATTTCTTCCACGGTTTTCCAGTCGTTTTGTTTTCTTTGAATGAGGTTAAGTTTTCGGGAAATATTTCCCGTGTGCACGTCCAGCGGCACCGATAAATATTTTGGATCGATGTTTTGCCACAGACCGAAATCCACACCTTTTCTGTCTTTCCGAACCATCCAGCGCAAAAACATCATCAGTCTTTTAGCAGAAGAATTTTTGTATGTAGAACTCACATGCTTCGTGCTGCGGTGCAAATCTTCCCCAATAAAATTCCCGCGAAACCGGTGCAGCGCGTGGTAGAAATTGTGTTCGCTATCATGAATGAGGAAAAAATTTTCCAGAGTATTATTTTGGGAATAGAGCCGCTTTAAGTTTAAAATAAATTCTCTGAAATCTCCGCCGTTGAAAGTGCGGTGGATGCTCATTTTTTCTAATGCTTTCAGGTCGTTTTCCTCCACGTTACGAATAAAATCGTAGGGAGAATTTTCCATGAAACTCATCATTTTTTCCGCGTCGTTGATGATGGATTTTCGGTTTCCCCAGGAAATGGTGGCCGTTAGAAATCCTGCGATCTCAATATCCTGCTTCAGCGAAAAGCGGTGCGGAATCGCGATGGGATCATTATCGATAAAATCGGGATTGTTGTAGAGATCGGCTTTTTCGTCGAGAAATTCTTTTAAATCGGCAATAATCATTTTTTATTTTGTCATTAGAGTATATTTCTTACCCGGCGATTTCAATTTTATTACTTAAGATCTCCACATTAAAATTTACTTTGGCTTTTAAAGCACTAAAAACTCTTAAAATTGTTTCCACAGTAACATTAGTCGTATTATTTTCAAGTTTCGAAATCTGAGCGCGTTGAACACCAATCAGTTTTCCAAGTTCTTCCTGTGTCATATTTCTTTCTAAGCGGACTTTTCTTATTAAGCCACCCAGCAATTCCATTTGAAGTTCCTGTTCATACAATATTCGCCTTGGCGTTCCGGGCTCGCCAATAAATTCGTCTTTTATTTTATCTAATGAGAACATTTCAAATGGTGTGTTTTTAGTTTTCATTTAATTTATTTTTAAGTTCAAAATATCTTAATCTAATATTTTCGGCCTTTATAATTTCGTTTTCAGGCGTTTTGCCGGTCTTTTTAATAATTCCGTGCGTCGCTAGGACAAATGTATTTATTTTTTCAGTTTTATCCCAGAAAGCAAAAATTCTGAAGTAAGTTTTATTATACAAAGTTCTAAATTCCCAAATATTACCCTGAAGCTTCTTAAAAAGTTCAGTATCATTTTTAACCTGGGATTTATCTATATTGAAAATTATTTTATGCCGACTTTTCTCATCAACTCGGAGAAGAAATTCTCGTGCTTCGCTTAGAAAAATGACATTAAACCGTTTCATTTAAAAGGCTTCTTGTTTCCATACGAAGATACAAATAAATTATATTATATTATCTGCTTTCTGGGGTAGAAATTATCAGAAGTTTTTTGAGCTCGCCACGCTAGATATCGAAAGTTATTGACCTGTGCCTAAAATCTTTTAGCCGATTTTTACCGCTTCCAACGCTTTTGGTAAAAAACTGTTCGGGAAAACTTCGCGGGCTTCATCGGTGAAGACGGTCAGATCGCTGTACCGGTTGGAGAAATGGCCCAAAATAAGCTTGCGGACATTGGCTTTGCGGGCGATCCTTGCGGCTTCCAAAGCCGTGGTGTGGCCAGTATAATCTGCCATTTCTTTCAGATCGTGCAGAAAAGTGGATTCGTGATACAGCACATCTACATTTTCGATTAGCGGGACAACGTCTTCCAAATACCGGGTATCGCTACAAAAGGCGTAGGAAACCGATTTGGAAGGCTCGGTGGTTAAGACTGAATTTTTTAAAACATAGCCATCACTTAAGATAAAATCTTTCCCCAATTTTAAATTATGATAATCGCAGGTTTCAATCTCCGCATATTTTGAAACTTCCTGCATATTGAGATGGCGTTCTTTCGGTTTTTCGCGGAAAAGATAGCCATTGCAGTAAATGCGGTGATCGAGCGGAATGGTGAAGACCTCTACTCTATTGTCTTCGTAAATTTTTTCGGATTTTTTGCTGCTGAGCTCATGGTAAATTACATCGAAACCGCGGTGCGTTTCGGTGAGACGGAAAATGGTTTCCATCATTTCTTTAATGCCTTTCGGGCCGTAAACATTCAGCGCGGTATCGCGGCCCAGGAGGCGGAAAGACGCAATCAATCCAGGCAAACCAAAACAGTGGTCGCCATGAAGATGAGAAATAAAAATATTATTGATCTTGGAGAATCTGGCTTTGGCTTTGCGCAGCTGCACCTGTGTTCCCTCGCCGCAATCGATGAGGAAAGCGCGTTCTTCCATTTCGAGAAACTGTGCGGTTGGCGAAGATGTTACCGTGGGAATTGCCGAATTGAAGCCGAGAATGGTGAGATAAGTGCTCAAATTGATGGATGTTGATGATGGATGACGATGATGAATTATTTAACGTCCAGACAAATTTAATGATTATTTAATGATTTTTGAAAAGAAAAAACCTATCGTCATTATAGCCCCGATTGAACGGCCTGTTTGAGCGCTCCCGACGCGTCGGGACGCGAGTAGTGAAAGCGGGTACCATTTTCGGAAGAGAAAACTTCGGGTGGCGCTACTAAAAAATTTAGCACTTCCGGCACAAAAAAAATCCCGGAAAAATGTTCCGGGATCGATTATTTGATGATGTATTATTTTTTCAGCGCGCGGAATCTTACAAAAGAAACGGTGGCGAGCAGGATCATACTTCCCAGACCGATGTAAACCCACGCCGGTACGGGAACCGGATCTCCGGCTGCGTAGGAATGGAGTCCACTCAGGTAATAATTTACGCCGAAATACGTCATAACCATTGAACAGTAGGCAAACATTGTGGCCGTGTGGTAAAACCATCTGCTTCGTAAACCCGGAACCAATCTCATGTGTAAAACGAAGGCATAAACCATGATGGAAATAAATGCCCAGGTTTCTTTCGGATCCCAGCTCCAGTATCTTCCCCAGGATTCGTTGGCCCAGATTCCGCCGAGGAAATTACCAACCGTTAAGGCAAAAAGCCCGATTGTTAATGACATTTCGGATACGATGGTCAGTTCTTTCAACGTTGTATCGTGGTGAAAATGATATGATTTTTTATGGGAAATAATATAGAACACCAAAGTGATCACCGCGATAACCATGGACAAACCGAAAAAGCCGTAGCTCGATACAATAACGGCAACGTGAACAATTAACCAGTACGATTTTAAAACGGGAACAAGCGGCGTAATTTGCGGATCCAGAGCGGAACCACCATGCGCAAAGCCCATCATAATAACTGCAACCATAAATCCGGCTGCAGGAATCAGGGCGTTTGAAACATTGTTTCTGTTGATTTTTACGGACTTGTCTTTCTTTTTGAAACTTGGTTTTCCGAAGCCGAAATAAAACATTAACCCCGCTGAAATACCTACCCAGGAAATAAAGATAATTGCTTCGTAACCGTTACTCCAGGGCGCGTGGCCGGATAAGTACCATCTGGAAATCAGGCCTAAAAAATGTGCGATATACCCGATAACTCCGAGGGCAATAATTCCTTTGATAACTCTGTTCAGAATTTTATTTGGTTTAAATAATTCTACAAACCCTAAAAGTAAAAGCAAAGCCCCGATTATGGTATAGAAAATCAGCAATTTGAAATTGAGATTGACTTTATTCATAAAAACCTCGAGTTTCACCTTCGATTCGGACGGAATTACATTTTTACCCCATTTCTGCTGATAGGCGGAAAGATTTTTGAGTTCGGCATCGGCTTTGGACCAGTTGCCGGTTTGTTGTGCATCCAAAACACTGGAAAAGTAAGGTCCCATTACTTTTTGGGAATTTGCATCTGGCTCGAAATTTTGGTCAAGCCAGGAATGCCAGGTGCTGTTTGGATCGTTTTGTACGGGAACAATTCTTAAAAACTGTCCGCTGAAAAATTCATTAAAAGCCTGCACACGATCATTAAGATCGATCACTGCTAAATCGTATTTGGACTGAGCTGCAGGTTTTTTTGCAAATGCAATGCGGAAATCATCTTCTAAAACGTAGTGTAGCTGCCCATTTTCATCGGCCGGAAACATATTCATCAAAGTAGTGTAACCCTCTGCGTTGGCTTTGGTTTTCTTCAGTAATTCTTCGCCACCATTTACGATTTTGATGAGCGGAACCATGGTCCAGCTTGCTGTATCCGTATTAATCGCTAAAAACCATTGATTGACAGTGAGGCTTTTTCCGTTGGTTCCTTTAAATTTATCGCTCTTATACAGTTTTCTTAAAACATCTAAAGCTTGCGTGTTAATAGGAACAATTCGACCTTCTCTATTTTGAACTAAAAGACTTCCAAATTTGTCGGCGTGCTCTTCGGAGATTTTATTTCGGTTGATGATCTCATCGGCAGAAATCATTTTCGGAGACTTTAAGGACATCGGATTTGGTTTCTCTTTCGGTGCTTCTTCCTGCATTAAAACGGCGTCTGCATCCTCGTGACCGTGACCATCTGCTGCCGAATGTTTTTGGTCGCTGCCGTCCGTGCCGTGCGTATCAATATATTGCGCGTTAAAACTCATGCTCAACAACAATAATATTACGGTTGCCGCTCTTTTATGATTCACTGATTTCAAATTTTTATTGAGTTTCCAGAAGTGAGATCCTTTCCAGAAGAACGTCACAAACATTCCTAAAAATAAAAATGCATATCCTAAATAGGAAATAATCGTTCCCCAGAAATCGTGATTTACAGAAAGTACAGTTCCTTTTCGGTCCGGATCAAAGCTTGCCTGGAAAAACCGATAACCACCGTGATTAAGAACATGATTCATATAGATTTTATAAGGTGTTTCTTTTCCTTCGTCGATGATTTTTACATGACTTTCATAAGCACTCGGAGACGTACTTCCAGGATAAGTTTCCATGACGAACTTATCTAATTTCAAAGAGAATGGAGTGTTGTAAACTTTCGGTCCGAAACCTAAAATAATATTCATCCCATCCAGAGAAATCTGCTTGAATGCATTGGGATTTCCTTTTTCCACGGGAAGATCCACAAGCATTTTGGTTTTCGGTCCCTGCACTTCAACCGTAAGTTGATCCGAAACGTCTTTATCTTTTTTACGGTCGCCTTCATATGCGATGAGCTTACCCTTTTTCAAACCTTCGGGAACAACGAGTTTGAGATCATTAATCGTATATAAACTCCTTAAAACCAGAGGTTGGTATTCGTCTTTTTTTGTGGTGCCGGTTGCCTGGGTGGCCATCGTCATAAAATTGGCATCGACGGGAGTTTTGATGAGTAAAGTGCCGTTGGTATTGTTAAATTCCACTGCACCGTCAATGGCTCGGTTAAAGGAAACCAAAGTCCCGTTCACCAGTTTGGAATCTCCGGCTTTAATGTAAATATTTTCGCGCCCCGTTTGTCCCGTTGAAACCAAGTGCAAATATTCTGTACCGCCGTTACCAACGACTAAACTGTCTTTTTTGCGTTGGATAAACTGCACCTGTTTTACATTTATCTGCTTGCCATGATAATCGTAACCCGCTTTAAAGTCTTTGGCCGTGAGTTTCGCGATGAGTTTCTTCTCCCGCGCCTCGTCTGGAATCATCGTAAACGGAACATCCTGATAATTAAGAATATCACCTTTTTCTTCAATTTGAATTTTAAAGAAATTTTTATCCGTTACTACTTCATTAGAAGTTGCGCCTTCGCGAATGTGCATTATTCCTTCATAACTTATATACCGCGTTACCGCACCACCGATAAATATCAAAATAAATGAAAGGTGAAAAACCAGTGTAGGCCATTTTTCGCGCCGCCACAATCTGTACCTCGAGATATTTCCGATAAAGTTTAAGATGAGCAGCAACATTACGGCTTCAAACCATTTTGCTTCATAAATTAAGGCTTTTGCGGTCGGCGTTCCGAAATCGTTTTCGAGGAACGTGGCGTAAGCCATTGCGAAAGCAAAAACGAGTAGTAAAACCGCCATTGTTCGCGTAGAAATAAGGACATGCTGAATTTTTTTCATGAGAATCTAAAAACGTTACTTTTAACCGAAAAAGAAATGATCTTATTTCAGCTTTTTATTTAGAAGATTTGAACGATTGCAAAAATACAATCTATAAAATGAATTAGCGAATTTGAGAAGATGAATTTTGTTGGCATCATGGGAAAGGGAAAGCTCAGATAAACATAAGAAAGAAGAAAGATGGGGACTTTTTTTTCGCGGGAATTCCCCTCCCCTGGAGGGGTGGCAAAAATTTTAATTTTTGACGGGGTGGTCTCCGAAGTTGGTAATAATGAAATCTTCCAAATCTCTGAGGACCAAAAAGATATTATTCCTGACATCGAAATCTGAGATGTGAAAAACCTTTAAGCCTAAAGATTCCAGAAAAGTACGATTAATTCCCTCGTGAATTTGCTTATTTTCTTTATCTGTTTTCTGAATTTCGACGACAAGGCCGAGCGCTTTCACATAGAAATCGACAATATAATTTCCGATTATCCGCTGCCTGTCGAAATCGATGTTATGAAATGTTTTTGCCCGAACCTGCTTCCAGAACAAAACTTCGCTTAAAATTCCTGCCTTCCGCTTTTGCGCCAGGAGCGGTTTTAGAACCGGGTTATAGGGCAAATCTTCTACAAAATTTCTGTAGATCGGGACATTGCCAATATGTGTAAGTATCTGTTTCATCTCACTTCTATTAATATAGACCACCCCGTCAAAAATTTTTCAAATTTTTGCCACCCCTCCAAAGGAGGGGAATTCCTTTGCTGCTCAAACTAATTCGGGATTAAACCTTTTCTATAACAACGTCAGGATTAATTTCCAGAATTTTCCGGTAAAACAACTCTTCATTCTCCGGCGAGATGTAGAGGTCATTTTTAAATTTGCTGAAAACAATGAGGCCTTTCGTGGTGGTACCGTATTTGTGAAAACCGCTCCACATCGTTTCTCCTTTGCGGATCGTTTTGATATTCCGGATATCAGTTTTGAAAATATCAAAAAAAAGATGAACGATGAGATGTTGGTCTCTAACAATAATCTTCAACCAGAAATTACCGGCGAGGGTCAACAACAAAATGATGCTGCAAATAATGCCCATCGGTAAAAACACCCGGGCGTCTTTCTCCTGAAAATAGGTATAAAAAGCAGTTCCAAAAAGGAAAACGAAGAGACCGAGATAAAGACTCAGAAAAGTTTTATCGATTTTTTTCGTTTTGAAAACTGTTTCTTTCATTTTCATTTAATGATTCGTATTGTTCAGCATGGGCACAAATTTGTAGGCGCCAAACTCTTCTTTTTCAAATTCGGTGGGCGATATTTTGGTGAAGCGGTACAGAATCTGTTCATCGGTTTTACCTAACGGAATTACCATTTTTCCGCCTATTTTCAACTGATGAAGCAGTTCCGTTGGAAGAATTTCGGCGCCGCAGGTGACGAGGATTTTATCAAAAGGAGCAAACGTCGGAAGGCCTAAAAAGCCATCGCCAAAACTCTGAAATTTAGGACGGAGATGCAGTTCGCGCAGTTTTTTCTGCGAGAAATCATGAAGATCTTTCTGGCGTTCTACCGTATAAACCAAAACATTCATCTGCACCAAAACAGCGGCCTGATAGCCGCAACCCGTCCCAATTTCGAGAACTTTTTCTTTTTCTTGAAGCTCCAGAAGTTCCGTCTGCTCGGCAACGGTGGAGGGATGAGAGATCGTTTGCTGTGCTAAAATGGGAAACGCGCGGTCTTCGTAGGCGAAATCCTCAAAAATACTTTCCAGAAAGAGGTGCCGCGGAACTACATTAATGGCGTTGAGCACCTTCTCATCAGAAATTCCCATTTTCTCCCGAAGATAATCAACCAATATTTTCCTTTTTCCTTTGTGTACAAATGAATCCTGCATTTCACAAAAATAGGAAATAGATTGGAGATTTCAGAATAAGAAAATAGAGAATTCGTTTTTTTTAAAGTAGTTTTTAATCTCTCCTATAATGGATTAATACTGATCTTTCCTCCAAAATTTACGCGCTAACTTCAGTCTCGCGTCATCTCATATCTTAAAATTATTATCTTTACAAAAATTAATTTCTATGCTAAAAGCGGGTTTGGTTGGCGCAGGTCATCTAGGAAAAATACATTTGAAGTTGCTGCAACATTCGGAAAAATATGAATTGGTGGGTTTTCACGATGCAGACGCGGAAAATGGCAGAAAACTCGAAGCTGAATTCGGCTATAAATATTTTGAAAATTTTGATGATCTTTTGAAGGAGATCCAAATGCTCGATATTGTAACACCCACTTTGTATCATTACGATTATGCGATAAAAGCCATCGAAAAGAAGATTCATTTTTTCATCGAAAAACCCATTACGCAAACGTTGGAACAGGCCGAAGAAATTTTGTATAAATGCCGCGAATTCGGCATTAAAGCGCAGGTCGGGCATGTTGAAAGATATAATCCCGCTTTTATTGGCTCGCGCGATTACATTAAAAATCCAATGTTCATCGAAATTCACCGTTTGGCAGAATTTAATCCGCGCGGCACCGATGTTTCTGTCGTTCTCGATCTGATGATTCACGATTTGGATATTTTGCTTTCGTTGGTGAAATCAAAAGTAAAAGCTATTCATGCGAGCGGCGTTTCTGTCGTTTCAAAATCCCCGGACATTTGTAACGCGAGAATTGAATTTGAAAATGGATGCGTGGCGAATTTAACAACTTCGCGAATTTCCATGAAAGCCATGCGAAAATCCCGCTTTTTCCAGAAAGATGCTTATATTTCTGTAGATTTTTTAGAGAAAAAGGCAGAGGTCATCCGCATGAAACCGGCTCCCGAAAATCCGAGCGATTTTGATATGATCATTGAAAATGCAGAAGGCGAGAAAAATCAGATTATTTTCGAATATCCGAACATTCAGCCGAACAATGCGATCTTAGACGAACTCGAAAGTTTTGCGGAGGCTATTACGGAAAATAAAAACGTAGAAGTTTCTTTGGAAGACGGGACAGAGGCTCTGAAAGTGGCGCTCGAAATTGTGAAAATGATTTCATAACGTCATTGTGAGGAAGGACGACGACGCAATCCTTTTGTAAAACCCAGATAAGAAAACATGAAAAAGATATTTTTAATCGGCACGCTAGTGGCTTTTTCGCTTGCCTTTTCCCAAAATTTAAAAAAGGAAATCAATCAAATTATCGCCGGAAAAAACGCCACCGTCGCAGTTTCGATTTTGGATTTTGAATCCGGCAATTCCACCGAAATTAACGGAAACAAAAAACTTCCGATGCTAAGCGTGTTTAAATTTCATATCGCTTTGGCAGTTTTGAATGAAGTGGATGCGGGTAAATTGAAATTTCACCAGAAAATTTTAGTAAAAAAATCAGATCTTTTAGAAAATACGTGGAGTCCGATTCGGGAAAAATATCCCGAAGGAAATATCGAAATGTCCTTAAGTGAACTCCTCAAATACACCGTTGCACAAAGTGATAATAACGGCTGCGACATGTTGCTGCGATTAATTGGCGGCACGGAAACCGTTCAAAAGTTCACTAATGCCACCGGAATTAAGGATTTCCAAATTAAAGCAAACGAAGCAAAAATGCATCAGGGTTATGAGTTCATGTACTGGAATTGGACTACGACAAATGCTGCAAATCAGCTGCTGAAAAAATTCTTCGACGGAAAAATTTTGTCTAAAAAATCGACCGACTTCTTAATGAAAATTATGATAGAAACGACTACGGGAACTACTAAAATTGTTGCACAACTTCCGCAAGGGACCGTGGTAGCACACAAAACGGGTTCTTCCGGCAAAGATGACAAAGGTCTGACCGTCGCTGAAAACGATATCGGAATCATCACGCTTCCCAACGGAAAACATTACGCAATCAGCGTTTTTGTCTCAGATTCGCTGGAAAAGGAAGAAACCAACACGAAAATGATTGCCGACATTTCTAAAATAGTTTTTGATTATTTTAGCAAAAAATAACTTCATGAGAAAGTTTCTTTCGCTGCTCTTTTTTAGTGTGCATTTTTTCATTTTCGCTCAGAAAAAATGGGACATCCGTTTTTACAGCGAAAGTGTGAACCGGGTTTTTTACATTTATTCGGATAACGACGAACCGATGCCCATCTCTTCAAAATTCACCTTCAAAACCACAAATTTAAGCAACAGTCTGGAAAATAATTCCATCATCGTGATTCCACCGCATGCGAAAAAATTTTTAATTGCCACCTTAAAACCCATCCAGGCAAACGCGGCGAACAAAGTGGAATATTCGAACACGTTTAATTTCGGAAATGTTCTGCAGGAAAGTTACGATGCAGATTATATTTATTCCTTACCTTTTGAAACAGGAAAAACGCATCTTGTTTTCCAGGGCTATAACGGAAAGTTTTCTCATCAAAATGAATTTTCACTCGATCTGGATTTAAAACTGGGCGAAAACGTTTTGGCGGCGCGCGAAGGAACCGTAGTCGATGTGGTGAATACGAACACGCAAAGCTGCCCCAATATTTCCTGCGCAAAGTACAACAATAATATCCTTATTATGCACAGCGACGGGACTTTTGGCGTTTACGCCCATCTTAAATATGGAGGAACTGTAGTGAAAAAAGGTGATGTTGTAGAAAAGGGGCAGATGATTGGATACAGCGGAAACACAGGTTTTTCCAGCGGTCCGCATCTGCATTTTGCAGTTTTCATCAACAGGATCGACGGGTCGCGGACTTTTATTAAAACACAGTTTAAAACGTCCAAAAGTGAAGCTACCCTTCTGGAAGAAGGAAAAAATTATACAAAAAATTATTACCATTGAGAGGAGGAAAGCCTCGTCGAAATCATTAAAAAAAAACAAAATTTATGAACACGAACATTGTAGTGATCGGCGCCGGAACCATGGGAAACGGTATTGCCCATACTTTTGCACAAAAAGGATTTAATGTCGGTTTGGTTGATGTTTCGCAGGAGGCATTGGACAAAGGTTTGGCAACGATTACTAAAAATCTGGACCGCATTATCTCGAAGGGCAATTTAACGGAAGAAGAAAAATCCAATACCTTAAACCAGATTTCCACCTTTACAAAATTAGAGGATTGCGCCTCTAATGCTGATCTGATCGTCGAAGCTGCCACAGAAAATCTGGACCTGAAGCTGAAGATCTTTAAGCAGATGGACGAACTTGCACCGAAAGACTGTATTTTGGCAACAAACACTTCGTCCATTTCTATCACCAAAATCGCCTCGGTAACCAACCGGCCGGAAAAAGTGATTGGCATGCATTTTATGAACCCCGTGCCGATTATGAAGCTCGTGGAAATCATCAAAGGCTACTCCACTTCAAAAGAAACGTTCGACGAAATTTACGAGATGAGCAAAACTTTAGGAAAAGTTCCGACCGAAGTGAACGATTATCCGGGTTTTGTAGCAAACCGAATTTTGATGCCCATGATCAATGAAGCCATCGAAACCTTATACAACGGCGTTGCGGGTGTGGAAGAAATCGATACGGTAATGAAACTCGGTATGGCGCACCCGATGGGTCCTTTGCAGCTCGCAGATTTTATTGGTCTGGACGTTTGTCTTGCCATTTTAAATGTGATGTACGACGGCTTTAAAAATCCGAAATATGCGCCAAATCCTTTGTTGGTGAACATGGTAATGGCCGGAAAACTGGGCGTGAAGTCGGGCGAAGGGTTTTACGATTATGCAGAAAGCCAAAAAGCCGAAAAAGTTTCGAAAATGTTTTTAAAATAAATGCAATGCGCTTACTTACGCTTCTGTTTCTGATGAATTTTTCGGCGTTTTTCGAGGCGCAGGAAATCAAACTTTTCAAAGATCTGGATGGCGATAAAGTCGCGGACCACGTTTATCTGGATGTGGAAAGCAACGAGTTTGTCTGCGAACTTTCTTCTCAGAAATTTAAAAAAGTATTTTCTGAACCTTTCGAGGAAGAAGCAGATATTTCTTTGCGAGCCACTAAAAACGGTTTTGAGATTGGTGTGAATTATATGCGGGCCGGACATTCTTACCAGTTTCGGTACGAAAGGGAAACGAAGAAAATTCGGCTTATCGGCATGGATCGGTACGAATTTGGGCCGGCCAACAACGATGGAAGTGGGAAATCGAGCGTCAATCTGTTAACGCGGCAATATATCGCGGACTGGAATTATTATGATGTCCAAAACGAAGAACTCGTAAAAATCCCGACGGTCAAAAAGAAAATGGATTTTCCGAAGATCTATTTTACGTCCATTGGAAATGTTTACGAAAACTATCGGGAGAAAGATGTAGAATATTACCGCGCGGAAAAGAACCGCTTACAAAACAGCACCGACTAAATGCGCAGACGAGTATTCGAAAGAAGAATTCAGATTTTTCTTGTTGCCGCAACGTTTATTTTAACGGTCGCGCGTTTTCTTCTCAATGAAAAAGGCCGTACCAATCCCGATTCCATAAGGTTTATGCGGAGTTCGAAGGTGTTTCCCATAATCGACAATACGGTGACGCCTTTAGGTTATCCGTTGAGCCTTAAGTTTTTTACGCTTTTCGGTTTTGACGAATTTTGGGCGAGCAAAATAGTTGGACTTTTAGCCTATCTTTTTCTCGTCTGTTTTGCGTGGAAGAAAAAATTCTATCTGAAAGAAATCATTATGGTGGGCGGCCTGTTCAGTTTCCTCTCCATCTTTTCCTACACGATGAGCGAGGCGTTGATTTTACCTTTTGTCTTCGTCTTTCTGTATGTTGCGAGGCAGATAATCATCGATGAACTTAGAGGCTTCAAAGCTTATCTTTATTTAAGTTTGATGCTGATCCTGCTGTACAACATTCGTTATCCCGCGCTTTTTCTCATGGGCGGCGTTTTTCTTAACGGTGCTTTAAGGTATCGAAAACATTATGGAAAAACCTTTATTTACGCGGGTTTAACAGGAATGGCGTTCATGGTTTTGTACCAACTTTTGTTCATCAATTATTTTAACGATCAGTATATCGATACTTTTCTGGAGATCGGTCTGCATCCCACGTCTCAGCTTTTGGTGGAATTCTTTCAGGGCGTAACCACAACTTTTAATCCGTTCATTCATATCGCGAATCCGGCGGGCGGCCTCCTCAATTATGCGATCTACGGAATTGGCCTGCTCAATATTATTTTGATGATTTTTATATTCATTAAAAATAAACTTTCGGAAACCGAATTTTTCTTAGTCTTTGTAGGAATGGTTGGCTTTGTCTGCTCCTACTTCATCCAGTATTTCTACTCTGTAAATCCGCTAGATTATCGCTTGATGGCACCTTTTTCTTTATCCATCTGGCTCGTCTATTTCAAAAAAATGTATCAAATCTTTGGGAAATTAACCTACGTTATTACTATTTTAAGTTTGACGACGGGCCTGGTTTTCACCTGGCTTTCGAAAGGAAATTATCTGGAAAACCGACGGGAAATCTCGCAATTTTTAAAAGAGGAAAATCTTCAAAATGTGCCTCTGAAATTTTATCTGGAAAACGAAACAGAGCTGGACAAAACACAGATCGCAGAACTCATCAGTACCGTAAATCCCAACGTTGGCATTACTTTTAAGGCAAAAGATACCCTGAAAAAAACGACGCTGACGCAATATAAAGTTTTACAAAAAATAAAGATCGACGAGAACCAATTTCAATAATTTTTACTATTTTTGAAGAGTTAAATTAATTATTATGAAATTACCAAAGTTTTTATTAGCCGACAATTCAGATTTCCCTGAAGATCTATTTGTGGTACACACGGAATATCCGCGATTTGTCCTTAATGTAGAGGAAGAAGAAGTTGAATGGTTCGATGATTTGGAAGGTGACGACGAAGAAACGATGGCCGATGAAGCCACCAAAGTTGTAGAAGCTGCCTTTAAATGGTGCGACGAAGAACTTGCGAAATATGACGAAGAAGACGAAGAAGCTTAAATAAAAATCAAAAGGAACTCAAAATTGAGTTCCTTTTTTTATGCCTGTTTTTAAGATCAATTTACATTTTATTGAGTTTCATCAGCAAAAGATTGCCTCGGTAAAGTTCCAGCGTGTTGCCTTTTACCACATACTTATTGGCTTCGTTCAGCATTTTCAGGAAGGTACTTTCAACATCCAGATTATCGCACGCCATTTTGGTGGCACCCACATTCTTCGCCGCGAAATTTCCGGCTGTTGGGTCCAAAGAAAGTTCTCCAAAATAATTGTTACAACCCGCATTTCCCGTCACTTTTCCCGCTTCCACATTTAAAGTAGGCGTTTTGCCACGCACGTTATCCGCCAAAGTCCACTGCGTACCGGCAATATTTACCTGCGAACTTCCAACTTTCGACGTGTTCATCGTGGCGCAGGAAAGTACGGTTAACGCTGCAAAAAGGGACAAAAATATATTTTTCATTTTCTTTTTATTTTCTCAAATTTAAGAAATTTAATTAACATCAAAATGATGGTCTTTTACGAAAAAACACTTCCTATCGAAGTGCTTTTTTTACAGATGCAAATCTTTGCGCTTTCTGCGAAAACCTTTGCGAGTTTGCGCGAAACCTAAGATCTCAATTCCGCCGCATATTCTTTTTTAAAGCTTTTGATCAAAGAATTCATCAGCTCCGAAATATCTTTTTCCTCGAGGGTTTTTTCTTCGTTCAACAGCTCAAAACTCATCGCGTAGGATTTTTTTCCCTCCGGCAGATTTTTGCCTTCGTACACATCGAAAAGGTTGATGTTTTTTAAATATTTAGACGGATTGTTCTTCGCGGTTTTATAAAGATCGGCATATGTAATATTTTTGTCGATCAACAGCGCCAGATCCCGTCTTATTTTGTTGAATTTTGGAATGTCCACAAACTTCAGATTCTCTTTAGAACGAAGTTCCTGGCAGGTTTCCAGCTCCAGTTCCGCGTAGAAACATTCCTGCTCGATATCGGCGTCTTTTAATAATTCCGGCGAAACTTTACCAAGTCTGGCAATCGTTTTTCCCCCCGAAACAAATTCCAGAGCCTCCGAAAAGCGCGCATCTTCCAGATATTTTTCCTCAATATCCAAATTCAGTTTGTCCAGAAGAATTTTTATGGACGCTTTTAATCGGTAAAAATCGGTTGCAGATTTCGGCTGCAGCCAGTTTTCGGAAACATTCCGCCCGGAAACCAGTAAAGCCAACTGTTTTCTTTCTTCGTACTTCTCTTTTTTATGATAAATCTTTCCAAGTTCGAAAAATTTAATATCCTGATTTTTTCTTTTTATATTGTAATCTGCATTCTCCAAAAGTCCTTCCAGTAAAGACTTTCTCATAAAAGACAGATCATTGCTTAACGGGTTTAAAAGTTTCACTGCATTGGTTTCATCTTTTACAGAAGTGAGGGAATTGTTCATTACTTCGTTGTAACCGTTGCTCTGTAAAGTTCGCGCCCAGGAATTTTCCAGCGCGTCCTGATCATCAAAACTTAATTTGATGGGGCTGAAAGAAATTTTCTGCGGCGAATCGATTTTATTATACCCGTAGATGCGCAGAATTTCTTCGATCACATCGATTTCCCGTGTTACATCGGCTCTGTACGCGGGAACAGAAAGTTCCAAACCGTTTTGAATTTCGTTCAGAACAACGATTTCCAAAGACTTTAAAATCTCTTTAATTTTTTCGCGGTGAATTTTTATTCCTAGAATCTGTTCAATTTTAGAAAATCTTAAAATCACGTAATGGTCTTCAATTTTTGCAGGATAATGTTCCAAAAGTTCTCCGGCCAGCTTTCCACCCGCAATTTCTTCAATTAAAGTTATAGCGTGTGTAAGCGCAGTTCGGGTCATGTTCGGATCTACGCCGCGTTCGAAACGGAAAGAAGCGTCGGTATTTAAACCGTGAAATTTCGCGGCTTTTCGGATGGCGATCGGATTAAAATAGGCGCTTTCCAAAAAGATGGTTTTTGTCGTTTCCGATACGCCGGAAGTCTGCCCGCCGAAAACGCCGGCGATACACATCGGCTGATCTTCGCCGTCTTTGATCATAATTTCCGACCCGTTTAAGGTCCGTTCAACGCCGTCTAAAGTCGTAAACTTTGTTCCGTTTTCGTTGACGCCAACTTTAACTATTTTTCCTGCGATTTTATCAGCGTCAAAAGCATGCAGCGGCTGACCGAACCCGTGCAAAATGTAGTTCGTGATATCGACGATGTTGTTGATGGGACTTAAACCAATGGCTTTCAAACGGTCTTTCAGCCAAGCCGGTGAATCCGCAACTTTTACATTTTCGATGATGGCGCCGATATATCGCGGACATAATTCGGCGTCTTCAACCTCTACCTGGAAATCGGTTTTTCCTTCTGTATTTAATGTTTTTGAAGCCACTTTTTCGAAGTCCGATTTTAATTGATTGGACACCAAAAACGCGTTCAAATCCCGCGCAACACCGTAATGTGACATCGCATCGGTTCTGTTTGGCGTTAAACCGATTTCGTACACTTCGTCATTTGAAAGTTCAAAATAATCTGCGAAGTTTTTCCCGATCTCAAATTTGGGATCTTCTAAGATCATGATTCCACCGTGATCTTCGCTCAAACCCATTTCGTCTTCCGCGCAGATCATTCCCTGCGAAATTTCACCCCGGATTTTGGCTTCTTTAATGGGAAAAGAATCCGCGCCTTTGTGAATAACCGTACCTACAACTGCTACTGGAACGGTTTGTCCGGCGGCCACGTTGGGTGCGCCGCAGACGATATTTAATATTTTGCCGTTCCCCACATCAACGGTCGTCAGCTTTAATTTATCCGCGTTTGGATGTTGCTCGCACGTCAAAACTTTACCGACCACGATTCCGTCCAGACTTCCTTTTACCGATTCGAAGCGGTCGATACCTTCGACTTCGAGACCAATATCCGTCAGGTATTCCCCGATTTTGTCGGATTTTAAATCTGTTTTAATATATTCTTTCAGCCAGTTATTGGAGATTTTCATTGCTTAAGGTGAATTTCAAATGTTAGCGGTCGGTTTTCGTCACAATTGCTGTAAATTCCGAACGGCGCAAATATCGTGATTTCGAAGGTTAAAAAAAAATTGAGATTCAAAAAATTTCGAATCTCAATTGGTATTATAAAGTATTTTTTTCTGAATGAATTACATTCCGATAACCGGCATGGACAGCATGAGGATTTTCTCTTCGTCTTCCAGTCCGTCCACAGGTTCGATAATTCCGGGGCGGTTTGGCTGCGACATTTTCATCGTGATGTCGTCTGAACTTAAAACAGATAACATTTCGGTCAAAAATTTCGAACTGAAACCGATGTTGATGTCTTCGCCATTGTAGTCGCAGGGAATCTGCATATCGGCTTTGTTCGCATATTCCGTGTCTTCGGCGTGAAGATGAAGAATATTGCCGGAAAGCTTAAATCTCACCTGATTTGTGGATTTGTTCGACATGATGGAAGCTCTGCGAATTGAACTCAACAGTAAATTTCTGTTGATGGTTAAAACATTCGGATTTTCCTTTGGAATTACGGCCGTGTAGTTCGGATATTTTCCGTCGATCAATCTACAGATCCAGGTATTGTTTCCAAACGTAAACTTCGCCATATTTTCGTTGAATTCGATCATCACTTCCTCGCCGGAATTGGCCAGAATATTTTTGAAAATTGCCAAAGGTTTTTTCGGCATGATGAATTCGATAGGTTCGGCATTCACCAGATCGGTTCTTTTGTAAACCACCAAACGGTGCGAATCTGTCGACACGAAATTGGTCTCATCTTCCTTGAACTGAAACAAAACACCCGTCATTACAGGTCTTAAAGAATCGTTACTGGTTGCGAAAAGTGTATTGTTTAAAGCTTCAGACAAAACCCCGGCAGAAATTTTCACACTTTGCGAAGCATCGAATTCCGGAAGTTCCGGATAATCTTCTGCATTGTCTAAGGCTACGGCGAAATTATCTTTCTCGTCTAAAATCTCGAGCAGACTTCCGTTTCCGTCGGATGACTCTTTTACGGATAAAGTAAGAGGCTGTTCGTTGTATGTTTTTACAAAATCCTGAAATATTTTTGCAGGAACCGCAAATTTACCACTATCGTCAGATTTCACTTCCAAAGTGGTCACCAAAGTAGTCTCGCCATCGGAAGCGGTTATTTTTAGATTGTTTTCTTCAAGTTCAAAAAGGTAATTTTCGAGAATGGGTCTCGATTGAGAACCGGAAATCACACCACTCACTGTGTTCAATGCTTTCTGTAATTCCCCACTTGCAACAATAAATTTCATTCGGTATTTTTTATTTCTTTTTAAAGTATCGCAGAAACACAATTGTTTCTTTTAAAAAAATATTTTGACAAATATAACAATTTGAAGCAAAAAAAGGAAACAAACCCTCAAATTAAAGGCGACATTTTTGAAAAGTTATCAACACTAATCGGCGCCGGGAAAATTATAATTTTTATGCTCGGAAGAATCGATGGTAATGTTCAGGGCAAGATAAAGAAAATGCAGATTTTTGTTGCCGGACTGGGCAAATTCGCGCTGCCAAAGATAACCCGAGGCAATGCCGAAATTGTGGTCGATCTGATAGCCAAATCCACCATAAACACGGTTTCGTGCAAACAACGGATTGTCCGTGGTAATAAAGAAAACTTCATCGTACGCATTAGCGAAAAGCGTTCCGGGTTTCACAGATTCTGCGTTTAAGGGAACAGAAATATTCAGGCGATATCTTAACCGAATCCGGTCGGAATGCAGATCTTTCAGCGGCTCGTAAAACCAGCTTTTCTCTGCACGGACGCGGTTTTCAAATTTAAACTTCCCAACTTTTACATCCAATACATCCTGGAGCCAGATGCGGAACTCTTCCTTGTCGAGAACATGGTTTTTATAATTCCCGTATCGTCCAATTCCCACAAAAGGTTTATGATTCTTCGTTAAATTGTAGCCGATTCCGCCCTTCATTTCGTAATAGTCCGGATAAGAATAATCTTCAATTCCGCGAAGCTGACCTTCCGCAAAAAGGAAAAATTTCGGATGAACTTTATAGGTTACAGACAAACTGCTGAAACTGGAAGGGTTTTCGCTCTGCGCAGAAACCTTCAAAACAAAGAAAAATAGAAAAAGCTGTATAATTCTTTTTTGCATGCTGCGAAAATAGCAAAAATGAACCGAATATTAAATCAGCATTAATTTTCGGGTTTACAGTTCGATCTTATACGTGAATCCGACATGAAACCAACGTTTTGGCATGGGTACACCGAAGGTTTCCGTATATTCTGAATTCGTGAAATTGTTCACCAAAACATACAGGTTCAGCTTTCGGAAACCGTAACTTAATTTTTCGTCTAAAATCTGGTAACTTCCTGTCGTCACTCTTTTATTATATCTGTAAATCAGCTGATTTGTGAATTTTTCAAAAAATGTGTTTTCTAATTTCGCGACGAACTGATGTTTTAAATTTTCCATCACATAGCGTGAAATCAAGTTGGTAGGCTGTTTCGCTTTACTGTCCAGAAAAGTATAACCCACAGAATAGGATTTTACAAAAGTATTTAAATTTTGTTTAAATTCCACTTCCACTCCTTTGGTTTCGATGTTTCCAATATTTTCTGCGCGCCAAATTTCGTTCGCGTTTTCTTTTACCCAATCGATAGAATTCTCCGAATTCCGAAGAAAACCGCTGATTTTCGCGAGCAAATTCTCGTGCTGAAAACGGTAACCGACTTCCGCAGAAAGCGCATTTTCGGGTTGTAAATTCGGATTTCCTGTTTCCGTTTTACTCACGTAATATAAATCGGTAAAAGTGGGAATACGGCTGACTTTGGCGATGTTTCCGTAAATTTTATGGTTATCATTAAAATCAAAACCAACATCCAAACCCGGATAGAAAAAATCTCCTTCCTGATCGTAGTTGGCCCAGGAAATCCCCGGAGAAACATTCAGTTTAGAGTGAAAAAAGGAGAAATGATGTTCGAAGAAAACCTGTGTAACAAAGCGTTCGCGCGAACCTAAATTATTACTCGCCAAAAACTCTTTCCGCAATTCAACTCCAACGCCTGTCGTCCCCAAAGGAGAAACGTAAGAGCCGTTCACCTCGCCGCCAATATTATTTCCGAGGTGCATATTGCGGTAGATCTCGGGCTTTGCGCGGTTAAAAAGATAAAGATCCTGGCCGCGGCGCCAGTAGACAGTGGAATTCAAATTAAATTTCGAATACTTTTTGCTGAAGCCTAAACTTACAATCGACGCCTGCGTTTCTTCGTACTGTTCCGTCGCGTTTGGCGAGGAATAAAAGCCGTTGGCACCAAACTTTTTCTCCTGAATTCCGGCCTGAAATTTCAGATTTCCGTTGTTCAGGTCGTATTGATTTTGATAGAAAATATTATTGATTTTGTAATCCGTATTGTACCTGTAGCCGGAAGAATTGGAGGTGCTGGCCTGCAAAAAGTTAGAAAATTTTTCCGTGCCGAAATTTGCGCCCAAACCTAAGGAATATGTTTCAAAATCACCGCCGCTTCCGCTGATCATTACGTTTTCGTCAGAACTGGGTTTCGTGATGATATTCACCACACCGGCGTACGCATTTTGGCCAAACCGTCTTGCAGCCGGACCTTTCACGACTTCTATTTTCTCCACCGATGCCAGATCAAAGGGTAAACTCATGGAATTATGACCGGTTTGGGAATCGTTCATTCTCACGCCGTTAACCAAAATTAAAACCTGCTCGAAACTGCTTCCACGCAAAGAAACATCCGCCTGAACGCCATTTCCGCCGCGTCTCCGAATATCAAAACCCGTAATCTGCGCCAAAAGTTCCTCCACACTTTTGGATGGAGAATTTTGAATTTCTTCTTTTGAAATAACGGTGATGTTTTCGTTGACTTTTTTTAAGGGTAATTCTAAAAATTTTCCCTGCACGGTAACTTCCGAAATACTGCCTTCCTTTTCCTGTGCGGAAAAACTGAGCGCGACGCTCAAAAGCAAAATACTGACGATTCCTTTTTTCATGTAGCTAATTTTTAAAGATAATCCCGATGGATACGTAGTTTTTTTTAAAAAGAAGCGGCAAATATATTTCAGAAATCACCAATAAAAAAAGACTTTTTTCTGGAAAATTTTAATATGGAAAAACAAAAAATGCAGCTCTTTCGAACCGCATTTTTAAAATTTTCAGAATTCAGAAAACTTATCTTTTTCTCATCAAATGTGTAATTAAATCATTGAATAGTTTTTTCATGATATTATTACTTATTTGTTAGTACAAATATTGGAAAAAAATCAATACAAAGCAAATTTTATTGTGAATAGTTATAAAAATTTTCGTTAAAAAAATCCGTATTTTTGTTCGTCTCAATCTTACCCATGACTGCACCTACCGATATCGATATTAAGAAACAACTTTTCGTAAAAAACGCGCATCTCAATAACCTGAAGCACATTGATGTTCTTTTGCCGAAGAACAAACTCATCGTCATCACCGGCGTTTCGGGCAGTGGAAAATCTTCCCTGGCGTTCGATACCATTTACGCGGAAGGACAAAGGCGTTATGTAGAAAGTTTGAGTTCGTACGCGCGGCAGTTTTTGGGGAAACTGGAGAAACCGAAAGTCGACGACATCAAAGGTTTAGCCCCGTCGATCGCAATTCAGCAAAAAGTGATTTCCTCTAATCCGCGTTCTACCGTGGGGACTTCTACGGAAGTTTACGATTATCTTAAACTTTTCTTTGCGCGGGTCGGCCGCACCTATTCGCCCGTTTCGGGACAGGAAGTAAAAAAAGATTCCGTCACCGACGTCATCAATTTCATCCAGGAAAACGAAAACCAGACTTTTCTTTTGAGAAGTCCTTTAAATTTTGAAACTTCCCAGTTTTCAGAACTTTTAAAAACATTGAAAGTCTCCGGATTTACAAGGCTCGAAGTCAACGAAAATGTAGCAGGCATCGAAGATTTGGAGAGTTTCGGTTTCGTGCCTGAAAAAGGAATGGTCATCCATTTGGTGATTGACCGTTTTCGGTACGAAGAAGATGAAAGTTTTCTGCAAAGGCTGGCAGATTCCATCCAGATGGCTTTTTACGAAGGTCACGGTTATTGCTCTTTAAAAAATACCGAAACCGGAACAGTGCGTGAATTCTCGAATAAATTTGAGCTCGACGGCATCGAATTTATGGAACCAAATGTTCATTTCTTCAGTTTTAATAATCCGTACGGCGCCTGCCCGGAGTGCGAAGGCTACGGAAAAGTCATCGGCATCGATGAAGATCTGGTGATCCCAAATAAAAATCTTTCCGTTTTCGAAGATGCTGTGGCAAGTTGGCGCGGCGAAAGTATGAGCGAATGGAAGAAAGATTTCATCAAAAAAAATAAAGATTTCCCTATTCATAAACCTTACTTTCAGCTGACGAAAGAGCAGAAAAATTATTTATGGAAAGGCGACGGAGCCAAAAGTTTTCCGTCGATCAATAATTTCTTCAAAATGCTGGAGGGGAATTTATACAAAATTCAGTATCGCGTAATGCTTTCCAGATACCGCGGAAAAACCTTGTGCCCAACGTGTGAAGGACTGCGGCTGCGCGAAGAAACAAAATGGGTAAAAATCGACGGACACAACATTCAGTCTATGATCGAACTGCCGCTGGATGAATTTTTACCGTTAATGAAATCCTTGAAGCTCAACCAACACGACGCAGAAATCGCAAAACGTTTGCTCTACGAGATCACCACACGCTTGGAATTTTTAGACAAAGTCGGATTAGGATATTTAACCATCAACCGAACTTCAAACACGCTATCGGGCGGCGAAAGTCAAAGAATCAATCTGGCAACAAGTTTAGGAAGTTCGTTGGTAGGTTCCATTTATATTTTGGACGAACCTTCGATCGGTCTCCACTCCAAAGACACGGAAAATTTAATCGAAGTTTTAAAAAATCTGCGCGATCTCGGCAACACGGTTATTGTTGTTGAACACGATGAAGACGTAATGCGGGCCGCAGATTACATCATCGATATCGGACCGGAAGCCGGATATTTAGGTGGTGAACTGGTTTTTGCGGGGCATTTTAAGGAATTGAAGGAATCAGATTCTTTAACTGCGCAATATTTAACGGGAAAACTGGAAATTAAAATTCCCACAACTCGACGAAAGCCGAAAGAATGGATTCACATTAAAGGCGCACGCCAAAATAACCTGCAGAATATCGATGTGGATATTCCGTTGGAATGTCTTGTCGTTATTTCTGGCGTTTCGGGCAGTGGAAAATCGACTTTGATGAAAGAAATTCTGACGAACGACATTCAGATTCAACTCGGAATGGGCGGAAAAAAAGGCGATTACGATTCTGTAGAGTTTCCAAAAAAGCTCATTAAAAATATTGAACTCATCGATCAAAATCCTATCGGAAAATCATCGCGCTCCAATCCCGTGACGTATCTGAAAGCGTATGACGATATCCGCGATCTTTTTTCAAAACAAAAATTAGCGAAAGTTCAGAATTTAAAACCAAAACATTTTTCCTTTAATGTGGACGGCGGCAGATGTGACGAGTGCAAAGGTGAAGGCGTGATTACCGTATCCATGCAGTTTATGGCGGATATCGAACTGGAATGCGAAACCTGTCACGGTACGCGTTTTAAGGACGAAATTCTCGAGATAAGATTCGACGAAAAAAATATTTCGGACATCCTTCACATGACGGTTGATGAGGCTTTGGATTTTTTTAAAGAAAACAATCAGGATAAAATTGTAACGAAGCTGAAACCGCTGCAGGAAGTTGGTTTGGGTTACCTTCAGTTGGGCCAAAGCTCTTCTACCCTTTCCGGCGGCGAGGCGCAGCGCGTTAAGCTGGCGTCGTTTTTAGTGAAGGGCGCAACTACAGATAAATCTCTGTTTATTTTTGATGAACCTTCGACCGGTCTGCATTTCCACGATATTAACAAATTGTTGAAATCCTTACAGGCCTTGATTGAATTGGGACATTCGGTGGTCGTTATCGAGCACCAGCCCGACATTATTAAAACCGCGGATTATATTATCGATATCGGACCCGATGCCGGAAAACACGGCGGCGAAATCGTTTTTGCGGGAACACCAGAGGACCTTATAAAAAATAAAAAATCACATACAGCGAGGTATCTGAAAGAAAAACTGGAGTAAGTATCTGAATTTGGCGGACTTATCCACAAATCGTTGTTAGTAAGGTGTTAATTTTAACATTAAATTCACATTTCGCATTAAAATAATTATTACATTTACTACGAAATAGAAACTGAATGAAGACCATTTTCTTTTCTGCAAATCCAAAGATTACTTTTAAATTTAGTATAAAATTTAAGCACAGCACCGTCGGCTGTGCTTTTTTCCTGGTGTCTAACTAAAAAAATGAGATCTTTCTATCTACTGAATCCGCTTCTAAAGAGCGGATTCTTTTTTGCGCCGCCGATGTTTTATCAAAAAATATTAAATTTGAAACACCATCGGCTTCATAGTTCAACGGATAGAACAAAAGTTTCCTAAACTTTAGATCCGGGTTCGATTCCCGGTGAAGCTACCTAAAGAAAAAGCCGCGTAAAAAGCGAAAGAAACATGTTTTTATGCTTTTTACCCGGCTCTTTTTAAATTTAGCTCGGCTCTTTTACCCGATATCTTATTTTTTATCGACCACAATCCGATCTTTTCTGTTTGCTAATTCCCAGGCGGTGGCAAAAACCAGCTGCGTACGTTTCTGCAAAGCATTATAATCAATCTTATCGGCTTCGTCCGTAGGTTTGTGGTAATCTGCGTGGATGCCATCAAAATAAAAAATAACGGGCACGCCGTTTTTTGCAAAATTGTAATGATCCGAACGGTAGTACAATCTTTCCGTGTCCTTTGGATCGTCGTATTTATAGTTGAGTTCGAGCTTCGTCGTGGCTTCGTTCGCCACGACACTTATTTTCTTTAAATCCGTGCTCAGCATTTCCGATCCAATCACATACACATAATCCTTCCCACAATTTGCGGGATCGCATCGCCCGATCATATCGATATTTAAATCTGCAACTGTGTTGGCCATCGGGAAGATCGGATGATCCGCATAATATTTGGAACCTAAAAGTCCGTGCTCCTCGCCTGTAACATGTAAAAATAAGATGGAACGTTTCGGTCCGTTTCCGGACTTTTTTGCCATTTGAAACGCCTCTGCGATTTCCAGTAACGCCACCGTTCCACTGCCGTCGTCATCGGCACCATTATAAATTTTGCCGTCTTTCATGCCCACGTGATCGTAATGCGCCGAAACCACGATGACTTCATCCGGCTTTTCGCTTCCTTCGATGAAGGCTAAAATGTTTTCGGATTCGGGTAAATTTCCACGTCTTCCCATCAAGGCTTCTTTCGGCACGATCTGGTAATAAGAAGTCATCGATTTTGGATGCGAAACTCCCATTTTCTCATACTGCTCGATCAAATACCGGCCGGCTTTTTTCTGGCCCTCACTTCCCGTATCTCTGCCTTCCATTTCATCCGAAGCGACAACATACAAATGCGTTTTCAATTCATCTGGCGTGATCGATTCGTAAGATTTTTTAAAGGGCGAGCCCGAATAAGAAAGGTTGGCGGCACAACTGTTCAGGAGCGTGACAGCGATAACCGGAAGGAGACATTTTAAATTTTTCATGCTTTTTATCAATTTTTGAAGGCTAAAGATAAGTTTTAATTTTAGGATGGCTCCACGGGTTTTTTAAGTATTTTTGATAAAAAGTAAAATATGTTCCTTCCCAAAAAGCACACCGGTTCCGAGAACACCATTTTTTCCGAGATGACGGCACTTGCGCTGAAGAACGAGGCGGTTAATCTTTCGCAGGGTTTTCCGGATTATGAAATTGATGAGCGTCTGAAAAAACTTCTTTGTGAAGGAACGGAGAAAAACTTTAACCAATACGCCCCTTTGGCTGGCAATCCGCTGCTGATTGAGAATTTAATGGAATTCAATCAGCAAAGAAAAACGCCCATTTCGGTGACGAAAGAAAACATCACCATTTCGCCGGGTGCAACCTATGGGATTTTTACCGCTTTAGCTTCTGTCATTACTTTTGGCGACGAAGTTATCGTGCTCGAACCGAATTACGACTGTTATGTTCCCGCCATCGAAATGAACGGCGGAAAACCCGTTTTCGTCAGTCTTAATGCTGATTTTGAAGTGAATTTTGAGGCTCTAAAAAAGGCGCTCACAGACAAAACGAAAGCCATCATCGTTAATTCGCCGCACAATCCCTCCGGAAAAGTCTGGAAAAAAGAAGATTGGGACCAACTTTCCGATCTTGTTGAAAACACGGGGATCATTATTATTTCCGATGAAGTTTACGATGTTTTGATGTACGATGACCGCGAATTTTACAGTGCTTTTCACCATCCAAAATTGCGGGAGCGGTGTTTCAGTATTTTTTCTTTTGGCAAAATGTTTCACGTCACGGGCTGGAAAGTTGGCTACGTTGTCGCCTCGCCCCAGCTTTCGCACGCGTACCGAATGGTGCACCAGTATTTGTCTTTCAGCGTGAATTCTCCGGCGCAATATGCCTTGGCAAAATATCTGGAAGTTTTCGACCTCGCGGAAAACTGTAAAATCATGCAGCAGAAAAGAGACTTTTTCCTCCACGAAATAAAGGATTTGCCTTTTGTTTTGAATGAAAAGGCTGAAGCCGGATATTTTCAGATTTTAAATTTCGAAAACATGTCCGGACTTTCGGATAAAGATTTTTCCGTTTGGCTCACGGAGGAAGCCAAAGTCGCCACCATTCCCGTGTCGGCTTTTAATCACGACGAAAAAAATACAGGCTACGTGCGATTTTGTTTTGCTAAAAAAGAGGAAACGATTTTGAAAGGAGTGGAGAATCTGAAAAGGTTTTTCAAAATTTAGCGATAAACTGACGGTTTAAAGCCAGATTTTTTCATCTCTGCAGCATCCCAAATTATAGTTTTTCAAACTTGAAACGGCCTCCCGATATTGCGGCGCGCTTCATAACCGAAGCGGTCATGTTCCATCTGCTCTCTTTCCAGGTCCTTGTTCCTTACAATATTCCAAAAGTTCGGTCACTGCCGGCTCTTGCAGTAAGGACGGGTTATTTTTGAAAATTTCGCCTGTAGATTTCATCACCAAAATTTTAAACAAATTTAAAAAATATCAAAGGTTAAAAAACGGTAATCTCTTTAATGATGGAAATTTGAAGAAAAAAGATTTCCCCACTTTAAACTTTATTATTATTCATTACCATTTTATGGCGCGGTAAACCGATCTCGTGTTCCTGTGGATAGGGATTTCGCGATGTCATGCTAATATCTTCGTTAATTTTTCGGTGAATTTCATAACTTTTCTGGTCGTCTTCCGCATATCTGGGATCCGGAATGAAAGGCATTTTCGCCATTTTCAAGATTGTGATCGTGGGGAAATGAAAATCCACTTCCACCAAACCCAGCAACAGATAACAGCCGCCGCCCTGAAAGGAATATTTCTGCAAATTATCGGGAAAATGCGCCGTGTCGAAAAAATTTCCGTCCGCATCGATCCAGGTACCGAAAAACATGGTTCCTCTTTTCGTGGGCACGTGCTTGCGGGAAATTAAATAGGCCAACATTTTCACCTCTTTTTTATGAAATTGAAGCAAATCATTCGCCATCACTTTGCTGCGGTATTTCGTCTGCAGCAGATCGAAAGGACTGCAGGACACGGCAAAACCGAGAATTTCAATTTCATCAAAAGCATCTTCGAAACGATTTCTTTTGAGTTCCGGAAGTTGGTAATCCTGCACAGGCGTTTCAAAAAAATTGGGCAACCGGTATTCGGGTTTGAAGTGAATCATGAGCAGCCGCGCTTCAATCAACAATTCATTTTTGGGTTTGCCCGTAAAACGAAAAGCGCCCACAAAAATCAAGGTCTGCAGCGTTTCAATACCGACTGGCACGCGCTTGATGAAGTTTTCTACCGACGTATAATCACCGTTGTTTTCGCGTTCCTCCGGAATAAAAGCAGCGAGCCGGCTTTCGAGTTTTTCGATATGCATGAAACCTAAAAAAACGTCTTCGCCATAAACGGTGGTTTCAAATAAACTCCGGTTCACACAGGGATTATGGATTTTTCCGCCCGCCATCCGGCATTCGTGAACATAAACTTCGGTGCGGTAAAAACCACCACCATTGTTAATGGCGGAAACCATAAATTCAACGGGATAATACACCTTTAAATATAAGCTCTGGTAACTTTCCACCGCATACGACGCGGAATGGGCCTTGCAAAAAGAATAGCCCGCAAAAGATTCGATCTGGCGGTAGACTTCTTGTGACAACTGCTCGGGATGTCCTTTTCTGGCGCAGGATTCAAAAAAATGTTCGCGTACTTCCTGAAGTTTTTGGATGGAGCGGCTTTTTCCACTCATGGCTCTTCTTAAAACATCGCCATCGTCTGCAGAAACGCCGCCGAAATGTAAAGCAATTTTAATCACATCTTCCTGATAGACCATGATTCCGTAGGTTTCGCCCAGATGTTCTTCAAAAACCTCATGAAAATATTCAAATTGTGTGGGATTGTTGTGCCGGAAAATATATTCCTTCATCATGCCGCTTTTCGCCACACCGGGACGAATAATGGAAGAAGCCGCGACCAAAGTTGGATAATCTTCGCATTTCAGACGCCGCAGCAAACCGCGCATGGCGGGGCTTTCGATATAAAAACACCCGATCGTCTTTCCGATGCTTAAAAAATCATTGCAGTTTTTATCTTTTTTGAAAAGTGCCGTATTGTGAATATCGATGTCGATACCTTTATTTTTTTGGACGAGTTTCAGCGTATCATTAATGGTTCCCAAACCGCGTTGAGAGAGAATATCAAACTTTTCGAAGCCGATATCTTCTGCCACATTCATATCAAACTGGACTATGGGAAAACCTTTCGGCGGCATTTCCAAAGCCGTATAGTTGGTGATGGGTTCCTGAGAAATTAAAATTCCACAGGAATGCATGCTGCGCTGGTTCGGGAATTTTTCCAGCAACATTCCGTATTTCTGAACGAGTTTTACTACTTTATTATCATCGTGCGTGGCCATGGGATTTTTCGCCAAAACATCGAGTTCTTCTTTGGGCAGACCAAAGGCTTTCCCAACCTCGCGAAAAATGGAGCGGTATTTAAATTCGACATTCGTACCGCAAAAAGCTACATGATCTTTCCCGTACCGCTCGAAAATATATTTTAAAATTTCATCGCGTTCGCGCCAGCTCCAGTCGATATCGAAATCGGGCGGATTTTTCCTTTTGGTGTTGAGAAAACGTTCAAAATAAAGATTGAGCTCGATGGGGCAAATTTCTGTAATCCCGAGGCAGTAACTAATAATGCTGTTGGCGCCGCTTCCACGCCCGACATGCAGAAAACCGCGGCGGTTGCTGTATCTTACAATATCTAAAGTGATGAGAAAATATCCTGCAAAATTCATTTCGGTAACGACTTTCAGTTCTTTTTCAATGCGGTCGAGGACAATTTGCGTTTTTTCCGGATATCTTTTTTCCAAACCTTTGTAAGCGAGTTTTCTTAAAAGGGCATCATCACTTTCTTTATTTTCCGTAAAGTAGATCTTGTTTTTAGGCGTTTCAAAATCAAAATTAAAGGAACACTGCTCTAAAATATATTGCGTGTTCTGAATAATCTGCGGATATCTTTTGAATTTTTCTATAATATTTTCCAGGGGTTGAAACACTTCCTTCGGCGAACAGAAATCATTTTCCGAAAGTTTAGAAACCAAGGTATTCTGATCGATGGCCCGTAAAATTTTATGCAGATTAAACTCTTTTTTTGTTTTAAAAGTGACCGGATGCAGCAGAACCATTTTGTCCAAAAACGTCTGCCATTCCGGACGGATCAAAAGATTCAGTTCTTCTGCGCGCACGCCGATGAATTCATCTTCTTTCAAAGCTTCGGGAATATTTTTCAAAGGATAAACGACAAAGACTTTCTGAAAACCGGGGGAAACCTGCGGAAGTTCGCCGCCAAAACAATTATAATTGGTAAGCAGACGGTTGATCTCGGCCATGCCCGTTTCGTCTTTCGCAATGGCGATGTAAAGGAGTTGATTCTCTTTCCGAATTTCCACGCCGACAATGGGTTTAATCCCGAATTTTTCACACTCTTTTTTAAAATCATAGACCGCCGTCACCGTATTGATGTCCGTTAACACCAGTTCTTTGGCACCGGAATAGGCGGCTTGCTTCACGAGTTCCTCAACCGATAAAATGCCGTAACGAAGGCTGTGATAAGTGTGGGAATTGAGGAACATGAGTTAGTTAATGGTTGATGGATGATGAATTGTAAATTTTAACGCAAAGACGCAAACATTCTAGAGAAACTGGTGTTTGAAGTTATGGCCGCAAGAGCGCTCGCTTAAGAAGGGAAAATTTTAGTTTGTCTTTTGTATCATTCATAAATTAACATTTTATAGTTTAAAAATTTTACCATTAAGGATTAGATGAAGAAATTAAGTTCGTTAAGATTTCCTTCGGAAATTGAGTTCGCACAACTTTTCGATCTTTTAAATCTCTAAAAATATCAGACTATTGTGACTTTTGCGGTGAAAAACTTTACCATTAAGGTTTGATTAAGGAGTTAAGGTCATTAAGATTTCCTACGGAAATTGAAGTGCACCTCTTTTTTGATCTTTTGAATTTCTAAAAACATTAAGCTTTTGTGACTTTTGTGGTTGAAAAACTTTAGCGTTTGACTCCGTTCAATCTTTGATTTTCACTCAGCAGGTATTTAGTAGTAGTAGAGAGATTATACTGAGCCCGTAGAAGCATTTTTTTTAAACTTGAAAATATATTTGAAAACAGCGTGACTCCACTATTTACCCACGCTGATATTTAAGTTCGGCAAGTCTACCTGAAGCGTAACTTTTGCTTGTAAAGCGCTGAAAACTTTCAGTAAAGTATCCATGGTTGCATTGCTGGCATTGCTTTCTAATCGGGAAATCTGGGCTTTTTGGACTCCTACTAATTTCCCTAATTCTTCCTGCGTCAAGTTTCTTTCTTTTCGGGTTTCTTTTATAGCTTTACCAATTAAATCCATTTGAAGTTCGTACTCAAATCGGTCTCGTTCCGCGGTTCCAATTTCTCCTATCAATTGATCCTGAACCTGGTTTAAAGTATATGTTTTCATTTTTTACTGTTTTGTTGTTCTGCAAAATATTTCGTTCTTGCGTTTGTAGCTTTCTTAATTTCATTCTCAGGAACTTTGCTTGTCTTTTTTATAAATCCATGAGTTGAAATAATGAGTGTTTCGATGGTGGAAGTTTTATCCCAAAATGCCAGAAACCGATACTGAAGTCCTTGATAAAGCGTTCTAAATTCCCAAATATCATTCGTTAATTTTTTAAAGAGTTCAGGATCCTTATTTATCTGGGACTTACGGATATTATAAAGTATTTTTTCATAATGCTTTTTTTCGAGCGTCTTTAAGAACTCAAAGGCTTCTTCTAAAAAAATAATTTCGAATCGATTTACCATTAGCTAAATATGTAGCATTTCAAAGATAAAATAAAGTTTCGTTATATAGAAACTTTTGGGACTTTTGCGGTGAAAACTTTATTATTAAGATTCGATTAAGGAGTTAAGGTCATTAAGATTTCCTACGGAAATTGAAGTGCCTCTCTTTTTGATCTTTTAAATTTCTAAAAACGTTAAACTTTGGGACTTTTGTGGTTAAAACATTTAACAAATTAAAACACTCGCACTTTGTTGTGATCTTTCGAATTTCTAAAAACACTAAGCTTTTGTGGTTATGCCATACAAGTCAACAAGTCAACAAACCAACTCAAACCCGGATGCCCGCCCCAAAGCATTCTTGCCAAAGCGGTTTTTCATGCGGTCCATGGCCTGATAAAGATTCATGAGTTCTTCGCTGTCTTCAAATAAATTCATCTGATAAGTTCCGTGCACGAGATTCGTGAAGCGCAAACCTACCAAACGCAGCCGCATTCGCCGCGTGTAAAGTTTTTCAAATAGATCCAAGGCAACTCTGGCTAAAGTGTGATCGATAGACGTATAAGAAATTTTACACTGCTTCGTCTCCGTATCGAAATTGGCGTAACGGATTTTTAAAACAACGGTAGACGTAAGCCATTTTTCTTTTCGGAGCTGATACGCCAAGGATTCTGCCATGCCGGAAATAAGTCTTCTGAGTTCGAAAACATCCATGGTGTCATTCGTAAAAGTGTGTTCCGTGGACAAGGATTTTCTTTCGGCGTACGGAACTACAGGCGTAAGATCAATTCCGTTGGCTTTTTTCCAGAGTTCGCCGCCATTTTTGCCGATCATTTGCTGCAAAACCAGGACGGGCATTTCTGCCAAGGTCTTGATATTTCGGATTCCGACGCGCGAAAGCAACTGAAAAGTCACGTCGCCAACCATGGGAATTTTCCGCACGGATAAAGGATTGAGAAAGTGTTTGATATTTTGAGCCGGAATTTCAAATCTTCCGATAGGTTTAGATTCGCCTGTCCCAATTTTGGAAACCGTTTTATTCGTAGACAAAGCAAAACTGATGGGCAACCCCGTATTTTTGGTGACGGCATCGGCAATTTCGCGCGTCCATTGGTAACACCCAAAAAATTTATCCATTCCGGAGAGGTCCATATAAAATTCATCGATGCTGGCTTTTTCTAAAAGGGGAACTTTCTCCTGAATAATTTCGGTAACTTCTTTGGAGAATTTGGAGTACCGTTCATAATCGCCACGAATCACTTTCGCTTCCGGACATAATCTTAAAGCCATCTTAATGGGCATGGCAGAACGCACGCCAAAATACCGCGCTTCATAGGAACAGGACGCCACCACTCCACGGTCGCCACCGCCGATGATGACGGGAATTCCGTTGAGTTTTGACTCCTGTAATCTTTCGCAGGACACAAAAAAGGTATCCAAATCCATATGCACAATTGCTCTTTCCATGCGGACAAAATTAGTACGATTTATATCAAATTTTTGTATATTTGTTGATATAATTTATAGCAATGTCAATTTTATCAGAAAACATGCGGTATCTGCGGGCTCAGCAAAAATACGCACAACAGAAAGTCGCCGACGATCTTTTAATTACGCGCGGACGGTACGCCAAATACGAAGACGGCGCCACGGAACCGCCGATTGAACTCCTGATCCGCATCTCGAAATATTACCGCGTGAGTATCGATCTGCTTGTAGGCATGGATGTGCGAAAGTATTCTCTGGACAAGATGATGAAGCTGCCCGACAACCGGACGATCCTTCCTATTATGGTGGATGAAAAAGGAGAAAATCAAATAGAAATTATCCCGGAAAAAGCCCAAATGGGCTATCTTCAGGGCTACAGCGATCCCGAGTATATTGAAAAACTTCAGACGATTTCGCTGCCTTTTCTTCGCAACGGAAAATTTCGCGCTTTCCCCGCCAGTGGAGATTCGATGCCGCCTTTTAAAAACGGAACCTTCATCGTGGGAAAATATGTGGAGAACGTTAATGATCTAAAAAAGGGAAAAACCTATATTTTCATTACCCAAAATGAAGGCGTTGTTTATAAAAGATTCGAAAAGAAAACGCCCCGAAACATCACCGTAAGTTCGGATAATCCCTTGTATAAACCGTATGACATTAAGCTTTCGGAGTTGGTAGAAATCTGGGAATACGCCTGCAGCATCAACACTGCAGAATTCGAAACCGAGACTTTGGATATGCTGACGGTGAAGGATATGTTTTTGAGTTTAAAGAAGGAGATTGATTTAATTAAGAAAAATTAACTATAAGAGTTTGATTCAATTCATCTTCTGGAAGCCACAATTTTATATTTCACTCATCACTGAGCCTAAATGCAGGTTGAAAGTGAGGTTTAGTTGAAATCATTTCAATTACTTATCAGAATTTTTTTTGATGATAAATTTTCAAAATAAAATCCACGTTTTTTGAAAATTCATCCTGTTTTTTCCCAGACTTTCTTTACTCGCCGGTTTCCGAATAGGAGGCATCTACAGGTTTTGACTGGGAAGAACCTTTTTGGCGCAGATAAATCGATAAAATAATAATGGCAAATATGGAGAGAAATTCACTTTGCCAATTCTGAAAAGATTCAAACCACAACCTCGAATCTACAATATAATCACTCCATTTTTCCAACGGTTTCCCCAGCAGAAGATTTTCGGTATTCGCGTCCTTTAAACTTCCATAAACATGTAAGAGAAATGATAGAATGAAAAGAATAAAAAGAGTAAACGTAAGCGAATTCTGGTACAATTTCAGATAAAATCCGCCTTTTCGTACGGGCCAGGGCGCGCCTTCACGCAGAGGCGAAGGTTCGCGGTCGACCTCATTGGGCTCATCGCACTTTTTAGATTCCGAAGAGCCTTTTTGGCGCAAAAAAATAGTGAGCCAAACTAAAAGTGCCATTTGCAGAAACTCACTTTCCAAGTTTTCGAAGGTGGCTTCTAAAAAATGTCCGGATTTTAAATAAGCGCCATATCCCACGGCACTCCCCCCCCATTCCTGCAAATCTTTATTGTATTCCTGCAGACCGAAAATAATTTGACCCAACATTCCGAGAAAAAAAGGAATATAAACACGAGTGACAGACTGTTATAATAAAAGAATTTTTTCATAACAAAAAGTTTAAGCCATCATTTTAAATTTCGGAATCGAGCTGCAGGAATCTACGTTCAAAAATTACTTATCATCTACCCTCTTTTTTTGCTAAGGGAATGACGCTGTGGTGCGCTGTTTCCAATTTTAAACTTTCGCGGTCATATACCTCTTTTCGAAGGCTGGTACTGGAAAACCGGTGACGCCGTTCGTTAAAATAAAGTGAAATCCCCTGCTTTTCGCAGAAATCCCGGCCAGTAAACTGTTTGTCTTTGTATTCGGCGCCAATGATCCGAACATCGATCTCATAGAGTTTCAGGATATCTTCCAGATCTTTTTCGGTAGCATAAGGTACAATTTCATCTACAAACTTACAGCCGTGCAGCTGAACGTACCGCTCAACAATGGTTTGCGTAGGTTTATTCTTTTCGGGACGGTCGATGGTGGGATCGGTCTGCAATCCAACGATTAAATAATCGCACTGTGTTTTTGCTTCTGCAAGCATTCTAATGTGTCCTGCATGCAGAAGGTCGAAACAACTGAAAGTGATGCCGACAATTTGTTTAGATTTTTCCATAATTTCGATGTTTATTTTTTAGTATATTTTAAAAAATTACTGAGTTGGTAACCAACTGCTGTTGCTCTTCCAAAGACTCAATATATTCGGTAACAGGAATTCGGTTTTGCTGCTCGTCCAAATCGAAGATTCCACAATGGCTGTAATAGGACAAATTATCCCAATCGGGACGATCGATGATGGGGTAAATACAAATACCGTGAAAGTCCACGCCTTTTTCCTGAGCGATCAAACATTCATGCGTTACTTCTTCCAGCCATTCCACGCGGCCTTCGCCAAAATGTCCGGTTTCCGAGAGAAACATCGGCTTTCCATATCTTTTGTACGCCTCCGCAAGTAATTCATTCAGCGGTGTTCTTTCACCCGAAGTATTCGGCCACCAAATGGTTTCGGCTTCGCCCTTCCATTGGCAATTCCAGTAATAGTTGAAGCCTAAAATCTCCAGATAACTCTCGTCACCGCCAAGTTCCGGACACATTCTGCCGCCAATAATATCCATGGCTTCAAACTGATATTCATTTCGCCGGAAAACACTTTCCGGTCCTTCACCGTTATCGTGAATTTTCACCAGCGGTTCTACCATTACAATTTTGCAGGTTGGAATTTCTTGCTTTAAAATTCTTATTCCCTGCAGTGCGGCTTTGCACAAATGATATTTGATGTCCCATCCATTATTGATGGTAAACGGAACGGTGCCCCGGGCTTCGCCCGAAAACCAGGAGAGAAAGCTGATCTCGTTGATGGGAACAACATATAGAATTTCGGAGGAGTTTTCTGCATAAAAACGTGCAAAAGCACGGCATAAATTCTCGAAACGCGGTACGAAATGCGGATGCGTAGGAAAGAGTCCGTCCGGATAGCCAAAGTGAATTAGATCCCAGATTACCTGAATGCCATATTTTTCAGCCGCCTTCATACGAACTAACACTTCGGAAAAGTCGAAAAATCCGGGTTCTTTTTCGACGGCGCTCCAACAGATTCCTTCTCGCGCTGTATATATGTTCAGGGCCCGCAGAAGTTGATAATCTTCTTCCACCCTGATATCATGCTGCGTTTCCTGAAGTAAGTTAACACGGGTGCCGTCGCGATTAATCTGATCGGCACATTCGAAGCCGCCCTGGAAATAACTTTTGAAGAACTGGGCCGAACTCATATTGCTAATTCTTTTGCCGGTTCCAAAGTTTTGAAGAGATCCAGCGCATTTTTGAAAGCCTGGTCCATATTGAAATATTTGTAATTGGCGAGGCGGCCCACAAAATAAACGTCTTCCAGCTTATCTGCTTCTTTTTTGTACTGATCGTAGATGGCCTGATTTTTCTCGTTCGGAACCGGATAGTACGGTTCGCCATCATCTACTGTATATTCTTTAACAATACTTGTTTTGTCGGACTGTTGATTTCCGAAGTGTTTGTATTCAATAATTCTGGTAAAATCAACTTCCTGACCGGGATAATTGACCACAGAATTTTCCTGATAATATTCCTGATCCACCTGCTCTGTTACAAAATTGATGGATCTGTACTCTAATTTATCTAAATTTTTATTCTTAAATTCGAAAAAACGGTCGATCGGTCCTGTATAAAATAATTTTTCGTAACCCGAAATCTGATCCTTAACATCGAAATAATCGGTGCTTAACATCACCGTGATATTGGGATGATCCAACATTTTTTCGAAAATTTTAGTATAACCTTTTTTGGGCAAAGCCTGATATTTGTCGGAAAAATAACGATCGTCGTAATTGTGGCGAACCGGAATCCTTTCCAGAACGGAAGCGTGCAACTCATCTGGATATTTATCCCATTGCTTCTTCGTGTAATGTTTGAACATTTTTTCGTAGAGCACTTCGCCCACACGATTTAGAACCGCCTCTTCTCCATTTTTCGCGGGATCGAAGGCCACACGGTTTTCATTCAGCCACGTTTGCATTTCTTCTTCCGTCTTGATATTAACATCAAAAAGTGTATTTACAGTGGTGATGTTTACAGGAATCGGAACGGTTTTGTCGTCCACGCGTGCGATAACTTTATGTTCCCATTTGTACCAGTCGGAAAAACGGTTTACGTATTCCCACACTTCCTCTTCGTTCGTATGAAAAAGATGGGCACCATATTTCGAGACGAGGATTCCGTTTTGATCATAATGATCGAAACAGTTTCCTGCAATGTGGTCCCGCTTTTCAACGATGACGACTTTCTTGCCAATTGAGGCATATCTTTCTGCAAGCGTAGCACCGGAAATTCCGGCACCAATAATAAGTATATCAGTTTTCATCAGGCAATCACTTTTTTAATCATTGAATTCATTTTCTCCACCGTCGCATTCCAGGAAGTTTTTTCCAGAATGGATTTATATTTCTCTTCAAAATTCTGCATAGGAAATTTTAAAGCCAGCGTAAATTCATCAGAACTGTTGACCAGCATCACGCAATCGCTGTAATCTCTTTCAACATCCTTAATGCGCGTAGAAATTATTGGTTTTCCGGCAGCCATATATTCCAGCGTTTTTGTAGGACTGATGAATTTCGTGGAATCATTTAAAGCAAAAGGCATCATTGCAACATCAAAATACTGAAGATAATTCGGCAGCTCTTCGTAGGACTTCATACCCAGATAATGAATATTTTTCGCCCTTGGCAAATCTGATTCTTCAATTTTACAAATCGGACCGATCATCACAAAAGAATAATTGGGCGACTTCGCGGCAGCATTTTTGAGCAGCCGAAGATCGATTCGCTCGTCGATCACGCCATAATAGCCAACGATGGGCGTAGAAATTCCTTTGAGATCTTCTGGCATTGTGGAGACTTTATCTTTAGCACCGGAAAAGTGCGCAATATCCACAGAACTTGGGAAGCAGAAGACATTGTGATGTTTTAATTTTTTTGATTCGTATAAGGATTTTCCACCCGTGTACACCACATCTGCGGCGCTAAGGAGAAGATTTTCCTGATCAACCAATTTTTGAGAGGCTCCTTTGAAGAGTGTCAACTCATCCATACAATCATACACCACGGTTTCACATTCCAAAGTATCGAGCACGGACACAAAGGCTGCGGAATAAAACCAGCCAACGGAGAAAACGGTATTTTTTAAGTGTTTTTTAAGGTAAGGGCCAATCTCTTCCATATCCGAAACATGCGGTTGACATACATGGATTTGCGAATTGATCTCGCGAATTTCAAAAGTTGATTTTTTCATCGACTCGAAATGAACCGGTTCTTCAACTACTAAAATTTTGTACTCTTTTGAGAGACGGCTTAGAATATGCTGCGGTCTTTGGTAAACGAAATCCCAGCGTAAATGACAAAAAACGATCATATCGTACGTGGACGCACCACCCCTCGATGAGGCTTCTGTTTTCATAATATTTATATTTTTTTAATGTTTTAGATACAAAATCTGTTCAACATAAAAATGACTGCGATTTTCATGGACTTTTGCACGGAGCAATCATCAAAAAAAGGAAAATTCGAAAAATCTTTACGATCAACAGATAAGTTCATCAGGAATACAAAAGAGAGTTTTTGAAAGCCCGAAAAACTATATTCTCCCTATAACAAAGAATATACCAACAAAACATTTTAATATAATCGAATATGTCTATCAATTCTTTAAATGCTAGACTTTTACATAAGAGTATCTTTAAAATGGTACAAGATAAAAATAGAAATTATTCGCAGAAAACGTAATATCGAACCGGAATATCACGCTGAATGGAAAGAAGCAGGAAAATCTTTCTTTATTTGCGGAATTTGAAATAAGAAAACAAAAGACAGATATTGACCAAAACAGCAAAGGCGTTGGAGAGAATAATGGGGAGTTCATCTTTGATAATACCGTACCAAACCCATAAGGAAAGTCCAATAATCAGAATGGTGATCATCATCCAGGAAAGATCTTCGGCATTTTTTTCTTTGATCACTTTGATCAATTGGGGCAACATGGCTACGGAAGTGAGGATACCTGCAACAATCCCAAGAACATTTTCGTTCATCTGCTTGGTTTAAGAAACGAATGTAGTAAAAAGTATTTTAGCGAAAAATAAGTAAAAAAAATCACGCCGAAAACAATTTTAGGAAGCCTGAGTTGCAACTGATTTAAGAGCGAACTTTGCCGTTCCGCATATTATCGAGTTTTGATTTCTCTTGTAAGATCTGATGGTTACTCAGAACATTAATGCCCCCGATTTTGCGGTCGATCAGCGATTTTACGCCGGTAAAAAAGGAATTGGGCAGATTGTTAGTGGTTTTTTTTGGTAATTTCATTGTATTGATTTATGTATTTTAAAACGTGTTGTTGGTGGCCTGAAATTTTTTTCGAAAATTATTAGGACTTTCTTCGGTTATCTTTTTAAAATATTTACCGAAATGAGATTTATCGGAGAAACCGAGTTCAAAGGAAATTTCGGTCACCGATAAATTGGTGTTTAAAAGCAGTCGCTCTGCTTCTAAAATCACGCGGTTTTGTATGTATTTTTCTGCAGAAACATCCAGTTTATCTTTTATTAAAGCATTCAGATAGTTCGCAGAAATGGTGAGCATATTGGAATATTCTGAGGTTCTTTTGAGGTCTTTAAAATGAACTTCGACGAGGTTTTTAAAATCTTCAATATAAGAATTCTTGCGGTTTGTTTTAAAATCAATATAATTCGGATTCTCCGTTTTCCGGATATATTTAAGCATCGAAGCCTTTAGTAAAAGGCAAATAATCTCTTTGCTCAAAAGCGCCGGATGCACAAATTCTTTCTTAATTTCCGAAACGCCAGTTTTAAAATGAGCGAACTCGCCTTTAGAAAAATCAATGGAGGTCGGAAGGTCCGAGAAAGCCGTGTCATCCTTAATTTTCCTGTTTCCGGTGTAGATTAAATTATAAAAAGACCGCGTAAAAAGGATGGCTTCTCCCTTAAAATCTACCACGTCGGCAAACCGAAAGACCTGATTATATCCGATAAAAAAAATCCGTCCCTTTTTGAGGTGATGAATTTCGTGATCGATCATTAAATTCCCGGACCCATTTTCTACAATTAATAAGGTGTAAAATTTGGTTTTAAAGGAATTCTGCGCTGAAAATATCTTGAAAATATCCGGAGCCGCCAACAAAACAAATTCACCTTCAAATGAAAAGGCAGGGTTTAAAGAATCGATCGTCATTGCTTTGATGAGGTTTGTCATAAAGTAGTCTGTTTTAATATATTCCCAAAGATAAAACAAACCTTTTACTTCGGAAATTACAGACTAAAAATGACTTTAAAAAGTTAATTTAAACAAATAAAATGATCATCATTATTTTCCAATGGCGCGATCTCAGTTTCGATTTTCTTATCAATGTAGTCGGAATTCATTGCACGCAGAACTGCCATATAATTCATACTGAAGTTAATGGTATCACCCACTTCAAGGTGTTCCGAATTTTCTCCCAAGTCCAGAATAAGCATATCGGAACTCGCGCCGATGATTTCGATTCCCGGCACTAGCGCGGTAATATCTTTGTGATCAATATCCAAAAGTCCCACATCTACGATGGCCCGAAGGGAGGATTTTCCTTTTTCTTCTTCGGAAAAAACCGGCGTTTCACCCGTGAGATTGGTTCCCGCGGTTCCAGACGGAATGGTGGGTTTTTCCTGCATTTCGATAATTTCTGCAGTCAGCGTAAAAACATCGTGGTACATGCCCGCGATCAGGGAATCTTCGTAAACATTTGTGCCGAAATAAAGCGTTTCTCCCACACGAAAATGGTTGATCCCAAACGGAATTTGATTTTTAAAAATCAAAGGAATTGTTACCGAAGACCCGCCGGAGATGTAGGGAATCTTCTTCCCGGAGTTTTCCTCTATAATTTCTTTGAAACGGTTTAGTTTAATAAGTTTTTTTTCATCCGGTAAAATTCCGTTCAAGCAGTTCAAATTGGTTCCCAACGCGACGACTTGGATATTCGGAAGAGCCAGAACTTCATCGTAAAACTGCATAAGATTCCGCGCCATAATTCCTTCCCGCAGCTCGCCCATTTCTACCATTAAAACGACTTTGTGAATTTTATTCTGCTTCACCGCTTCTGCAGAAAGTGCTTCCAAGGTCGATATTTCCGTATTAAAACTGATGTCCGCAAACTTCACGATACTTTTTACCAGGCGCGGCGCCGGCGGTTTAATGTAAATGGTCTGCGTTTTTGGCGACAGTTTTTTAATCGTTTTTAAATTGCTTAATCTGGAGTCACAAATCTCTTTGTCGGATAAATTCAACAAAACCTGTAGAAATTTTTCATTTCCACATAATAATTTTGCAACAATGGCCCACTCGATCTTATTTTGCGCGAAAATTTGATCAAGCACTTTGAAATTATGGCGAAGCTTTGCCGCATGTAAGGTAATATATGACATCTTATTTTTTTAATCTCATCTCGAGATATTTACTGGTGAAACCGAGTTTTTCGTAGAGAAAGCGTGCCGGATTATTTGGCTCGCAATGTAGCGCCATATCGCCTTCGGAGTTTTCAATGGCTTTTTGCATCAGCTGTTTTCCCACACCTTTTCCGCGCATATTTTTATCGGTCGCGATATAAACCAATATATTCTCCGGAATAAATTTTTCCATACCGGTTTTATTCACAATTACGGCTCCTACCATTTTCTGCGTCTCATCATCAACGGCAGCAAGTACTATTCCACCAGGCTTACCACTGATGCCAAAGGCATAATCCATACATTTTTCAATGTCTTCTCTTGGATCGCCGTATTGCTCGAGGCTTTCAAAAAGGAAACTGATGATTTCCTGTTTGGTTTCTTCGGAGGCTTTATTTTTATCTGAATACGTATTTATTTTAATCATAGGTCTTATTTATCCCGGAATCGGCATGGATACATCGTATCCATCAAGACTTTCCGGGTTGTTTTTAATTCTTTTTAATTTGGATTTTACGATGAGCAGCGGAACATCGGTTCCGTTAATGATTTTTTTGAAAAAGTTATCTGCCATGAAAGATTTCCAGGAATTTTCGTCCTGATCTGCCAAAATAATGATATCGCTTTCTTTCTCCTGTGCCGCCTGCGCAATACTGTTGGCATTATTGTCGGACAAATGAAATTCCGAAACATATTCTGCGGACTGCAACATGAGATTTTTCTTCATTTCCATAAAGGCTTTTCTTGCATGTAGAACTTTATTCGGCGTCCCGACCCCTACCAAACTGATGTCACCCTCATTTTTGTCGGCCAGTAAAACCGACAGATCTGCTTTCTGGTGCAACTCATGATTTACACGAACCGGAAAAAGTATTTTCTTAAAAGAAGTTTTCCTAAATTTTTCCGGAATCAGAAGCACCGAACAGTTTGCATATAGAAGCATATTATAGGAATTAGAGCCTAAAATCAACTGCTTCATCTTTTGAGTTCCCGAAGTTCCAACCACCACAAGATCGACATTTTCCTTCGTGATAACATCATTTACCGCATCCAAAATACTATCGGTAGTGATTTTTATAGCAACGTCAATTTGATATTCGTTCTGCAAATCGGTTTGTAATGCTTCTAATTTCAGCGTCGCAACATCGATATTTTGCTGAACCGTTTCGGCTCCAATAATTTGTTTTCCTCCACGGTCGATCAGTTGATAAGTATCTACCACATGCGTCACCAATAATTTGGCTTCATGGCGTTGGGCCATGCAGGCCGCAACTTTCAGTGCATTTATTGACTTTTCCGCAAAATTGATGGGTACAACTATTTTTTTAATCTCTGTTTTCATCCCCATTATTTTCTTGAACATAAAATCTCATGCTGCAAAGATATGAACCCGAATATATTAATGGTGTTAAAAATAGTGCGGTTAGTGGTATAAATTACTGATATGCGAATGCGGTTTCATCATATCAAAACCCAAAACTTTCAACACAAGTCGACATTTTCTAAGCCAATCTTCTTCTTAGAATAGTTCTTTTAAAAACGGTTTTACACCAGGAGCCATTTTTCCTAAGCGTAATGTTTCGCGCAAACCAAGAGTTTAAATGGTTAATATTTTTAATGCGTATTTTTTTTAAACAATTTATAAATTTAAAATACAATGGCTGAACATTTGATAGGAAATAAGAATAAATTTAAAAAAAACAACAATATGAAAGCAGCAGTATTTCACAGTCCCGGAAAAATAACGTGCGATAACGTAGATGATCCCACCCTTAAAGAACCTTCAGACATTATTCTAAAAGTGACCTCCACCGCGATCTGCGGCAGTGATCTCCATATGTACTCCGGAGGAATCCCGCAACCGCGACCAATGGTAATGGGCCATGAATTTATGGGAATCGTAGAGGAAGTCGGCAGTAAAGTATCAAAATTAAAAGTAGGAGACCGCGTTGTCGTTCCTTTTCCCGTGGCATGCGGATGCTGTTACTTTTGCGACCACGATCTGCCCGGCGCTTGCGAACACAGTAATGAAGAAAACTATGGTCCTGAAGGCGGAATTATGACCGAAAAGGGCGGCGGAATGTTTGGTTATACCGATTTATATGGTGGTTACGACGGCGGTCAGGCGCAGTACGTTCGAGTTCCGTACGGTGACTTTGGGCCAAGAGTTATCCCGGATAATATTACTGATGATCAGGCTTTATTTTTAACAGACATTTTTCCTACCGGATATACGGGGGTAATGTGGGCCGACCTGAAAGGTGGAGAAACCGTTGCCATTTTTGGTGCGGGTCCCGTTGGAAGTATGGCCGCTAAAAGTGCCATCTTAAAAAATGCCGGTAAGGTTATCGTCGTCGATACGGTGCAGTACCGACTGGACCAAATTAAAAGATTAACCGGCTGCGAAACCATTCTGTGGAAAGATCCGAAAGAAGTTATTGAGACTATTCGAAGCCTTACGCATGGACGGGGAGCCGATTTATGCATCGATGCTGTGGGTTTTGAACCGGACCGCAATCTTTTGGACAAAGCCAAAGCGGTGATCAATTTCGAAAAAGGATCGATGAAAGTTGTTGAAGCCTGTATGAGTGCCGTTAGAAGAGGTGGAAAAGTTTCAATTCTCGGTGTTTATCCATACAATTATGATAATTTTAAATTAGGCCAAATATTCGACAAGGGTTTAAGAATTCAGGCGGGGCAATCACCCGTGCATGCGATTATCGATGAACTTTTGGGCTACGTAAAAGATGGAAAGGTGGTTCTGGATGATATTATCACCCACCGACTTTCATTGGATGACGTTGCTAAAGGCTACGATATTTTCGACAAGAAGGAAGATGGCTGCGTAAAAGTGGTTTTGGATCCTTGGAAATAGCTCACCAGTGAAAAACTAAAAATCCGGTCTGCACGCAGATCGGATTTTTTATTTAACAAGATTTAAAACTCCTTTACGGCTGGTCATTAATATGAATGCTTTGCAATTTATAAGTTGAAATTGAAGATGGTAACCTTAACACTTCAGATAAATTTTTCAGTCCATGCCAACAGAAAACTGGATCGGTTTGAAGCTGCCGCCATTACTGTCTTCTGCAGAACAGGCGGTCAAACAAACCAGCAGATCCATTTCAGCGCGGAATTTCACGTAATCTCCAGCTTTTGAAGTGGGCGGCAATACTGAAATCTTACCTTTATCATCGAACTGAACATTCATAAAAACATTAAATGCCGTTGGAATATCGTCCTGTTTGATACCGAACTCCGCCAGATTTTTGGATAAATTGCCGAGACAGCTCGGGTGATCACCGGAATAGCCGTACATAATTTCAAAAGTTTCCTTGCTGCAGGGTGCCAGCAGAAAATCGTTACGCCCATTCGTGTCCTCAATAATCTCCATCATTTTTCGGGACCGGTTGCTCCAAAGGAAGTTTCCGGTAGTCAGGAGAATGGATTCTTCAAAATCCAGGGATTTTCCCGAGGAAAGTTTTTCAGCATGATCCGTACTGTTAAACAGCACCATGTCGCTCACCTGCATGCCTTTTGGATCGATCACCGTTAAAATTTCTCCCTTTTTAATATGAAAAGCCTTCCCGGTCTGCTCGCTGATGGTGTAAATTTCTGTCATTATTTATTTATTTTTTATGGAAGGGACATTTCCAACCCTCCTCGACCTGTCTTCCGCTGTACTGCTTTGTTTCGGTATCGGCGCCGTAATCTCTTAATACGGGATTAATGTTGCCCTGCAATGCTTCGTCGTTTGCTCTAATGGTGTCGCGAACCATTTGATAGGTTCCGATCTCCCGCAGTTTTTCGAACTGGTGGTGCAGGTTGAAGACCAGCGTAGTATAAGGTGCTTGCCGCGCCATGCGCGAACTTTCCGGATGCAAACCTACAACATAAAAAGCCCTGCCACCCACACTGAAACTGAACTCAGGATTTTCCGGATCATCGCTGACTCTTTGATCCCACTCACAATCATCGATATTGTGAAGACTTTGAAGCGTTTGCCACAGCGCCCTTTCAAAACCAAGTTCATTCTCGAAATGGTTATTGGGGAAGACGGCAATGAAAGATTCAAAGGAATTTCCTTCAAAATCGTACTGATCCAAATAGTTTTTTACATCGCTGATGAGCTGACTTAAACTTTCAGAAGCGAACATATCATCATAGATTCTTAAATGATAATTTTCCATTTTGAATAATGATTTCGCCATGATACACGGATGGTTTTCATTCAAAATAAAATCTTTGTACTCGTTCTCTATCTGCTGAGAAGAAGTAACCATTTTAATTGCTGCATTCATACTAATTTATTTTATAATGATGTTTCTTACGTGGGTGCCGGCACTTATTCCTAGCTTTTCACTCTTCATCAAATAACGTCCTCGAAAATTTTAAAATTGTGGAAGGAACTCCCCGGAAAATTGATACATCTTGTTGAAAAAGTTCAGTATCAATCAAAAAATATCACTGTTGAAAGCCCTTCATAAACTGTACCATTATGGGTAATGCTTCGGGATTTTTGAGTTCTTGCTCTACTTTTTTCCCTGGATGCCAGATTTTCCGTCGTGGAAAATGCGGGGTTAGAAAGAAGACGAAAACCCGAACACCGTTAAATTACGATGCTGAAATGTTTCACGCCAGCACTTCATTAATAATGACGGACATTTTTTCTGACGTGCGATCCCAGGAGGTATTCTCTAAAATTTCTTTGTAGGAAGCCGAGAAGTTTTCAATCGGTTTTTCAAGGGCTTTACTGAAATCGTCTGCATTATCAATCAGATTAACGCATGACCTGTAATCTCGAACAACATCTTTAATTTTTGTCGAAATAATGGGCTTATTAGCGGCCATGTATTCCAAAGTTTTGGTAGGACTTATAAACCTCGTCGATTCATTCAGCGCGAAAGGCATCATGGCGATATCAAAAAAGTGCAGATATTGTGGCAATTCTTCATATGATTTCATGCCCAAATAATAAATATTGTCTGCAAGCGGAAGATCGCGCTCTTCAATCTTGCAAAGCGGCCCAATCATCACAAACGCATAATCGGGTCTTCTTGCAGCGGTTTCTTGAAGCAGGTTCAGATCAATCCTTTCGTCGATCACGCCGTAATATCCGACGATTGGCAAACTTATACGCTCTAAATCAGAGGGTTTTTGCGTGACTTCAGAACCCATATTCGAAAAATGATCAAGATCCACAGAACTGGGAAAACAAAAAACGTTATGGTGTTTTTCCGCTTTCGCTTCGAAAAGGGATTTCCCACCCGTATAAACAACATCTGCAGCGGATAAAAGAGTTTCTTCCTGCTTCAGTAATTCGTGCGAAGCTCCTTTAAATAAAGTCAGTTCGTCCATACAGTCATAAACCACCGTATCAAAACTGATTTCATCTAACACCGAAACAAATGCCGCGGAATAAAACCAGCCGACGGGACATTTGGGTTTGGATAAATGCTTTTTTAAATAGGCTCCGAGCTGCCCGAGGTTTTGTATTAAAGGTTGGCAAACATGAAGATTTGTAGTGATTTCCTGAATTTTAAAATAAGATTTCTCGCTGCTGTAAACATCTACAGGCTCTTCGATAAAAAGAATTTTATAATTTTTTGCAAGTCGACTAATGATATGTTGAGGTCTTTGGTACACAAAATCCCATCTTAAATGACAAAAAACGATCATATCGTAGGCGGGTAATTTTTGGGAATCGTTCAAATAATTATTCATGCTGTTGTATTTTTACTACAGCAAAAATAAAATATACGTCGTCGCAAAATGATCTTTTTGAATTAATTACGGACGCATTTGATTCCTCAAAACAAAGGAACTAAAAATGATAAATGATTGAAGCATCCGGAAAAAAGCGGGACTTTAGGAAAAGATTTTCTTAAATTTTTTAGGGGTGATCCCATACCGTTTTTTGAAGATTTTAGAGAAATAACTGCTGCTTTCCAACCCGACTGCAGCCACAACGGCCCGCACATTATATTCTTTATCCTTCAGCAAAACATTTGCACGTTCCAGCCGAACATTGGTAATAAACTCGTTGATGGATGCGGAAAATAAATACTGAAACCCATTCTGCAGTTTGCCGGGGTTCAACCCTGCTTTTCTAGAAAGGCTTTTTACGGAATGATCGTCGGCAATATTTTCTTTAATAAAGTCCCCCAGTTCTTCAATTCTTTTCAGTTCCGGAATGCGGAGAATGGTTCGCTTGTCATAATCCAAAGCGTCATCGCTGAACTGGACAAGCTGATTGATAAACATCTGCATGGTAATACAAAGCAGATTGAGCTTTCGGGCCAGGAGAAATTTCTCGAAATTCCCGGCCTCCTGCAGAACATCTTTAAAGAAAACGCCACAATTTTCGATATGCAAAAACTGCTTTTCCCCTTTCACATCAGTAAGAACGTCGCGCAGTTTAGAGTTGTAGTTTGCTAATTCGCAGCCCGATTTTTTCTTGAAAGTTTTTCGGTCGATTTCAACACTTACTACCTCGTGTTTCGTATTTTTTAAAAATTCGATGATGTGACCATTTTTCCGTTCGCTGGCGACAATGGCACACCGGAACTCGTCAATCGAATGCCTGATGCCTTCGTTTGCAAACTCGTGCGTTAAAGGACCATTTAAGGAATTGATGAATTTTACGGGATGAATCTCATTCAAAGTAAATTCCAGTCGCGTATCTTCTTTAAACATAACATTGTAGATGAGCAAAGCCAAACCGTTCTCAAAATTGATCCCGCGAATTTCGCCTTCTCCAAGATTTTTGGGCAGATAAAGATAATATTCATCACAATCGTGATGATACGCTACATTAAAGGATTTTGCCAGACCTATAATCACATCTTTCAGTGGAATAGAATTCACCTGAACAACTACCATATTTCTATTTTTTTATAAAAAGCTTATTGCCCTTCTAACAATTCTTTTTCTGATTCTATTGAGACCACTTTCAAAACATTTTGCAAACCATCCGTTCCTCATTAAATTTGGGGATAGAAACTGCACAGACTTTATTTTTTAAATTTCCAGTCAAAGCCGCGAAATTACTTGTTTTGCACGTCAGCATTTGTCTGCGGAGGCATCGACGTGTTGGCGCCTGCGCTGTCTGCCGCTGCCGAATCTTTTTCGTGATTTTGAATCAACTTATCATGCGTTTCGGCATAATCTGCAGGGGCAGTACTCTGCGACTGATCGTTTTTTGTGCAGGCCGCTAATAAAAAACCTGTGGCTAACAGTGCGAAGGATATCTTTTTCATAACTATATTTTTTAATAAGTTTAAATGCTGTTTGATTATTCAATTTCTGAGGATTGAAGATACTCAAATATACAATATCCAGAAACACAATGATGGGTACAAATCATATTTCCCGCAAAATCTTCTCCATTTTTTTCCCCTGAGCCAGTTCATCCACTAATTTATCGAGATATCGTACCTGGCGTGTGAGTAGATTTTCAATTTCTTCAATACGGTACCTACAAATTACCCCTTTAATAGAAGCAGCCTTGGGATTTACTTGCGCCTGCTGAAAAAATGATTCAAAACTGACATTGTCGTTAATAAGTTTTTGCACGGTTTCGCCGTCAAAACCTGTCAGCCACCGGATAATCTGAAGCAATTCTTCTTCCGTTCGTCCTTTTTTCACCACTTTAGTAACGTAATGGGGATACACAGACGCAAAAGTTAATTTTGCTATTCGCGCATTATGTTCAGGGGTAACCTTCATTTCTTAATTTTTTTTGATTTATTCTTTCGTCAGGTTGCAGGAAAGCGGATCACAGACTGTATTCTCCGTAGAAATGCGTCGTCAATATTGGACTTCCGGTTGGTGGATAAAATGATGAGGCCTTCGTAAGCTTCAATTTTCTGCTTTAGATATGAAACCTCAATATTTGCGTAGCGGTCGTGGGCATCTCGAACATTCGTACGCTTACCAAAGATTGCGTCTGCTTCCTCAAAAAATAAGATCCAGCCTTCCCTCTCGGCACGTTCAAATAAACGTTGAATATTTTTTTCAGTTTCGCCAGGGTATTTTGAAACCAGCATAGACAGGTCGACGCGATGCACTTCTTTACCTTCCTGCTGCGCGAGTAAAACCGCAGTCGCAAGGGGATTTGCTTTTTTGGCGCAATAAAGTAAAGCGATGTGCGATTTCTGATCACTTTCTGCTTCTTTAGCAGTTTTTTCGGACTGTTTTATCCAGGCTTCCATTTCCTGCACATGTTGCGGCAAACGAATTACCTGGCTCGCATTTTCTATTGTCTTGGAACTTCCCTTCTGCGGTGATTTCATATTTATTTTTTACGAGATTTCTGAATATTTGAAAACACTAGAGTAAAGTTATTAAAAAATTGTTTTCAAAGTATAAACCACTTTTTTACGTTTCTTCAGAAACTATCATTAATCGTTATTTAAGAGCACCCCTACTCTAAAAACAAAAAGAGCAGAAAAAATTCTGCTCTTAATATTTAGATGTTATTACATTTACATTGTGGGCTTAAATCTCATCATTACGACGTCTCCCATTAAAAATTCTAATTTTCCGTCAGTCATTCTGTAGCGATCCACCTGCTTCATTGTTTTGCGGAAAACATTTTCTCCGTCGCCGCAATACATCATTGTTGACATTTCCGGGTCGGCGAACGAAATCATTTTTCCATTCATTGTAAATTTTGTACTGTAACCATTACAGCCGCTGTTGCCGTTAACCATATTCGAATTTCTGGTGAATTTTATAACAGGTTTCCGGTCCGGAAATAAGCCTTGGAACGCAATTCGTGGTCCTGTAATGTATTCGAGTTCCCATGCATTGTCGTACATTTTGTCATTCTTGGCCATCATATTGGTTGTACAGGAGACGACAAATAACGAAAGAATGGCGATTAATAATAAGGTATGCTTTTTCATTTTTTTTATTTTTAAATTTAATTGATTATGTTTTGCCCTGCAAATTTTTGAATGTTCTAATCCTCGCAACAAGCGTGCTAAAGTCGCAGCAAAGCAGCGATATTTTAGAAAACAGTTAGCAGGCAACGTAAATTCTTATTATTTTTCAGGTTTGAACTCTTTTCCCGCATATGTTAAAGAAAATTTGAGGGCCACTTCCCTATCGCGAAGGGAGTGACCAGGAAATACAGCATCAGTTTGGCAAAATCCTTTGGGGTTCTTGCGGTAAAAATCTTAAAAATTTCGAATTTTCCTCCTTAAGCATTACTTTTGCTTAAGAGTACGACATTTACATGTACAAAAGATCCTGTCATGAATATTTAATGTATCTCCCCCAAAAAAATCACATGAAACATCAACATCTCTATGATGCGCAGGGAAAACAAATCTGTTGCAGCGAAGAAGAAAAAATTTACACGGAAGCAGGCGCAGAAGAAATTTTGAAGCCCGAGAAAACATCTCCTCCAAATCCTGAAATCAAATCTTCTCCTGAGGTTCCTCAGGACCACCATCACGAAGAGGGCGACGGTCACGACCACAGCAATGTACAGGAAAGTACTTTTAATCAATTTCTGCCCAGTGCGATCGCTCTTATACTGCTTCTCGCCGGTTTAGGCTTGGACCATCTTTTAAAACCGGACTGGTTTACGGGCTGGATCCGGATTGTGTGGTATGGTGTTGCGTATCTTCCCGTGGGATTGCCGGTTTTAAAAGAGGCTTTTAGCAGCATCAGGCAGGGCGCGTTCTTTTCGGAGTTTTTCCTCATGGGAATTGCAACCGTCGGAGCTTTTGGTATTGGTGAATATCCGGAAGGGGTTGCAGTGATGTTATTTTACGCAGTGGGTGAAGTTTTTCAAACTCTTGCGGTTTCCCGAGCGAAAGCAAATATTAAAAGTTTGCTGGATCAAAGACCCGATGAAGTCACCCTCATTAAAAACAATGTTCCGGAAATCATTAAGGCGGAAAACGCGCAGATTAACGATATCATTCAATTAAAACCCGGCGAGAAACTGGGACTGGATGGTGAACTGCTTTCTGAAAAAGCTTCCTTCAATACCGCCGCCTTAACCGGCGAAAGTAAACCCGATACCAAGTTGGAAGGAGAAACCGTTTTGGCCGGTATGATCAACCTCAATACAGTTTCGCAGGTGAGGGTTACCACGCCCTATGCCGACAGTAAATTAAGTAAAATTCTGGAGTTAGTCCAAAACGCCACAGCCCAGAAAGCACCTACAGAACTGTTTATCCGGAAGTTTGCGAAGATTTATACGCCCATCGTAGTTTATCTGGCGATCGCAATTACGTTTATGCCCTACTTTTTTGTGGCGAGTTACGTTTTGTCCGATTGGTTGTACCGCGCCCTGATCTTTTTGGTGATTTCCTGTCCCTGTGCCTTGGTGATCAGCATTCCGCTGGGTTATTTCGGCGGCATTGGAGCAGCCAGTAAAAACGGAATATTATTTAAAGGGAGTAATTTTTTAGACAGCATTGCAGTCATTCAAAATGTGGTGATGGATAAAACAGGCACGCTGACGGAAGGCGTTTTTAAAGTGCAGGAAGTAATCTTTAATAAAGCTTTTAACCAGGCCGAAATTTTAGAAATGGTAAATGCCTTAGAAAGCAAAAGTACGCATCCGGTCGCCACGGCGATTCACGAATTTGTCGGAGAAGTTAATTCCGGAATTCATCTGGAAGATGTGGAAGAAATTGCCGGCCACGGCTTACGGGCAATGGTTGATGGTAAAGAACTGCTCGTGGGTAATTTTAAGTTGATGGATCAGTTTAATATTTCGTATGATGCCGAAGTAACCAATATCGTCTACACCCTGATTGCCATTGCATACGACAAAAAGTTTGCGGGCTATCTTACGGTTGCAGACCGCATTAAACCGGACGCAAAACTGACCATTGAAAAATTAAAAGCCCTGGGCGTAAAACCAACCATGCTCAGTGGTGATAAAAATGCTGTGGTGCAGTTTGTAGCGAAAGAGTTGGGAATAGAAAACGCTTATGGCGACTTACTGCCCGAAGATAAAGTAGCGAAACTTCAGGAGATAAAAGCCTCGAAACAAAGCGTTGCGTTTGTGGGAGATGGCGTAAATGACGCGCCGGTTGTGGCGTTAAGTGATGTAGGCGTTGCGATGGGCGGACTGGGAAGTGATGCCACCGTAGAAACTGCAGATGTGGTAATTCAGGACGACATGCCGAGTAAAATACCCATGGCCATCAATATTGGAAAACAGACCAAGAAAATCGTTTGGCAGAATATTACTTTAGCATTTATGGTAAAAGGCGTAGTTTTAATTTTGGGCGCTGGTGGTTTGGCGACAATGTGGGAAGCGGTTTTTGCAGATGTGGGCGTGGCGCTGCTGGCGATTTTAAATGCGGTGAGAATTCAGCGGATGAAATTTTAACTGTACTTGGTCTCAAGTTAAAAATCAAGCGATTTTTTTTAAATAGAAATAAATTTTTCAAACCTAACGGAAAAAATCACAAAGTCAATGTTGGCCTCCATCAATGAGGTTTAGCAAAAGTTTTAAGTGCAAGGTCGTCTCAGCTTCACAATAATTATCCAAGCAAAAAACCCTGTACATCGAAAGATCACAGGGTTTTTAGCGGGATGTAAAGAAGTTGCGACGGGTATTTAAATGTTTTCATTTGTAAGGGTTTATCATTTAAAAATCTTAGATCACAAAATAATTTATTTATCTTTAGATCTAATTATCAGCACCCTATGAAATGGAGCGCACAACCAATTAAACACCGAAGCGAGGCCAGAATAGGTGTGATCTTTGAAAAAGACGTTGATTTGATTCACCGAATCAAACAAATACCCGATGCACGCTGGAGTCCGCAAAAGAAAATGTGGCACATTCCGGACACGCGGGAAAATAGAGAACGTTTCCATATTACACAGGAACAAAACCATCAACTTTCGTCCGAAGGGAAAGAACACCTCCAATTATTTATACGCTGGCTTTCCAGCAAAAGATATAGCCCAAACACCATTAAAACTTATTCTGAGGGTTTACGTTTATTTTTGATTTATTACAGGTCGAAAGCCATTGATGAACTCACTAATGATGATGTGCTTAATTTTAATAATGATTATATTCTGAAGAAAAAATTATCTGCATCTTACCAAAACCAAATTATAAGTGCCATAAAATTATACTTCAGAACGGTACGGGAAACAAAAATAGAAGCGGATAAAATTGATCGTCCCAAAAAATCGAAAATATTACCTAATGTTTTGAGTAAAGAAGAAGTTAAGAATATTTTAGAGGCACATGCCAATATAAAACACAAAATGATGCTTTCCCTCATTTACAGTTGTGGTTTGCGATGCAGCGAACTGCTCCGGTTAAAACCACTTGACATTGATTCTAAAAGAAATATAGTTCTAATTAAGCAGGCGAAAGGAAAAAAGGACAGAATTACGCCTCTGTCTCCGAAGATCCTGGAATTATTGAGAGTTTACTACCAGCTTTATAAGCCTAAAACGTATTTATTTGAAGGCCAGGAACCAGGTAGTAATTATTCGGTAAAAAGTCTTCAAAGTGTATTGAAACACGCCGTACAAAAATGCAACATAAAAAAACCTGTGACCTTGCATTGGTTACGGCACAGTTATGCGACACACTTATTGGAAAGTGGAACAGATTTGCGGTACATTCAAGAATTATTAGGACACAATAGCAGCAGAACAACGGAGATTTATACGCATGTGAGTACAAAAAGTTTGCAGCACATAAAAAGTCCATTTGATGATTTATAACGATAAAAAATATATCTTAGTGGTTGGAAATACATCTCACAATGATCAGACCTATCCATACCGAATGCGTTGTATTTGTCTGACGAAGTAAGACATATAAACAAGTTAGCAGATATATCAAAAAAAAGTAACGCTAAAAATAAAACGAATTAGAATTTATGAAAACAAAATTTTTACTAATTGGACTTGTTGCAATTTCATTTTGCAGTAAAGCACAAAATTCAACGGTTGAAAAAAACATCACGGGAGCACAAATTGGACTTTTCGGACTTGACTTTTACAATGAAACTCGACTTGCTGATAAAATCGCATTAAGAGCGGAAGCAAGTCTTTTTCCTGCAATTTGGGGAGGAGATTTATATGGTAAAACAGGTTTTGCATTTTATCCTGCTTTGACTTTACAACCTAAATTTTATTATAACATTGGAAGAAGAGCCGAAAAAGGGAAAAATACTAAAAATAATGGTGCAAATTATTTAGGCTTACAAGTCCGATATATTCCAAATTGGTTCGTAATATCAAACACTAAAAATGTATCACTTTCAAATCAAATAAACTTTATTCCAACTTTCGGATTTAGAAGAAATTTTGCTGAAAACTTTAATTATGAATTTAAAGCGGGTCTTGGATATGGAACAACTTTTGGCGAAAAATTCAATGAATCAGGAGCAGTTTTAGATTTGAGTATTAAAGTCGGATACGATTTCTAAAAGATACATCTGCTAACATCGTATTGGCAATAGTGCGGAGGAATCGCAAGTTTAACCATTTCAGATTTTCCCAAGATTAATTTATATTAAGAAAGTTTCAGCGTTAAAGCCGCACCATCGCCAATACGTAACCGTTATGCGTCATTCCAAAAAACTGTCATGAAAAGAAATTTATCCCTAATTTTCATTTTTACTATATTTTTAACTTGCACACCGAAAAATTCTGACAATATAAAAAATGAAATTCCGGAAAATTTAAGAGTAAATTACGGGAAGATAGATGACAAAAATTTAAAATTAAAATTTGGCGATTTAATTGAAATTAGTATGTCGAATAAAATTTTTAAAGGAATCGTCTTGGACATTAAAAAACAAGATTCGAATTATTGGTTTGGAATCTGTTTTTTAAATGGAAATAAACTTTTTGGCAGAAAAATTCCACATGGGTTTAACGGAGATTGTATTGAATTATATGATTTATCTTATGTTAAAGATGAAAGTCTCAAAAACTTTAAAGTTTCAAAAAACATGAAATTGAATTATGAAATCATCAGTGCCGGAAGCGACAGTCCGATTATTGACTTAAAAAATATTGAACGCGACTATAATTTAGGAATAGAAAACAGAAGAAAAATTCAAACACCTTGCGCAGAAAAATTATTAGAATTAAATCCTGTAAATGAGTGTTATATAAACTTGAAAAAAATTGAGAAGTAGGAACGCCGCATAACATCGTATTGGCAATAGTGCGGAGGAATCGCAAGTTTAACCAATTCAGATATTCCGAAGTTTAGTTTATAATAAGAAAGTTTCCGCGATAAATCCGCACCATCGCCAATACGTAACCGTTGGGAAAAATCGCCCTTTGGGACGATTTTTCCCAACGCCCAGCTCGGCTCCGCCAACTGTTGTGAAACCATCGTTGCATTCGCACGACGTTCTCCCAACAGTCGCCTTTGACGCATTCCGAAAAAGAAGTTTTCAACTCCTTTTTCAGAACGACGACAAAGCCGAGCTGGGCGTTATGTGCAATATTTCCAAACACTCGCCAACAAATGAAAATTAAGACACACAAAATAGTATTTTTAATGTTACTACTTTGTCTTTACAGCTGTGGTTTTGAAAAACTAGGACAATGGGACATTTCAGAACTATATGCCCAGAAAATTGAAGGGACATCAAAAATTCTTTATAAATATGATGCTTGGGGAGGACGAGACTCAAATGCTAATGGTTTTGTTATTTTAGACTCTACAGAAATATTTAAAATTGATCTCAAAAATGAATTACCATTTTATAAACTTTCTGACATCCCTAGTAAAAATAAAATAGAAGGCATTACTCACGAATGTTACAATTCTTGCGGAGATGACTACTATAAATCAACGCCGAATTATAAACCAATGAAGCTTGATAAATTCAAATCAAATAACATTAATATTGAAAATATAGTCTACCAATATCGTGGATATTCAGAAAAAGATGGTGGATTAGAAAGATATATTTTTGAAAAGTTTATTGAAACAAAAGACAGTTTATTCTTTTACAACTTAAACGATGTAGAAAGTATGGATGGAATTCACCTTGATAAACTAAAAGTAAAAAAAGGGGAAGTTTATCTTCAACAAAACGAAAACAAAGAAATTGAAAAAATTATTGTGGAACAAATAAGTTTAAACCCTATCACAAAGGAATTTATAGATGGAAGAACTTGCTTTCTAACTCCAAAAAATAAGACATTCGCAAATGAATTTTCTCAAAGAGGAATATTTCGAAAAATCAAAGGAGCGAAATAATACTGCACATAATAACTAAGCTTTCGTTTTGTCTGCAAGACAAGAAATGAAAGCCTGTTGAACGGAATCTCCGGTGGCTTTTCCTCCCCAGTTGGCAACCTTATGGAGTTATCATTTTTAGAATTTAGGATAGTAAAGCAGTTTTTTAGAAGGACTGCTTTTTTGTGGAACTGAGGTGACGTTTTTCGAAGCACTCACCGGCTTTTTTTTACTTTTAAGATACAAAATCCCTTACCCACAAAATTTATTTTGCAGACGAGGCATTAAAAACGGCAAGAAAATCCTGAGGTGGGCCACGCTGTCCGAAAAGCGCTATGGTTATTAAGTTTCCTTCCTTGCAACACCGACATTTTTTAAGCAAAGTTTTCGGTTTTACTTCTGTAATTTGGATTTTTAAATCTGATTGTAAATCCTGAAGTTTTCCACGTTTCCAGGAGCTGCTTAAAATCCCGTAATGCCGTATTCTCACAAACCTTCGAGGCAAAATATGAAGACTAAATCTGCGCACAAATTCAGTATTCGATAAAGTCATTTCCTTTTTCTGACCTTCTTTGCGATAATCTTTGTACCCAAAACGAACTTCTTTATCCGTAACTTCTTTGATGCGGTGATTGCTGATGGCAACTTTGTGAGTATATCTTCCTAAATATTCGATCACTTGTTTCGGACCACCAAAAGGTCTTTTCGCATAAACCACCCAGTTTTTGGTGAAGAGTTTGTCCATTAAATCCTGGTCTTTAATTCCGGAAGCTCTTAATAAAGCCACGAACTTTGCCCGAAAAACTTTGCTCATCGCTTTTACACAGAAGAGATATTTATCGGTTCTTACTTTCTTTTTCCATTTGCCATTGTGGTCAATTCCACCACCCGGAACAATGCAGTGCAAATGCGGATGAAGACTTAAATTCTGTCCCCAAGTATGCAAAATCGCAATCATTCCCAACTGGATCTGTTCTGTTTTACCAAACTGATTTAATGTTGCCCACGCTGCTTCAAATAAGGTTTTATACAACAATGCCGGTTGAGAGATCGCCAAACCATTGAGTTCTTCGGGCAAAGTAAAAACCAAGTGATAATAACTGCACGGCAATAATTCCTGCTCGCGTTTCTGGATCCATTCTTCTCTTTTATGACCTTGACATTGCGGACAATGCCGATTACGACACGAGTTGTAACTAATCGAAAGATTTCCACAACCATCACACGCATCGATATGCCCACCCAAAGCAGCAGTCCGGCAATACGACAAAGCGCGAAGTGTTTTTTCTTGATGAACCGTAAAGTTTTGCGCCGACAAATTGATTTTGCGAAGAACATCAGCTACACTTCCGCCTTTACTTCGGGTTTCCATTTTTACTGCATAAAGCGAAAACGGTATCCAAAGGGCTGTGCGGTTTTTGATCCGATAACTGACAGACATGAAGATATTCCATGGTCGATTCAATTCTTTCATGTCCCAGAAGTTTCTGAACCATAATGATCGAAACTCCATCTTCCAACAGATGCGTGGCAAAGCTGTGTCGCAAAGTGTGCGTATGAACAACTTTGGTGATTCCGGCTTTTTTACTCACCGTTTTGATGACCCATTGAACGCCTCTTTGACTGTATCTGGAATCAAAATCTTTGGTGTGCGTTGTGGAAGTATCAATCTCTTCAATATTTCTATTTTGATTTCCATTGAATAAATATTGAGTCGGATTTTCCACTGAAATAAAGATTTTCAGTCCCCGAATTAAATGCTCGGATAATGGAACATAACGGTCTTTTTGACCTTTACCCTGAACAACATGCAGCATTTGGCGGTCAAAATCAAGGTGATGAAGTTCAATATTTCTTACTTCCATACATCGAAGTCCGCACCCGTAAATCAAACCGATGAGCAGTTTGTGTTTCAGCAATTGCGCCGTTTGAAGCATCCGCCAAACTTCCTGACGGCTTAAAATAGTGGGCAGTTTTTTGACTTTTGGAATGGCGGGAAGGTGTAGAAAACTATAGGGTAAACCTTCGGCTTTCAGAAGAAACCGCAGTCCATAAACCGTGTGTTTAAAGTAAGTTTGGGAAGGTGTTTTGCTGCGTTGTTGAAGTTCGAAGAGATAATCTTTGATGTCTTCCGGATCCAATTCGGTAGGGATTTTACCGAAGTAAAGCGCTACGGCGGCAACATGCCTGGAGTAATTATCAAAGGTTCTGGGACTTTTTCCCTGGATTGAAATATTTCTTTCAAAACGTTGTATCAGTTCCGAAAAACCATTAACTTCGCTTGAAGCACGATTCAAAATTTTGTTCGTTCTTAAATCCTCCGGAGATTTTTTTTTGTAGCCATTTTAGAGATTTTATTTTTGGTTGAATAAAAACAAAGTTAATAAAACAGCCTCAGGAAAAGCTACCGGAGGTTTAGTTCAACACGGTATTTCTACAAGCGGGTATGAAGTTTTCATCGAAGATTTTAGCGATTAAGTAAGATTTTAGCAAGTAGAAAGATTTCGTATTTTTATCCCGCCTGCAGAAATACCCAACCGTTATGCGCTATATTTCCGCAGAAGGAGAAAATTAAACTTAATAAAAATAAAATGTTTAATAGAAAATGGAATGAAAATCATCGGCTGAATTGGAACTCGCAACTTGAACTTAATAGTGACGGTTTCAGCGGTTTTCAATTACAACTTATGAAAGAAATAAAAAATTTATTTGATTCAAATTCTATACAATACGTTGAAGAAGTTTCCGAACACACCGATTTAGCAGACCTGAATAAAATTGTCAAGATGATTACATTATCACTAGAAGATTATTCAGAATCTCAACTGTGGATTTATCATGACATGGCTGAATATAATATAATTAAAAAACATGCTATTTTTGAGGAATGGGGATATATTTCACCTGCGGAACTTCAAGTAAAATATATAAAAAGTTTAAGAGACATTTTGAAAATACATTAATACAGCGCATAACAGCGGTTTGGCGCAATTGGGGTTTTAGGCAAACTCATAGGTTGGTTTTGTACTTGGAAGTTGGTTTTTAAACCGATACATTGGCTTACCAAATCCCCAACTGACGCCAAGCCACGAGACGTTACCTGCAATTGTAACCGAAAAGCCGCATAGATAATGAAAAAAATAGAAAAATATTGGAATTATATTGTTATAGTTTTTATAATTTTCATGTTTTTGAAACCTATTATTTGTTTTCTAATATTGGGATCAATTATATTATATGTTTGTCTTGATTATTTGCGAGTTTATAAAGTTCTTAAGAGAGATGGAATTTCAAAAACGGGAATAATTATAAAATATACTCGAGGTTGGAAAGGTTATCAAACTCCAACCATAAATTTTTCAACCACTAGTGGAGAAATAATTGAAGAAGAACCATATTTTTATAGTTCATCAGACGTAAATAAATTTCGCACATTCAAAAATTATATTGAAAAACCTGTTGAAATTAAATATAATCCGGAAAATCCTAAAGAATTTCTCATTTCAACTCAAGCAATTATTAATATAATTGGAATTTACATATTCGCTTTTGTCGCTTCATTCTTTACAATTGCGGGAATTCTGGATATTTGTGGAATAATAAATATCAACTTTTGAAAAAAAACAACTGCAGGTAATAACTAAGCTTTCGTTTTGTCTGCAAGACAAGAAATGAAAGCCTGTTGAACGGAATCTCCGGTGGCTTTTCCTCCCCAGTTGGCAACCTTATGGAGTTATCATTTTTAGAATTTAGGATAGTAAAGCAGTTTTTTAGAAGGACTGCTTTTTTGTGGAACTGAGGTGACGTTTTTCGAAGCACTCACCGGCTTTTTTTTACTTTTAAGATACAAAATCCCTTACCCACAAAATTTATTTTGCAGACGAGGCATTAAAAACGGCAAGAAAATCCTGAGGTGGGCCACGCTGTCCGAAAAGCGCTATGGTTATTAAGTTTCCTTCCTTGCAACACCGACATTTTTTAAGCAAAGTTTTCGGTTTTACTTCTGTAATTTGGATTTTTAAATCTGATTGTAAATCCTGAAGTTTTCCACGTTTCCAGGAGCTGCTTAAAATCCCGTAATGCCGTATTCTCACAAACCTTCGAGGCAAAATATGAAGACTAAATCTGCGCACAAATTCAGTATTCGATAAAGTCATTTCCTTTTTCTGACCTTCTTTGCGATAATCTTTGTACCCAAAACGAACTTCTTTATCCGTAACTTCTTTGATGCGGTGATTGCTGATGGCAACTTTGTGAGTATATCTTCCTAAATATTCGATCACTTGTTTCGGACCACCAAAAGGTCTTTTCGCATAAACCACCCAGTTTTTGGTGAAGAGTTTGTCCATTAAATCCTGGTCTTTAATTCCGGAAGCTCTTAATAAAGCCACGAACTTTGCCCGAAAAACTTTGCTCATCGCTTTTACACAGAAGAGATATTTATCGGTTCTTACTTTCTTTTTCCATTTGCCATTGTGGTCAATTCCACCACCCGGAACAATGCAGTGCAAATGCGGATGAAGACTTAAATTCTGTCCCCAAGTATGCAAAATCGCAATCATTCCCAACTGGATCTGTTCTGTTTTACCAAACTGATTTAATGTTGCCCACGCTGCTTCAAATAAGGTTTTATACAACAATGCCGGTTGAGAGATCGCCAAACCATTGAGTTCTTCGGGCAAAGTAAAAACCAAGTGATAATAACTGCACGGCAATAATTCCTGCTCGCGTTTCTGGATCCATTCTTCTCTTTTATGACCTTGACATTGCGGACAATGCCGATTACGACACGAGTTGTAACTAATCGAAAGATTTCCACAACCATCACACGCATCGATATGCCCACCCAAAGCAGCAGTCCGGCAATACGACAAAGGGCGAAGTGTTTTTTCTTGATGAACCGTAAAGTTTTGCGCCGACAAATTGATTTTGCGAAGAACATCAGCTACACTTCCGCCTTTACTTCGGGTTTCCATTTTTACTGCATAAAGCGAAAACGGTATCCAAAGGGCTGTGCGGTTTTTGATCCGATAACTGACAGACATGAAGATATTCCATGGTCGATTCAATTCTTTCATGTCCCAGAAGTTTCTGAACCATAATGATCGAAACTCCATCTTCCAACAGATGCGTGGCAAAGCTGTGTCGCAAAGTGTGCGTATGAACAACTTTGGTGATTCCGGCTTTTTTACTCACCGTTTTGATGACCCATTGAACGCCTCTTTGACTGTATCTGGAATCAAAATCTTTGGTGTGCGTTGTGGAAGTATCAATCTCTTCAATATTTCTATTTTGATTTCCATTGAATAAATATTGAGTCGGATTTTCCACTGAAATAAAGATTTTCAGTCCCCGAATTAAATGCTCGGATAATGGAACATAACGGTCTTTTTGACCTTTACCCTGAACAACATGCAGCATTTGGCGGTCAAAATCAAGGTGATGAAGTTCAATATTTCTTACTTCCATACATCGAAGTCCGCACCCGTAAATCAAACCGATGAGCAGTTTGTGTTTCAGCAATTGCGCCGTTTGAAGCATCCGCCAAACTTCCTGACGGCTTAAAATAGTGGGCAGTTTTTTGACTTTTGGAATGGCGGGAAGGTGTAGAAAACTATAGGGTAAACCTTCGGCTTTCAGAAGAAACCGCAGTCCATAAACCGTGTGTTTAAAGTAAGTTTGGGAAGGTGTTTTGCTGCGTTGTTGAAGTTCGAAGAGATAATCTTTGATGTCTTCCGGATCCAATTCGGTAGGGATTTTACCGAAGTAAAGCGCTACGGCGGCAACATGCCTGGAGTAATTATCAAAGGTTCTGGGACTTTTTCCCTGGATTGAAATATTTCTTTCAAAACGTTGTATCAGTTCCGAAAAACCATTAACTTCGCTTGAAGCACGATTCAAAATTTTGTTCGTTCTTAAATCCTCCGGAGATTTTTTTTTGTAGCCATTTTAGAGATTTTATTTTTGGTTGAATAAAAACAAAGTTAATAAAACAGCCTCAGGAAAAGCTACCGGAGGTTTAGTTCAACATCGTATTTCTACAAGCGGGTATGAAGTTTTCATCGAAGATTTTAGCGATTAATTAAGATTTTAGCAAGTAGAAATATTTCGTATTTTTAGCCCGCCTGCAGAAATACCCAAACGTTGGGAAAAATCGCCCTTTGGGACGATTTTTCCCAACGCCCAACTCGGCTCCGCCAACTGTTGTGAAACCATCGTTGCATTCGCACGACGTTCTCCCAACAGTCGCCTTTGACGCATTCCGAAAAAGAAGTTTTCAACTCCTTTTTCAGAACGACGACAAAGCCGAGCTGGGCGTTATATGCCATTTTATAAAACGCCTCGCACACAATGAAAATCCGAATTTTATTACTTTTTATTTTTATTTTCCTAAACTTAAAATCTCAAATTATCAGCGGGAAAATAATGTCCGAGGAAACTAAATTACCAATACCCTATGCGAGAATCGGAATTGAAAATAGTGAATTGGGGACAACTTCGGACGAAAATGGTGTTTTTTCAATTGATTTATCGAAAAGTAATAAAGGTCAAAATATCAAAATTGAAGTTGGCGGTTTTAAACCTTATTTAAATTCTGTTGAGAGTTTTTTGCTCGAAAATAATAAAACCTTTTACCTTGCCGATAGAATATTAAACATTGAACAAGTAGTCTTAATTCCTAAAAAATTGGTTTCTAAAAATTGGGGAATCAACGCAAAAACTAAAAAGATTGTTCATTTACAACCCTCAAAAAAATCTACAAGATATTTCAAAAGAACTTGCACTTCCGTTTGCAGCAGAGAAAAGAACTAAAATTGAGAAAATTAATATAAATTTTGCATACTTTGAATCTGACCGTCCTATATTCATCAGATATAATGTTTACGATGAAAACTGGAACTCTGTTTTAAGCGAAGATATTTCAACCGTGATGACAACTGAACAAATAAAAGATGGTGAATTTTCTTATGATATTTCTTCTAAAAATCTTTGGGTTGAAAATAAATTTTACGTCTCGTTTCAAATTTTAAACTCTTTTAAAGGATCCATTGCAGTTAGCGGAACGGTTTTTAAACCTGCATTTTATAGAAAGAATTTTGGAGAGTGGGAAAGAACACCTACTGTTTCTCCTGCACTAAACATTGACGTAAAAGTCATAAAGTAAAATCGGCATATAACAAGATATTTCTACAAGCGGGTTGGAAGTTTTCATCGAAGATTTTAGCAATTAATTCAATTTTTAGCAAGTAGAAAGTTTTCGTAATTTAAGCCCGCCTGCAGAAATACCCAACCGTTGGGAAAAATCGCCCTTTGGGACGATTTTTCCCAACGCCCAGCTCGGCTTCGCCAACTGTTGTGAAACCATCGTTGCATTCGCACGACGTTCTCCCAACAGTCGCCTTTGACGCATTCCGAAAAAGAAGTTTTCAACTCCTTTTTCAGAACGACGACAAAGCCGAGCTGGGCGTTATCTGCCATTTTATCAAGTGTGCGTTGGAACAAAATTGAAGTTGAAAATAAAAATTCAATTATTAAAATGAATTTTGAAAATCCTCTTTTTCTTTTACCGATTTTAGTTGGGCCAATTTTCATGATTGCAGGAATTGTAATGTTATTATTTCCTCCGAAAAAAATTAATTATTTGTATGGTTACCGGACAAAGAATTCAATGAAAAATATTAACCATTGGAATTTTGCCCAAAATTACTCTGCTAAAATTATGATTTGGTCAGGCCTTGTTTTTTCTTTGACTTCATTAATTGGAATTAATATTAAAGGCAATGAATTTATTCAGTTGATAATTGCGTTATGTTTAATGTTTTTATTGTGCGGAATTATCTTCTATCTGACTGAAAGAAAATTGAGACATAAATTTGAATAAAAACGGCAGATAATAACTAAGCTTTCGTCTTGTCCGCAGGACAGAAGATGAAAGCCCGTTGAACGGAAGCTCGGGTAGCTTTTCTTGAGCTTCAGTGGATTATCGACGGAAAATTTTAAAGATATTGAAGAGACTTCTAGAAAAATCTCTTTTTTTTGGTCGTTTCCATTTTTTAGTAACTTTCTACAATAACGTTAAACTCTCCTAGGAATCGGATGAAATATTTTATGATGAACAAATTCTGATGGGAGAGAACATTAGAAAATTGGCTGATTTTCGATGATTAACATTAACATTATTTAACATCTTTTGTATTTTTAGTTTGATAAGGAAAACTTATTTTTGTTAGAAAGAGTTGAAGAAACTCTCAATAACATTAAAAATTTTAAATTATGGAAAAGTTTGCAATATTAGCAAGAGTAGAAGCAAAACCGGGTAAAGAGAATGACGTATTGGAATTCCTAAAGTCTGCCTTACCGCTTGCCGAAGGTGAGCCAGGAACCGTAAGATGGTATGCTTTACAAATTGGCCCTTCTACTTTTGGTATATTCGATACGTTCGAAACTACAGATGCAAGAGATGCTCACTTGAATGGTGAGATTGCAAAGGCTTTAATGGCCAATGCTTCTGAATTACTTGCTAAAGAACCTGTACTTGAAATGGTAGATCTACTTGCAGTAAAGTAAGCAATCGAACACAAATTTTTAATACAGTTAAATGGAGCAGGCATTTCCCCGGCTCCATTTTTTTATATCATTTTGTGAAAGGTTGAACCTTTGCTATGTATACAAATTCGAATAAAATTTCCCTTTAGCATAAAAAAAGAGACTGAAAACAGCCTCTTTTGTATTCTTAACTATTAGAGTTTTTTAAGTTCTTCTAAAACAGCTTCGCCAACTGCATGAGCAGATTGAGGATTTTGTCCTGTTACCACTCTTTCGTCTACGGTAACGTGAGTTTGCCATAAACCAGATTTTTCAAACTTGGCTCCACGTTCTATTAATTTAGATTCTAATCTAAATGGAACCACTTCATCTAATTTCACAGCAGCTTCTTCTTCGTTGGTAAAAGCATTGATTTTTTTGCCATCTACCAAATATTTTCCATTGCTGAGTTTAATATTCACCAATCCAGCAGGACCGTGACAAACCGCACTTACGATTCCAGTTTTTTCGTAGATTTTTTGTGCGATTACTGCCAATTCTTCATTATCTGCAAAATCCCACATCGTACCGTGACCTCCAGCATAAAGAATCCCCACATATTCATCAGGATTTACTTCTGAAGGCGTCATGGTGTTCTGAATTTTATTTTGATAATATTCATCTGCCAAAAATCTTTCATTAACCTTATCATCTGGAGTATTTCCATAATACGGCGGGTTTCCACCTTTTGGACTCACGAAATCTATTTCGTAACCAGCATCTACTAATACCGCCCAAGGATGCGTAACTTCACCTAAATAATAACCGGTAGATTCACCAGTGTTTCCTAATTCGCCGTGGCTCGTAACCACGAATAATACTTTTTTGCTCATTTTGTTAGATTTTATTGTTTGTGCATTTATCATATTAATCCCTAAAAAAAGAATACAACCCGTTAAGAAAATAATCTTGGATAAAAACTTGTTGTGATTCATTTTACTATTGATTTTTAATGATTTGATAGTGCAAAGGTAAATGCAGCTCCCCACAAACAACAGGACCTACCTCACAACTTTTTTGTGACCTACATCACATTACACCGAAAGCCGACTCAAGGTTTCTCTGGAAACACCTAAATATGAAGCGATTAATGTTTTGGGCAATCGTTGTAAAAGTGTGGGATATTGAGAAATAAATTGTTCGTAGCGTTCTTTGGCATTGCTATTCAGCAGAGACAAAATTCTTCTTTGGAGTGCTATATAACCATTATTAGACTTTTTCCTGAAAAAATGTTCTATCTTATGCATATCTGCACAGAGTTTCTCTCGGTTATAGAGAGACAAAGTAAGTACTTCGGTAGATTCTGATGCATCAATGGTAAAAGTAGCTTCCGTTTGATTAAAATACGCTTGATAATCGGTAATCCACCAATCTTCCATTGCAAATTGCATGATGTGCTCTTTACCTTCTTTATTCAGGTAAGATGCTTTTAACAAACCATTCATCACAAAATAATCATTTTGTAAGGTATCTCCTTCTTGAATTAAAATCTGATGCTTTTTAAATTTTTTCAAGGTAAAATGAGACAGGATGTACTCGAACTCCTGGTCTGTTAATGGCGTAATTTTCTCAATTTGACGTCTTAAAATCTCACTCATATTTTTATCATTCTAAATTGCAAACAAAAGAATTGTTGCCTCCAAATGTAAACTATTGAAACCAAAAAATCCATCGCTCTTGATGGGCTTTTTAAATATGGTAGATGGAATTCTTATGGATTGTTGGAGAAAACAAAAGCTATAGAATGATATCTTGGTCGGACCTATTTTTGTGTTTGTGGATTGTAAAAATCAATTGATAAAAGAAATCCGAAAAAGCAGTTTATCATTTTACTGAAACAACAAATAAATATCGCAAAAAAGTTTTCAGGATCTGAAGGAACTAATGCCTCATACAACTCTATTTTTATTGTTAATTCTTTAGCCAAAACTATCACAGCGATGATTGCATTGAAATTGGTAATCTTAGGAAAATGGAATTTTAACGAACCTATATAAGTATACCATCCATTAAAATTGTCTCGCAGTTGAAATAAAAATTTTATCTCAAAAAAAAATACGTCGTATAATAACTAAGCTTTCGTCTTGTCCGCAGGACAGGAGATGAAAGCCCGTTGAACTAAACCTCCGGTAGCTTTTCAGCAGTATGATGGTCCTCTTATGGGGATGTCGTTTTTAGAAATTAGATACACAAAGCAGTTTTTTAGAAGGACTGCTTTTTTGTGGCATTTGGTAGTCTTTAGGAGTGTTCTAGATTTTCAAGGGTATTATACTTTAATTACAATTACGGGAAATAATAGTCGGAAAAAACATTGATAAAGCGTGTATTAGAAAAATCCAAAATAAAAATCCAGTTACCTTACATTGGCTGCGGCACAGTTACGCTACTAATTTATTAGAGTAGGGCATCTGAAAAAAGTCTGCTATAAGAAATGCGCCAAAATATTTATTTGACTATAACATGCGATTTATTCTTACTTTAGCGAAGAAATAATATATAACATTATTGATACCGATACATCATCAATTGGGCGTGTTTGTATCACTCAGTGATACATATAAGAAAGTTACCTGCAATGCCATTAAAAAACCGCATAAATGAAGAAAATATTAATCATCACGACAATTTTTTTAACAGTTATTAATTGTAAAAAAAGTGAGAATTCTGAAAATCAAATTTCAGAAAATGAAAAAAATATTTTACTAAAAAAAATAGGTGCAGAAATTATTAAACCTGCATTTGGAGGAAAAATTTTTGGGAATTTAATTGTCCTGCAAAGAAATCCATCAGAAATTTATGTTTGGACAACTTTACAAGAATTTTATGGAGAAAATAATGTTGAACTAGGAACAGGAACATCTCTTCCACTAAGAATTAATCTGAATGGAAATCCTATAACGGAAGATAACATTGTAAATATTGAAAAACCTGGTGACGGCAGTTTGTATGGAAAAGATATTAAAAAACTCTTTCCTGAAAATTTGCACAAAAAAATTGAGAATTTACCAAGTTCTAAAGTTTTAATGCAAATGACTGAAGATGTAAAAAACCATCCAATTAAATAAAACGGGAAAAAGGCACTGCAGGTAATAACTAAGCTTTCGTTTTGTCTGCAAGACAAGAAATGAAAGCCTGTTGAACGGAATCTCCGGTGGCTTTTCCTCCCCAGTTGGCAACCTTATGGAGTTATCATTTTTAGAATTTAGGATAGTAAAGCAGTTTTTTAGAAGGACTGCTTTTTTGTGGAACTGAGGTGACGTTTTTCGAAGCACTCACCGGCTTTTTTTTACTTTTAAGATACAAAATCCCTTACCCACAAAATTTATTTTGCAGACGAGGCATTAAAAACGGCAAGAAAATCCTGAGGTGGGCCACGCTGTCCGAAAAGCGCTATGGTTATTAAGTTTCCTTCCTTGCAACACCGACATTTTTTAAGCAAAGTTTTCGGTTTTACTTCTGTAATTTGGATTTTTAAATCTGATTGTAAATCCTGAAGTTTTCCACGTTTCCAGGAGCTGCTTAAAATCCCGTAATGCCGTATTCTCACAAACCTTCGAGGCAAAATATGAAGACTAAATCTGCGCACAAATTCAGTATTCGATAAAGTCATTTCCTTTTTCTGACCTTCTTTGCGATAATCTTTGTACCCAAAACGAACTTCTTTATCCGTAACTTCTTTGATGCGGTGATTGCTGATGGCAACTTTGTGAGTATATCTTCCTAAATATTCGATCACTTGTTTCGGACCACCAAAAGGTCTTTTCGCATAAACCACCCAGTTTTTGGTGAAGAGTTTGTCCATTAAATCCTGGTCTTTAATTCCGGAAGCTCTTAATAAAGCCACGAACTTTGCCCGAAAAACTTTGCTCATCGCTTTTACACAGAAGAGATATTTATCGGTTCTTACTTTCTTTTTCCATTTGCCATTGTGGTCAATTCCACCACCCGGAACAATGCAGTGCAAATGCGGATGAAGACTTAAATTCTGTCCCCAAGTATGCAAAATCGCAATCATTCCCAACTGGATCTGTTCTGTTTTACCAAACTGATTTAATGTTGCCCACGCTGCTTCAAATAAGGTTTTATACAACAATGCCGGTTGAGAGATCGCCAAACCATTGAGTTCTTCGGGCAAAGTAAAAACCAAGTGATAATAACTGCACGGCAATAATTCCTGCTCGCGTTTCTGGATCCATTCTTCTCTTTTATGACCTTGACATTGCGGACAATGCCGATTACGACACGAGTTGTAACTAATCGAAAGATTTCCACAACCATCACACGCATCGATATGCCCACCCAAAGCAGCAGTCCGGCAATACGACAAAGCGCGAAGTGTTTTTTCTTGATGAACCGTAAAGTTTTGCGCCGACAAATTGATTTTGCGAAGAACATCAGCTACACTTCCGCCTTTACTTCGGGTTTCCATTTTTACTGCATAAAGCGAAAACGGTATCCAAAGGGCTGTGCGGTTTTTGATCCGATAACTGACAGACATGAAGATATTCCATGGTCGATTCAATTCTTTCATGTCCCAGAAGTTTCTGAACCATAATGATCGAAACTCCATCTTCCAACAGATGCGTGGCAAAGCTGTGTCGCAAAGTGTGCGTATGAACAACTTTGGTGATTCCGGCTTTTTTACTCACCGTTTTGATGACCCATTGAACGCCTCTTTGACTGTATCTGGAATCAAAATCTTTGGTGTGCGTTGTGGAAGTATCAATCTCTTCAATATTTCTATTTTGATTTCCATTGAATAAATATTGAGTCGGATTTTCCACTGAAATAAAGATTTTCAGTCCCCGAATTAAATGCTCGGATAATGGAACATAACGGTCTTTTTGACCTTTACCCTGAACAACATGCAGCATTTGGCGGTCAAAATCAAGGTGATGAAGTTCAATATTTCTTACTTCCATACATCGAAGTCCGCACCCGTAAATCAAACCGATGAGCAGTTTGTGTTTCAGCAATTGCGCCGTTTGAAGCATCCGCCAAACTTCCTGACGGCTTAAAATAGTGGGCAGTTTTTTGACTTTTGGAATGGCGGGAAGGTGTAGAAAACTATAGGGTAAACCTTCGGCTTTCAGAAGAAACCGCAGTCCATAAACCGTGTGTTTAAAGTAAGTTTGGGAAGGTGTTTTGCTGCGTTGTTGAAGTTCGAAGAGATAATCTTTGATGTCTTCCGGATCCAATTCGGTAGGGATTTTACCGAAGTAAAGCGCTACGGCGGCAACATGCCTGGAGTAATTATCAAAGGTTCTGGGACTTTTTCCCTGGATTGAAATATTTCTTTCAAAACGTTGTATCAGTTCCGAAAAACCATTAACTTCGCTTGAAGCACGATTCAAAATTTTGTTCGTTCTTAAATCCTCCGGAGATTTTTTTTTGTAGCCATTTTAGAGATTTTATTTTTGGTTGAATAAAAACAAAGTTAATAAAACAGCCTCAGGAAAAGCTACCGGAGGTTTAGTTCAACAAGATATTTCTATTAGCGGGGTTGAAGTTTACATCATAAAGATTTTCGCTAATTGTTCGTTTTGTTATATTTACAAAAACCAGTTATAATAATCCCCGCCAACAGAAATACCCAACCGTTGGGAAAAATCGCCCTTTGGGACGATTTTTCCCAACGCCAAGCTCGGCTCCGCCAACTGTAGTGAAACCATCGTTGCATTCGCACGACGTTCTCCCAACAGTCGCCTTTGACGCATTCCGAAAAAGAAGTTTTCAACTCCTTTTTCAGAACGACGACAAAGCCGAGCTGGGCGTTATCTGTGATTTTAAACAAGACCCCGATGAAAAGAATATTACTGACATTAACTCTCTCAATACTAACTTTTGGAAATTTATTTTCTCAAAATATAAATTTGGATGAATATGAAATTTATGTCGGAGACACATTGATTGGAAAATCTGATTTTTTGAAAAACGGACAAAATTTATCACCTGAAAAAGCGGAAAAACTTCATTTTAAACCATTAACTGACGGAAATAAAACTTCTTATTATTTTAATGGAAATGTCTATTCTAAAGGTCTGATGAAAAATTATAAAGAGAAAGGAATTTGGGAATATTGGCATTCTAACAGAATAAAAGCCCGTGAGGGAGAATTTATCGACGGAAAACCGGATGGAACTCATAAATATTGGTATGAAAACGGACAATTAAGAGGAATTGGAAATTGGAAAGTTGGGGTTTATGATGGAATATGGGAAATGTATAATGAAGATGGAAAAGAAAAAATTATCCAAAATTACAAGGATGGAAAACTCGTGGAATAAAAACCACAGATAACATCGTATCGGCAATAGTGCGGAGAAATCGCAAGTTTAACCATTTTAGATTTATCGAAGAGTATTTATAATAAGAAAGTTTCCGCGTTAAAGCCGCACCATCGCCAATACGCAAAACGTTACAGGCAATACTGACTCGACGATGCCTTAAGGAAATAAACCGCTAATGAAAAAAATTATATACCTATTTTTTATTCTGACTCAAACAAGCTCTGTTGTCTTTTCTCAGACACAAAATGACAAGATAGACACACTAATTCAATCCTATGCTGACCTAAACAAATTTTGTGGTAATGTTCTTATTGTTGACGGAGATAAAGTTATTTTTGAAAAAAGTTACGGACTTGCCGACAGAGAATTTGATATTCCAAACTCAAGAAACACCAAGTTTCGCATTGCTTCATTGACTAAGCAATTCACTGCTGTGTTAATTCTCCAATTGGTAGAAGCAGGTAAACTTAATCTACGTACTCCAATCAGCGAGTATTTGCCTTATTATAGAAAACAAATTGGAGACCGCATAACACTACATCAACTGCTATCGCATACGGCAGGACTACCTGAATATACAGAACGTGATGATTTCTTTTCCGACATCAGCAAGCATTTTTACACGCACAAAGAGTTTGTTCAAAAATTTTGCAGTGATAATCTTTTATCAGAACCTGGGACTGAATATAAATATTCGAATGCAGATTATTATATTTTAGGAGCAATCATTGAAGAAGTTACCCATCAAAGTTATGCAGAAGTGTTACAGAAAAACATCTTGGATGTCTCAAATATGAAAAACACGGGTGTTGAAAATTCTTCTACAATTATAAAAGAAAAAGCGAAAGGATATAATTTTAATTCTAACACATATTTGAATGCCGACTATATCGATATTTTATCTACGATTTTTTCAGCTGGTGCTATTTACTCAACAACAGATGATTTACTTCTATGGGATAAAGCATTATATTCGGATAAATTAATTTCAAAAAAAAGCCGGGATTTAATGTTCACTCCTGTTTTGGCAAACTATGGGTACGGTGTTGGCATAACAAAATTTGTAGTTCCTGACCTGCATAAAGAGATGCACTACATTTTTCATCAAGGTGCAATTAATGGATTTCGCTCTATTATGACACACATTGTTAACGAGAATGTTCTTATTATAATACTTTGTAACAACTTTAACATAGACCTAAATCCAATTAATAACGCAATATTTTCTATTCTTCATAATCAACCATATACAATCCCGAGTAGATGAAAATGAAGAAACATTGAAGGGAAAAGCACTGCCTGTAACATCAGTTTGGCAAAATAGCGGATTTAGTGCTAAATTTAACGGTAGTTCTTCGATTGAACTTTTGTACAAGACTGAACACCTATACTTCGATTTCCGCCACTTCGCCAAGCTGCAAAACGTTTTCGGTCCTTTAAAGAAACTAAAGACCCGTTTTCTTCACTGATTTTAAATTCAATTCATACAGATTACCACCCGTCTTTTTCACTCTTTCGTCCGCAATCAATAAGGTTTCATTATTTTTAAAGGTTATGGCTTCTTTTTGAGAAAAATGGTCCAGATTGATTTCACTCATTTTACCATCGGCAATATTATCGGGAGAGAAATTTTCAAAAAGCCAGATCTTGGAATGCGATAAAAGCACAAATTTAGTTTGATCCGGACTGATGGCTGCACTTGTAATGGCGCAGTTTTGATAGTCAGTACAGGTTGTGATCGTTTTGATGAGTTCCGCTTTATGATGTCCGGCAGTATTGGGGATTTTATACACATAACTGCTGCCATCAAAACCTTTGCTGCGGTTTTTGGTAAAGAGATAAAAGAAATTTTGGTACTCGAAAAAACCTTCCACATCAAACATCATGTCTTTTTTCTTTGGTGGAAAATCTTTTTGTTCAGGATATTCGAACGAAACGGTATAAACAACTTCAGCCGTTTCACTTTTCAAATCTGACGGGTTTATTTTATAAATTGCAAGGTCTTTTCTGTCGTTCGCATTATTCCCAAAATCACCGATGTAGAGATTTCCGTTCGTATCAAAAGTCAGATCTTCCCAGTCAGTATTTTCCGTATTATTCAGCGTGATGGTTTTCTGAATTTTCCCGGAGAGATCCAAAACCGTTACCTGATTTTCGTTGCCGCGATCTTCAATACTGTAGATAAAATTGTTTTTGTAAGCAATTCCTGACACTTCTTTCAGACTGTTGGGAAACTGAGCCACGTGTTTCAAAACCGTACTGTTGGTGCTGCATGACAATATCATGGCGGCAGTTGTTGCTAAAAATAATCTGTTCATTTTTTTTAATTTAAAATTGGAAACCCAGGGAAAAAGCCAGTCTCAAGCCATCGCTAGAATTAAATAATCCTAAATTGGCACTTAACAGATCAGCTCCATTTACAAAAATTCCGCCACCGTAGGAATTGTTCCATTTGCCGGAATGTTCGCCTTTCAGCCAAATCCTTCCATAATCGAAACCCCCATAAACACCAAGTTTTACTGGAATAATATTCGTCTTCATGCTGTTAAAAGTATAGCGAATGTCTGTGTTTTGGAATAATGATTTTTGTCCCGAAAACCTCTGATTTCTAAAACCTCGCAATCCATCATTTCCACCGATGGAAGCGGCCTGATAAAACTCAAAATGATCATTAAAGATCAGATGACTTTTAACCTGCGTCGCGAGTACCAGTTTCCCGGACGGAATTAAAGAATGTGTAAAACTTACTTCCGGAATTAGATAAACGAAATTGCGTTTGGTATCTTCTAAACTGGTTTTAAAACCAACTTCCACAGCGGTTTTCATGCCAATTGTGGGAAAAACTTTATGATCATAATTCTCAAATTCAAATTTAGAATGGATACCGGCAAACTGATTGCTTTCAAAGATAGATTGAGGGATTTCGGTCGTATTAGCGACAAACCGACCGACAGTTTTGTCTACCTCAACGGCTTTGTAAGAAGCCCCAAAAGCAACTTGAGCGCCTCCAAACGCTCTGTACATGAGAGAAGGCGCGATACCATATTCTTTAATTCTCACGCGGTGATAATCTTCGCCTAGACTTTCTTCTAAATTTTTAGTTTCATTACCATATCCAAAAAAGTTTTGGGTGAAATTAGCACTCTGGAAATTAGATGCAATTAAAAGATTCATGCGTCCAATGACGTTTGCAAATTCGCCTTTATAAGTGAGTTCATAACCGCTCGTTGCAAAATAATAAGCCCCTTTAAAATGATGTTTGGACGTAAAAGGATTTCTCTCGAACCCAAAAGAGGTGAAAATTAAATTTCCGCCCACTTTCAAACCATCATCCGGATTTGCGCCCACCAATAAACTGGTTTCTGTGGTATTTGTTTTGAGTTTTCGGTAATCGTAGTTGTTCAGATTATATTCATCGCTCAATTTTACGTTGGCATTTTTCGCCTGATTTATGTTGTTGTTTTTGCTTTTGTAATCATAGATATACACTTTTCGGCCGTCTTCTACTTTAAACTCGTCGTTGTTTTGTCCGCCGATGAGGCGAATTTTAATTTTTTTGGTAGTTCCCGTCACTTCAAAAGTGTCATCGTCATCTAGTCCGTAAACCCAAATTTCTTTGGTCAGTTTTGGATCATAAATTTTATGAAGAAAAAGTTCAGTGCTGTCTTTCTTTTTGCGTAAAAGAGAAAGTTCCACATTTCCGTTTTCGTGGTTTTCAATTTTAACCAGATCATCTTTGTTGGTTCCCGTGATGACGCCGTATTTATTGATGACTTGAAAATAGTCATCGGAGATCTTCTGTAAATTTTCCTTTCGGGCTTTCAACGTTTTTTTGATGAAAGCAACGGATTCATTCTGGGCTTCTTTTGGGATTTGGTTAAAGGCTTTTTCAATCACTTCAACCGTCAGATTATTTTGAATCAACCGAACCTGTTCATCCCAAACTTTTTTGTCGGAAGTTCGCATAAAGGCCATGTCCAAAGGATAAGGTTCTACATTGAAACCTTTAACATTTTTTAAATCATCGCTGTATTTTTTTAATAATTCAGCAGCGGGAAAAAATTCAGTGGCTGCACCCATGATTAAACCGTCCGACATTTTAGAAAAAGCCTGATCTCGGTCTCTCGGTAAGGCTTTGTAAACGATCTTTCCATTTTCTTTAAATTCCAACCAGCGCCACTGATCCTGATGGCGGTCCCAGTCATTGATTAGCATATCAAACAATCTGGATCGGATGTAAACCGTTTCATCAATTGAAAAACTTTCGTCGGAATGCAGTTTTTTCAGCACATCGGTGGTACTGATAATGTTTCCCGTAAAGTTTTTTTCTTTGAGCGCTAAATTTCCATCGGAGGCTTGTTCTTCAATGATATACAACTCATCGCCAAATTCAGAATTGTAATCTCCCAAGGCTTTTTGTTTTGGAATATAATATAATTTGGGGTTCAAATGATAAATCCCGATCGGATCCGAAAGCGCCGGAATTACTAAGGGTGCAAATGGATGCGACCCCGTAAAAATATCCATAACGAGTTTTTCCGTGGCGGTATTTTTAAATTGAGGCTCTATGTATTGGTCTTTAAAAAGCAGCGACTGTAAATATTGGGTCGCATTTTTTTTCACCGCGCGCATCACATATTGTTTGCCGTCTTTGGTTTCCAGACGAAGAGTTTTGGACTGATTGCCGCCGCCTTTTCTTACGGGTTTTAAGCCGCCAAAAAGTGTTTCCAGATCAGCGGTTTCAGCAGCTACTGGAATACCATAACTTTCACGGTATCGTTTTCCCCATAAAAATTGGTAAACACCAGATTTTTCTGTCGCTTTGGGATCATAAACTGAACTTTTCATTTCAGCCGGAAACTGCGGATCGAAATTGAATTGGCGCGCCGTGTTATCCGGTTTTAAAACTTGCTGCTGATAAACCGTTTTACCATTATTACTATCAATAAATCTTAAAAATGATGAACCATCCTCGAAAACATCGAGAATCCCATAACCATTAACACCATAAGAAAACTGACCGCCTTTCACATTTCGGGTTGGATTTAATTTTGATCCGGAACCGCTGATGATTTGCGGGATCTGATCATTAATAATATACTGTAAATTATGGTCGTGCCCGGAAACGAAAATCACATTATCATTCTGCTGTGCCGCGGCAATGAGGTATTTGCTTAATTCGTTATAAAATTTATTTTCGATATCCGTATTGGAAATTCCGGTTGTTTCTCGCAGTAAATTTTTCAAACTTCCTAATATCGGTGCGGGAGTCATGTGACTTTTAAAAGAATATTGACCGCCGTGAGATCCATTGGTAAAAACAGGATGATGCAGTGCAATGATGGTTGTTTTTCCGCGGTTTTTTTTAATTTCATCCCGAAATTCATCCAGAAAATCCGCTCTGGTTTTGATGTCGCAATTATCGTTGATGGTGGGTTGGCGATCCCAATTCGTGATATACCACTGCGAATCTACCGTAAGTAAAACGACGTCTTCGCTGATCTTTACTTTATCGATAGGGCATCCGTTTTTTGGCAGGAAAGATTTTTTGCCCAGTTGCTCTTCTACAAAATCCTGTTCCCGTTTCAATCCAACGACGCCATTGCTGTACCAATCATGATTTCCCGGAATAAACAGTGTTTTTCCTTTAAAAGAAGCAGCCAGATCGATTTGATTTTGAATATTTTGTTCCGCATCTTTTCGGTTTTTATCCTCTTTTTTAGGCATTCCGGAGGGGTAAATATTGTCACCCAAAAAAATCAGCGTACTGTTTTCTGAGGCAGCATTTAAATGATCGACCAATGCATTGGAGTTGTTAACAGTGTCTTTTACCAAACCCAATCCTGCATCACCCAACAGAAAGAACGTATGGACCGGTTTTTTATCCGCCGGATATTTTTCTTCTTTGTAATCCTTACTGTATTGCGGTTTGAAGGTCGCACAGGATTGTACAGCAAAAAGTAAAAAGGCGGTATACAAGAAAAATTTGATCATAAGCGTTTTATTTATCTTAGGGCAAAAGCAATCAAATAAGCCAGTACAGAAATGATAATACCGACCATAAATACATTATAAGTATTTCTCAACAACCGATATTTTTTTCCAAGACAATTCCGAGGTGATAGAGGTCTTTGATCATAGAATTGTAAATATATTCCCGGTCTTTCATCAACTCGTTCATAGCCCAGTTGTAATCTTCGTACGGCATTTTGTAAAAGTTTCCAAAAAACAATAGATTCACCTTCTTCTCTTCGACTTCGTTCCTGCTGAAACTTCCTTTGGTGACTCGTGGTCTGGTTGCCAAGATTGCAAAAATAATAGACACCAAACTGCTGACAATCAACACCAATGTAGGAATAATCAGATGAGAATTACTTGGACTGTCCAGTTTCGGCACAATCGTAGAAAGTGAAACCGAGATGATAATCGCATTCACCGAAAGAATGATGTTTGCCTTATTATCGACAAAGCGGCTCAGGTTATTATGGTTGCTCAGCGTCGTTCGAAACATGGTCTCTACGCCGCGTTCCAGCCGCTCCGGCTTGGGATCTTTGTTTTTCTTTTTTTATCTTTTTCTTTTGGAAGTGCACTTTCTACTGGTTCACTTGCCGGTATATTTTCATCCATTTTAGGCTTGGTTTAATAGTTTTTGTTCAATTAATTTTAAGTTTTCTTCTTTTAGCTGTTGCCAGTTTTCCCGGGCAAATTTAGTGTAATATTGATGTTTTTTTAGAAACTCAACATTCAGTTTGTACCAATCGATATCGCAGTAGGATTGTTCCGTACAAGTCGCCCACTCTTCACGCAGACTACCCAAAACATTAGGATAATTTTCATGAGCCAGATGAGCATGGTCGGCATCTTTCATTATTTTTTCGAACAGATTTTCGGGCGAATGATTAAATGTGGTCGCGCCAATCAACGCACTTACTTTCTGCTGAATTTCATCAGAAGCATTTTGATCTTCTAAAAATTCCAATGCAATCTCTACGCTTTTCTGTTCATGGTCTTTGTCGCCTTCTACATATCCCGCATCATGAAACCAACCGGCCAGCAAAAGAATTTCAGTCATTTGTGCATCCGTTTTTTCCTGTTCACACAGGGTTCCTATCGCCCGCACCACATTTTGGGTATGTTCCAGATTATGATAGACATATTTGCAGTCTAATCTTTCTTTAAATAAGTCTGTAATAAATTTCTTGGCTTCGATAAGTAAAGAATTGTCGGTATGTTTTACCTTCACTCGCAAAGCTTTTAAGCCGGATATTCCCCTGCAGATCCTCCACTTCCAGTTTCTCAATATTATCGTCCAGCACATTTTTATGCTGCAGATATTTAATGTATTTGGTATATTCTTTTTCTTCCGAAGTACTGGAGTAAACAATGGTTATTTTTTCTTTCTGCGTGATGCGTTCGTTCGTATTTTTTACAAAGGCTTTATCAATTCTTTTTTTAACAACTTCATATCGGGCGTTGTAAGAGCCATCAACATCGAAGCGTTTTTCATCCATTCTGAAACGGATCGAAATTGGGGAAGAGAAAACCAAAATCAAAGAAGTCACATCCAAAGTGTAGGGCAAAGTCGTCTTTAACTGATGATGTTCCAGTTCCATTTCGCACAGTGTTTCCAGTTGCCATAACCGCAAATTACTCAGATACATTGGATTGTACGTTTCGTCCGGCGAAATAGAGGCGCCGATGTATAAATTATGTTCTACGCCGTCGGTTTTGAACCGTTCGTAATAATGCGGGAATATTTTCTGAGCCTGCTGTTGTTTTTCATCCAGGATCGCCGCCAGATTTTTGTTGATGCTCATAATGGTATCATCAAAATCTTTTCGGGTCTCATAAAACATGCCGGTTTTCACATCCAGTTTCTGGAAATAAGCATTGATTAATTCCTCTGATTTTTTATTTAAAGACGTATTCTTTAAAAAGGAATGAATTTCATTTTCAATATAATGATGAACAATTTGCTCAAAATTATTTTTAAAGCTGTGGTCGATCTCCACTAGAAAACTTTGCAATTCGAACTTTTTCTGCTCGATGACCACGATTTTCCTTTCGAAATTCAGCGTTTCCAGGATGTCGATTAGTTGGTGGAGTTGTTCCTTAAGGTCATTGATAATGGCAGCATTACGGTTTTCCGATGAACCTTTAATATCAATTTGGCCGTACAAAGGATACACCTCTTTGAACACAATTTCTTTGAAGGTATAATTCTGACGGAACTGGTCGGAATAAAAATAATTTTTAGCTTCTTTTTTAAATTTCCAGTAAACACTGGGATGGATCGCGGTGTATTCGCGCTGGATAATCGCTTCAAGCTGATTCATCATCGCGCTTTGATTTTTCTCAATGGTGTCGGAAAGATAAGGAAGTACAAGCTCCAGTTTATTGGCGTTCACCGAGTTTAAAGCGCGTGGTGTCGGCGATGCCAGTTCAATTAAGCCTAATAATTTCTCGCCTTTTCGCACAGGCGCGAGTAAAAAACTTTCGATTCCGAGGTGGAGTAAATTAGCCGAAAAACGATCGTTTACACGCGTGTTCGAATATTCACTTACTTCCGGAATCACAAAATGTTGATTATTTTCGATCAGACTTTCGTAAGAGCAACCGCACAACGCATTTTTGCAGTCCGCTTCTTTATCGTTGAGAAGGATAAAACTCCGCAGATCTCCGTTCTTAAAATTGGGTTTTACAAACCGGTCATCATCTTCATCGTATAAGGTCAGGCCAATTCGTAGATCCGGAATATTAAATACGGACCGGAAAATAGATTCAAAAGTTTCGCTGAGTTTTTCTTTGTCGAGATCGGGCTTTAAAAGATTTGTTTTGAGATTGGAAACCGCACTTTCAATGGTAACATCCACCAAAGTCATGATCGCAAAACCTTTCAGAATCCAGGAACTCTCAGGGAAAGCGGTTTTCCAAAGCTCCAGATCGTCGTAATGATCAACCAAATTATCGATTTCCTTTTGAGTTAAAGGCGGCATTTTGTCCGTCGGAAAAATCTCCAGAAAATCCGCGTTGTACAAAATGCGGTAATGTTTTACGATCTCATTTTCATCTTCAATATCGAAGAACAAAGGTTTCCCAAAATCGATATTCTGTTTGTAATGGCGGTTCAGAATCAGCGTGCAGTTCATGATATAAAACTGGTGTTCGCTCATATCCCGAATGCTGAAATCGGAGGACAGTTCCGCACCTTTCAATATTTTCCGAAATCGTTCGCTATAATTAAAAGTGATATCATAAAAAGGAATTGTCGCAGCCTTGATCTCATTTCGGGTGAGCGCGGTAGGAAATAGGTCTGCGAGCAAATATTTGATCAGCTCCCGGTTTTTATCGAGAAACTTTAAATCTTCAATCCCATTGACAAACTCCGGTTCATCCTTGATTTGATTTAATAAAGCCTTCGCATAATTGGCGCGGTAATCTATATTGGAAAGCGCGATTTCTTCCAAACCTTCAATCAGTTTATGAAAAGAGATCAGAATTTTGAAGGGACTTGTATATTTGTAATTATCAATCATGTTTTGTAAAAGAAATCCATTTTTATTAAACGAAAACAGTTTACAAAGATAATGTCAATTAATTAAACGTGATCTGTGAGCATCATTGATAAAAGCTTTTCCTTATCGATTTTTTATCATAGGTTAAGAAACGGCCGGTTCTTAATTGCGTATTTTTGTTTTGAAAATAACTTTAAAAAGAAAATCATGAAAACCGAATTTGAAAACATCCCGCTTGTCAAAAACGAAAAAAAGAAACGTTTTGAAATTGACGTTAATGGTCATTTTGCCTTTATCAATTATGGCGATTTTGGAAACTAGATTGCCCTGGTTCACACCGAAAAGGATTGAAAAAAAACTGATTTAAAACCAAACTCTGTTTTCACCATTTCCTGATAGTTCAAAAAAAATTAACCGATTATGACTGTAAAAGTTCTTGCCCGAATTGGCGCTGAAAAATATTATACCGAAGTTACGGCCGGCAAAAAGAGAATAATCACGGATGAGCCGCTGGATAAAGGGGGCCAGGATAAAGGTTTTAATCCGTTTGAACTGTTGGCGGCGTCACTTGCAACCTGTACTGCGGCAACTTTACGGATGTACATCGACAGAAAAGGTTGGTCCGTGCCGGAAATCGATGTTGAGGTAGATCTTGATCATTATCCTCAAACCAAAAGTACCCTGTTTACGAGAAAGATCAGTTACGGAAACGCAATTTTGGAAGCAGAACAGCAGGCAAGACTTCATTATATTGCAGATGCCTGCCCTGTTCATAAGATGCTTAAGGGAAATATTGAAATTAATACGGTATTTTTCGAAAAATAAAAATCTAAATCACCGGACATTAAAGCGCTTTATATCAGTTTAGGTTGAATTTATTTCGAAACCTACACACTTACAAGATGTTCGTTGAATGAATAAGCGATGAATACGCAATCTAATGCTAAATACTGTTCGTATTTTTTTTTCATGAACTCACCTCGGAACTCCTTTTTTTTGTACTAATTTGATATATTATAAGTACGAAAAAGCCTTTAAATACCAGTATTTAAAGGCTTTTTATATGTTTTGGTTCTTCACCAAGCGGAGAGCTAGGAACCGTCACATGCTCTTTAAATATCTCTATTCATACGCCTTTTCAAAGATTACTTCTCAGCTACTCACCTAATTACTCACCTTGAAAAAATGTTGGTTTTGATTGGTTTATTTATCAAAGTTACTTCTTTTTTCACACTTACAAAAATATCAACCTTAAATGTATTACTCTCTTTCCAAAAAAATTTAAAGCTCAAGGCAACCTAGGCGTAATTAACAAAACAACTAATTTTAATTGAATAATCGGCTTCAATGTGCAGATCACAGGATTTTATTTTTAGAAACCAATAAAAGTGCAATAAATAGCTCTTTAATGTCTAAACTGTAAAAATTTCCAAATTAAATTTAAAAAAGTGCATTAAATAACACTTATGATTTAATTATTAAAATAATGATGTATATTTGTACTTAAAGTGCAATATATGACACTAAGTAATTTAATAGTACCCATCAAAGAACGTAGAAAAATTTTAAATGTAACGCAGGAAACACTTGCGGAAATTTCTGGTGTAGGACTTCGTACCTTGAAACAATTGGAAAGCGGAAAAGGAAATCCAACGCTAGAAACATTGCAAAAAATTTGCGATGCTTTAGGTTTGGAAATTAAATTGGAAATTAAAAACATTAAATAATGAGATCCGCAAAAGTCTTATACAAAGGTCAACCAGCCGGAGTACTGAAGCAGAATGATGATGGTAGTTTCATTTTTCAATATGATCAGGATTGGCTGTTGGACACCAATAAACCTCCCATAAGCCTAACGCTCCCTAAAACACAGAAAGAATTCGTCTCTAAAGAATTATTCCCATTTTTCTACCATCTTTTGCCAGAAGGAATTAATAAAAGAATGGTTTGCCAAACTTACAAAATTGATGAATCCGATGCTTTCGGAATTCTTTTAACTACTGCAAACACAGATACAGTGGGAGCTATAACAATTGAAAGAATTAAAAATGGATCAGCATAAAATAAAATATTGTCCAGGAAAACTCACAGAAGGTTTTGATACTTACAGTCCGATTGTTTTAAAGAAAATGTTTGACGGTAAAAAAATCAGTCCTGTTCTGCCCTACACATCGCCATCAGATTCCAAAGAGCGGTCGGTATTTAATGAAAATCAACTGCATATTTCTATTTCAGGTTTTCAGGAAAAATACTCATTGCTCATCGAAAATTCAAAATTACGGTTAACGACTGAAGACGAGCGCGGACAATATATTTTGAAACCAATTTCAGACCTTCCAAAAAACAGTGAGTTTGCACCAGCAAACGAACATCTCACGATGCAAATCGCACAGCAAATTTTTAAAATAGAAACTGCGGAAAATGCTTTGACGTTCTTTGAAAATGGAAAACCCGCCTATCTTACTAAAAGATTTGATGTCAAAAAAAACGGGGAAAAATTAGCTGTTGAGGATTTTGCTTCTCTATTACAAAAATCACCTGCAACACACGGTGAACAGTACAAATACCAAGGAAATTACTTGGAACTTTTTGAAACATTGAAAAAATTTGTACCTGCCTCAAAAGTAGAAGCACCAAAACTTTTCACATTAATTCTTTTCAATTATTTATTTTCAAATGGAGATGCTCATCTAAAAAACTTTTCTCTAATAGAAACAGAGCAAGGTGATTTTAAATTAAGTCCGGCTTATGATCTACTCAACACTAAGATTCATATTGAAGTTGCTGATTTTGCTTTAAGCGACGTTCTTTTACCGAAATCCATTGCCAAAGGAAAAATAAAAGAGCAGTTTATTTTGTTGGGTCAAAAAGCTGAAATACCAGAAAAAATAATATCCAAAATTTTCAAAAATTTAACTTCTCACGAGAATGAAGTCATTGAATTGACTAGCCGTTCTTTTCTCAGTGAACAACTTAAAAGAAATTTTATACAGAGTTATCAGACGAGATTAAAGAAAATCTCTTGAAGAGAATCAATCAGATGATTTTTATTACATAGTAATTCTTTACCTAATAGCAATTTCTTAAAAATAATAACATCTACCTTTATTGTAAGCTGTTCCAAATATCAATTGAACTTTTTGAAAGTATCATGTTCTGAGAAAATCATCTTCTGGACTGTCTTTTTCTAAATCATCATATTCTTTGCTTTCACTATCAACTCCAAAAAGTTTTATCAATTTATCTGCATATCCAGTGACGTTTTTATGTTTCAATGTTTTTACCGGCTTGAGATACTCGGATGTAGAATATTTAAAGCGCAGTGATATAGTAGCGAAATAATAATTAATTTTTATTTTTTGGGCATAAAAAGGATAATACAAATATAAAGCAAATTGAAGCATCTATTATATCATATTTATCGGGTTTAACACCATCAATTTTCTACGCAAAAAGGATAGACATAATTATAATACTCCTTCATAAACGGTATAGGATTTTCCAAATGAATGACTTGTAGCGTCAATACATAGCCATACAAAGCTAAAATAATTCCCCAAAAACGCCATACCAAACAAGCTTATCTTCCTTTAACCAAAACCAAATAACCACCGCCAATCTCACAAAATCCTGCAAGTATAAAAATGGGTAAGGGTTTTAAATAAAATATCATCTATTACTATTATTTTTTTTAAATCCGCAAAATTGAAAATTCTGTGTCGTGTTAAAAGGTGTTGTATGATTTTCTGTAAAGCATTTTACGGCTTCAAAATTTTTGCTAAATGTAGCTTTCATCGTAATTTCATCGTATTGTTTTATATTTAATCCGCTGCATTTTAGAGGTCCATTTTCTGAAAATGTGCCTAATAAAAAATGACCGTTTTCTTTGATAGATTGACTTACTAAATGTGCATATTTTTGAATACTTTCATCATCTGTTACGAAATGAAAAACGGCTCTATCGTGCCAAAAGTCAAATTGTATATCGGTTTTAAATGCTGTAATATCCGAAACAATCCAATGTACCAATTTTGCTTTATCCCCTAATCGTTTTTTAGCTTTTTCTAATGCAGTAGCAGAAATATCCAATACCCAAATATTCTCATATCCTTTTTCTAAAAGTGCATCAACGAAATTACTATCGCCACCGCCAATATCAATAATAATGGTAGTTTTAGGCAAATTCAAATTTTCTAAATAATCTATTGAAGTTTTGGGATATTCTTGTGTCCAGCTCACTTCATTTGGGTTTTTGGTTGAAAATACTTTTTCCCAGTGTTGTTTATTCTGATTCATTTTTTTAATTAATAACAGAAAGGGTCATAAATGTTTTTCCATCCATAACCCTGTTCATTTTTTTATTGTTAAATGTATGCCGAAAAACCCGTAGCCAACTTAATAGACAGGATAGCATTACTACACATTTCCAACAGTTTAGGTGGTTGTTCATTTTAAAATTATTTACGTTATAATAAATCATTTAATTTTATGCTGATTCGAATAGATTAATCATAACAGTATTTAGATAGGATTAGAATGATAGTTATCTTTATCCAAATGCACCTCCATCAATGGTATGTATTAGTTTATGATCTAAAAATGTTTTAAGTGTTCTAAATAAAGTAACATTATCTGCTTTTTCGAATTGTTTTGATAAATCTTTATGACTGATCGCATACTTTTATTCTAATAATTTTTCTGCTACCAATAATGTCATTGCTATTGGTTTTTATGCCTCTTTGAACCAAAATGATTTCTATTTCTTTCATAACATTTAATTATATATTGCTCTACAGCTTACGTCAATGATTAATTATCTATTTTTTTTAATACAAACTTAGTTTGGTGAAAAACTACGAATAATGTCTATTTCGAGAATAAGAAACATTGGAGTGATTTTTAAAAAATTGATATTATATCAACTGTCGATGGTTTCTAGACCATTTGCATTCTTTTCGTTAGCAACATTTGTTGTCTTGTTGAATTGGCGGACAAGCAACTGTTCCGTAACTGCAATATACACAGCAGTCGCCTTGTTTTGGTTTAAGAACTTGTTTACAATTCTCACATTCGTAAAAATATTGGCAAGCGTCTGTCGGCATTATTTCTTCTTTCTTGTGTCCGCAGTTCGGGCAAGTGATTGTTGATTGTAATATAACTTCCATTTTAATTTTCTTTTTTGTTGGTTACAGAATATCCTGTTGAATTAATTGCTTTTTCAATTTCAGCAATGTTGGTTTTGGAATTATCAAACGCTACAACTGTTTTTCCGTTGTCGTAAGAAGTAGTTGAATTTATTATCCCTGTCAATTTATTCACTTCGTGATTTACATTTGCTTCGCAACTCGTACAAGTCATTCCGCTAATTGTAAACTCTGCTTTTTGGACATTGGATTTATCAACTACTATGATTTGTTTTTCTGTCTTTGGGTAGAAAATGCTTGAATAATATGGAAAGGCAAGCATAACAATTGCAAATACCGTTACAATTCCTAAAAACATTTTTGACTGAATGCTTTTTGGTTTTTCTTCCGTGTCGCAGTTGCAGTCAATTTGCTTTTTAGGTTTCAATTTTTGATACCAAGCAAAACCAAGCACTAAAATTGTCAAGCCGATAAAATATGGTCTGAAAGGTTCGAGCCAAGAAAAGGTTGAAGCAAGTCCGCTTGTCCCTGCAATAAGAGCCAAGATTGGTGTAATGCAACAAAGTGAAGCTGCAATAGCTGTGAAAATTCCTGTTCCGATTAGTTTGTTGTCGGTTTTCATATTGTTTCTAAAATTTTGTTTTCGTCAAGTATTTTAAAAAACGGTTTTAGCATTTTTTCATATTCTTTTGTCAAAGAGTAAAAAATGGTTTGTGCTTCTCTTTCGGTTTCAATTAGTTTTCGGTCTTTAAGTTTTCGCAAGTGTTGAGAAATTGCCGAAATTTTCATACCAAGAATGTCGCTGATGTCGCAAACACAAAGTCGTTTTTCTTCATAAAGCAGAAAGAGAATTCTCAGTCTTACATTGTTTCCCGCTAATTCAAGTCCGTTGGATAAGTAATCAAACGAATCGTTAAGCTCAGAGACTCGGCTTTTGCAACGGTTAATTTGCTTAATGTCTGCCTGTTGTCGTATGCAAGAATTATTGTCCATCGCACAAAGATAGTCAATTTGTTTATTTAAGCAAATGCTAAAATAAGGATTTATAATAAAGTGGTCAATTTTTTACTCGATGCATTCGTTAAAATTTCATCCGTTGTATCCTTACAGCGTTTAAAATTGCCAATAATGCCACACCAACATCCGCGAAAACCGCTTCCCACATTGTTGCCAAACCTCCTGCTCCTAAAACTAAAACAACGGCTTTCACGGCAAATGCCAGAATGATATTTTGCCAAACGATTTTTTTTGTCTGCTTTCCAATATTTATGGCCATTGCAATTTTACTCGGCTTATCATCCTGAATTACAACGTCCGCGGTTTCAATAGTAGCATCGCTTCCCAATCCACCCATTGCAATTCCTACGTCTGAAAGTGCGACGACCGGAGCGTCATTTACGCCATCGCCCACAAATGCTACACTCTCGCCTTTGCTTTTAATTGCTTTCAATTTTTCTACCTTATCTTCGGGCAGTAGATCTCCGAAAGCCGTATCAATCCCTAATTCTTTTGCAACAAGTTCTACGACGTTGGTTTTGTCACCGCTTAACATCGTTACTTTCACATTAAGATTATGCAGTTTAGTAACCGCCTCTTGCGCATCTTCTTTTATCGAATCTGCGATGGTCAAATAGCCGGCAAATTTATTATCATACGCAATTGCGATGGTAGTATAAACAATTGAACTTGGGTCTAAATCATATTTAATAGAAAATTTGTCTAATAATTTGAAATTACCGACTAATAATTCTTTTCCGTTTACGTTTGCTTTTAAACCGTGACCTGAAATTTCTTCTACATTCTCCAATGCTATTTTTGAATCCAATTCTCCAACAAAATTATGAATCGCAGTTGCTACCGGATGTGTACTTTGACTTTCCAATTTGTTGACCATCGCCAAAATTGTTTTTTCATCAAAATCTGGATGAATAATAACTTCCTGAACTTTGAAAACACCTTCCGTCATTGTGCCTGTTTTATCTATCACAACATTCTTTATAGTAGCAATAACGTCTAAAAAGTTGCTGCCTTTAAACAAAATACCGTTTTTACTTGCAGCGCCAATTCCTCCGAAATATCCTAGTGGAATACTAATTACCAAAGCACACGGACAACTGATTACCAAGAAAACAAGTGCTCTATACAACCACTTACTGAAGGTGTAATCCTGTACGAAAAAGAATGGAATAATTGTAATGAGAATTGCCAATAATACAACGATGGGCGTGTAGATTTTTGCAAATTTTCTAATAAATAATTCTGTGGGTGCTTTTTGTGAAGTTGCATTTTGCACCAATTCTAATATTTTGGAAAGTTTACTATCCTTGTATGCGGTAGTTACTTTCACCTGAACCACGGTGTTCAGATTGATCATTCCTGCTAAAACTATTTCGCCTTTTTCTTTAGAATCTGGTTTGCTTTCTCCTGTGAGTGCCGCTGTATTAAAAGACCCTTTTTCAGATAATAACTCGCCGTCTAAACCCAACTTTTCGCCAGATTTTAGTTGGATTATGTCGCCAATCTCTACAGATTCCGCTTTTACAGTTGTTGATTGATTATCTTTAACAACGGTAACTTCATCTGGTCTTTGGTCTAATAGTGTTTTTATATTAGTTTTTGCTCTCTGTACTGCAAGTGTTTGAAAAACTTCACCCACAGCATAGAAAAGCATCACTGCTACACCTTCAGGAAATTCTCCAATGGCGAACGCACCAATCGTAGCGATACTCATCAAAAAAAATTCTGAAAAGAAATCACTTTTTCTTATACTATCAAACGCATCTCTTAAAACTGGTAATCCCACGGGAATATACGCTGCAACATACCAGGCAATCCTTACCCATCCATTAAACCAATTTTGGGTAATCCAATTATCTAAAGCAATAGCAATTATTAATAATGTGAATGATATAATGGCGGGCAAAAACATTTGTAACGTTGTTTTGTCCGTATTATCGTGATTATGTCCAGCATCGTGGGAATGCTCTCCGGCATGTTTTTCCGTTCCAATATCCCTTAAGTTTAATTTCTTTTTTGCCATTTTTTATATTTTAATTTTTGAATATATCGTTTGTATCTTATTATAATAATTTATCAAGTTTAATTTTTGAACCTAAAAATTTTAAATTAAAATTCATTTTTTGAACTTTACGATTATGCTTATTTTTTTAATCTTAATTAATTTAAACTACCATTCCTACCAGTAGAAATATTAAAAATCCTACAAAAAACATACTCGTCTGCAAAAGTGTTTCTTTTTCTTCGTGCGCTTCTTTCAATAATTCTTCAGTTACCAAAAATAATAAAGCAGCGAGACCGAAAGACAGCACCAATTCCAGCCATTCCTGTGATAATCCTGCTAATAATGTAATTCCTAAAACGGCTCCGACAAAGAAGCAGGCACCCAAAACTAATAAAATAGTCAGGCTTTTTTGTTTTGAAAAATTTAAATCCATACAAGCCAAAACTACTGCTAATCCCAGAGAAAAAATTTCGAGAGCCAAAGCGATGGAAAGCAGAATTCCTTCGGTGCTTCCAGCCGCAAAACCAACGCCGAGAAGCACGCCATCTATTAGTAAATCGATGGCCAATGCCACCAGAAGTCCCATCGGCAAAGAATTTTTTACTGCCGATTTTTCAGCGTTTTTTTGAAATTTTTCTGAAAAATATTTTACAGCCAACATCGTCGCGATGCCCAGTCCGAAACCAATTCCCACTTCAATAGGCCTGTGATTTTTAATAATATCCGGCAGAAGTTCCACTGCAACAACTGAAAAAACCACTCCGCCCGCAAAATGCAACACAGAACTCCGAAAACCCGCGTTTGGTTTTTTAAATAATCCGGTAATCCCGCCCAATAAAATGGAAACAACTGGAATTAAGGCGTATAAATAAATTGAAATCATAAAAATATTTTGATGCTAGTTTTGGCAACTTTTTATGGAAACAAATGGTTTGTAAATAGGTTTTAAGGTTTTAAAATTATCCCAAGATTACTCCTCTTCCTCCATATTATTCATTTTAGAAAGCAGGTCATATGCCCCTTTTAAAACTACTTTATCGGATTCATTAAATTTTGCAGGCAAAGTAACCGCAGTAAAACCATTTTCGCTTACACCGGTTTGCACTTCTACCTTCCTAAAGATATATTGTTTTTCTTTTTCCTTCCCATCTTTATCTTTAGTTTTTTCTAAAGTTTTTTCTAAAATAAAAATAAAATTCTTACCTCCGGAACCTACAATTGCCGCATCTGGCAATGCTGGTGTTTCCACAGATCCAAGTTCTATGATAGCATTTACAAACATTCCCGGCAACAGATTTTGAGATACATTCTGAATTCTTGCCAAAACATCTACAGTTCTGTCTCCGTGTATATCTTTCCCTATCAGATAAACTTTAGCAGTTTTTTCCTCGGCGTCACCAGTAGCCTGAAATCGAATAATTTGACCAACTTTTATTTTTGCAACATCTTTTTCAAAAACCTGCACTTTTACCATCATATTACCTGTATTTGCAATATCTGCGACAACCTCATTAGTTCCAACATATTTTCCAATATTGGTATATACTTTTGTTACGTATCCGCTTTGTGGTGCATAAATGTTGGCGCGCGAAGATATGTTACCTCTTGCAACAGAAGCAGGATTGATGTTCGCAACCTGAAGTCTTGCCCGTAATCCGGCAACTCGTGCAGACATACTATTATACTCACTTTGCGCCCGCTGTAAAGATTTTCTGGCTGCAATATTTTCTTTTACCAGTTCTTTTTGGCGTGTAAGATCCTGTCTTAAATAAGACATCTGACTATTGCTTTCCATGTAATCCTGCTGTATCTGTAGAAATTCAGGATTTTCTATCGTTGCCACCACGGTTCCTTTTCCAATATATTTTCCTTCGATTATGTTCATGGATTTTACATGACCTCCAAAAGAAGAGGTGATACTGGTCAGATTTTGCGGTGGAACTTCAATAGCTCCAGAGGCTTTGATATAATTGGAAAGATTAGTATTGGTTATATTTCCCAATTCCATTCCCACACTTTTGTACTGCGCTTCACTAAATTCTACGCTGTTTGCATCGTGCGGAACTTCTACATTTGCCGTGACTGCTGTTTCTTCCTTTTTATCGGAATTACAGGCTGACAACATAAAACTTAAGACGATGATATATAAATATTTTGATTTACTCATGATTTTGGAACTTTAATTATTTATTATAAACCAGAAATTAATTCCAGTTCGATGGCTGTTTGATTATATTGATTTAAACTTTCGATGTATTGTTTTTGGACTTCCACGGCGTTGTTTATGGATTGACTAACCTGGTAATAATCCATTTCTCCAACCTCAAAGGCACGCTGTGATTTTGTAATAAGCAACTTTGCCTGTGGCAATGCTGTTTCCCTATAAAAATTGATCTGGATTTGCAACCGTTTTAGGTCCGAAAGCAGTGTAGAACCCCGTTGAGAAAGACTGAAAGAAAATGCATCTACTTTTGCTTCCTGTATTTGCTGGTTAATTTCTGCGGCTTTGATTTTTGCTTTTTGCGCTTTTGCAAAAATGGGTATGCTAATTCCCAATTCTACACCCTGAAATCTTTTTCCTACTCCGTAAAACTTCGAAACTCCATTTTTCTCGAAATTACCTACCAACGATTGGTTAAAATAACCGACGCTAAAATCGGGAAGTAACCTGCTTTTTTCAACTCTGATTTCTTCTTTAGCGACTTCTATCTGGCTTTTCAAAGCAAGCAAGTCTGGATTATTATTAAAAATTGCGCTCTGTGGTGATACATCTAAAAACTTTTCGATAAGCGTTGTTTCCATAATATCTTCGATGGTTTGATTTCCGGTATACCTTTTCAATTGCTCCAGATGAATTTTTATATATTCTTCCGTCTGCAATTTTTGAGAAATCGCTTCCTGCAATCTGGTATTGGCATTGTATTTTTCTAAAATATTTGTTTCACCAGTCTGAAATCTTATGTCGGCAGCACGAAGTATTTTCTCATAAAGCGCGATTAATTCCTCATTTAATGTTCTTTGTTCTTTTCTGTAGAGTAAACTATAATAAATACTTTTTACCTGATAAGTGATCTGATTTTTATAAATTCCTGCCTGCATTTTGGACGCGTTTATGTTGGCGTCTGCCAGTTCTGTTAATCTTTTCAAATAAACCGGATTCGGAATATTTTGGCTTATGGTAATATTATTATCATAAGCAATAAGACTGTTATATTGACCAAAAGTGAGATTGATATTTGTTTTGCCATAATCTCTCACAGAACCTTTTAATGCAGACTGGTATTCCTCTCCTAATTTTGCAACCCTTGTGTTTGGATTGGATTCCAGGGAAGCAGAAATTGCTGAATTCAAATCTATCGTCCCTAAAGATGAAGATGAATTTGTCGTAATTTGACCTTTAACTCCATTATTAAAACCTGAGAGTAAAAACAAAAGAATAATCGTTGCTGATCCTGCAATTTTTGTATTTTTCAACTTACGTCGGGAAGGTTTTATATTCTCCACATAAGAGTAAAGTACCGGCAAAAGTACAAGTGTAAGAAATGTTGCGGTGAACAAACCACCTATAACAACTGTTGCTAATGGTTTTTGTACTTCTCCTCCTGCTCCGGTTGCCAATGCCATAGGTAAAAATCCTAATGATGCAACGGTAGCAGTCATTAAAACCGGTCTTAATCTTATAGCAGTACCTGCGAGAATTCTTTGCTTAATATCTTTCATTCCTTGTTTTTTAAGTTGATTAAACTCTGTTATTAATACGATTCCATTTAAAACAGCCACACCAAACAAAGCAATAAAGCCTACACCAGCCGAAATACTAAAAGGTAAACCTCTTAACCAAAGGGCAAATATTCCACCTATGGCAGACATCGGGATTGCGGTGAAAATTAGTAGTGAGTATTTTAAGGAACCAAACGCAAAATAGAGCAGCAAAAGAATTAATCCCAATGCAACCGGTACGGCTATAGACAGTCTTTTGTTGGCTTCTTCCAAATTTTTAAATTGGCCACCATAAGTTATAAAATAGCCGGTCGGCATTTTTACTTTTTCGTCAATTTTTGCCTGAACGTCTTTTACTACAGAGGCAATATCTCTACCCCGAACATTAAAGCCAACAATAATTCTTCTTTTGGCATCTTCACGCTGTATTTGGTTAGGTGCCAATTGATAACTTACTTCTGCAACCTGCTCCAACGGAACCTGGTTTCCATTACTGGCAGTAACAAAGAGCCTTTTTACATCTTCAATACTTTGGCGTTCTCCTTGTTCTAACCGAACTACCAGATCAAAACGTTTTTCTCCTTCGAATACCGTTCCGGCAACACCACCAGCAAATGCAGTGTTAATAGCGTTATTTATTTCTTCAACATTTAACCCATATCGCGCGATATTATCCCGGTTCAATTTGATTGAAATTTGCGGTAGACCACTCACCTGTTCTATATATAAATCTTCTGCACCATCTATTGAGGGAATTAATCCACCTATTTTCTTCGCTAAATCTGAAAGCGTTTCTAAATCATCGCCAAAAATTTTGATACCTACATCCTGTCGTACACCAGAAATTAATTCGTTGGTCCGTAATTGTATAGGTTGCGAAAAACCGAACGTAACTCCCGGAACCTGTTCTAAAGTTTTCTGCATTTTCTCCGCTAATTCTTCCCGGGTATCTGCACTCGTCCAGTCTTTTTTAGGTTTTAATAATATCGTTATATCTGTGGCTTCTATCGGCATTGGATCTGTAGGAATCTCGGATGCTCCAATCTTGCCCACAACTTCCTTCACTTCCGGATAAGTTTTCATTAATAAACTTGATGCCTGCTCTATTTTTTCAACGGTCTGCTCCAGCGAACTTCCTACCAATAATCTTGTTTCTACAGCAAAATCTCCTTCCTCCAGCGTTGGTAGAAATTCACCTCCAAGAGAACTGAAGATAACTGCTGACAATCCGAGAAGCGCAATTGCAACAATCAAGACAGTTTTTTTAAATCGCAGTGCACCATTAATCAACGGATCATAAACGCGCTGAAATTTTTCCATCATTTTATCAGAAAAGTTCTTTTTATGACTAATATTTTTACTCAATAGAAGTGAACTGATCATCGGTACATAAGTAAGCGAAAGAATTAATGCTCCAAATATTGCAAAAGAAACCGTTTGTGCCATCGGGCGAAACATTTTGCCTTCAATTCCTACCAAAGCCAATATTGGTAAATAGACAATTAAAATAATAAGTTGACCAAACGCAGCGGAGTTCATCATTTTTTTTGCAGAACCGGAAACCTGAATATCCATTTCTGCCTGCGAAATTTTTCCTGTTTTCAACTTCCTCATGTGGTGCATGGTTGCTTCCACGATAATTACAGCACCATCCACAATAAGTCCAAAATCGATCGCCCCAAGACTCATCAAGTTTCCAGATACGCCAAAAACTTTCATCAATGCTACGGCAAATAGCATTGCTAAAGGTATAACCGAAGCCACAATTAAGCCTGAACGAATATTCCCGAGAAAAAGAACTAAAACCAATATTACAATTAACGCCCCTTCTATTAAGTTTTTTTGCACCGTACTCATGGCTCTGTCTACAAATTCACTTCTGTCCAGAAAGGGTTCTATCTCTACACCGTCAGGTAAAGTTTTCCGTATTTGGTCTATTTTATCCTTTACTCGTCCAACTACTTCAGAAGCATTATTATCTTTTAATAGCATTACAATTCCGCCGACCGCTTCTTTGTCATTTCTGGTAAGTGCACCGTATCGGGTAGCAGTCCCAAACTGAACTTTTGCAACATCTCTGATGGTAATAGGCAGACCACTCTCCGAATTTTTAACTACAATCCTTTCAATATCTCCAAGACTTGTGATCAAGCCCTGGCTTCTGATAAAATAGGCATTGGGTTTTTTATCAATATATGAACCACCGGTATTCTGATTATTTTTTTCCAATGCTGTGAAAACATCCGAAATAGATAAATTGTAACTCCGTAATTGATTAATATTTAGTGCAATTTCATACTGTTTCAAAAAACCTCCGAAACTATTTACTTCCGCAATTCCAGGCGTACCCAATAATTGTTTTCGAATAATCCAGTCTTGTATGGTTCGCAGTTTTGTAGCATCGTATTTATCCTCAAAGCCGGGTTTAGCATGAACCGTATATTGGTAAATTTCACCTAAACCAGTAGAAACCGGTGCCATTTCAGGATTACCAAGTCCTGCAGGAATGGAACTTTTTGCTTCAGGAAGCCGTTCAGAGACTTGCTGGCGTGCCCAGTAAATATCTATGTCATCATGAAAAATAATGGTTACAACAGATAAACCAAAGCGGGAAATAGATCGCACTTCCTGAATTTCAGGAATAGTAGACATTGTCTGTTCTATAGGATAAGAAATAAACTGTTCTATTTCCTGTGTTGCCAGTGATGGACTTAATGTTATTACCTGTACCTGATTATTTGTAATATCTGGTACGGCATCTATAGGAAGGGTTCGAAGGGACATGACGCCCCAAATAATGAGCGCAATAGTGAAAATTCCGATCACCAATTTATTATTGATGGAGAATTCAATGATTTTATTTAGCATTGATAAAGAAAATTAGATTAAAGTAAAATTTAGATAATAAAAAGTACGCGTTCGCAGAAAAGCAAAACCGTAAATTTTATTTAATAATACTAACCTAATTGAGGCGGTTGCCATATACTGCCGAAATAGTTGGAGTATGGGTTTGGAATATGAAAAAATTCTGATGAATAGAATTCGTTTGAAAAATGACCAATAAAGTTTGCAGGAATTTGTTGATATACTACAACATTCCTACCACAGCAACTGCACATACAAAAAGACGAACAAAAATCGTCTTTATGTTTTTGTGAATGTTCGTTCTGTACTTTTTCAATTTTAGTAGTAACCACCTCAAAAGTGCTTTGTTCATTATCCGAACAAGGCATACAAAATAGCACGGCTAAATAAATTGTTAATATATAATTGAAAATCTTCACCTTTGCAAAGTTAAATAAAAAATTGCTACCGGAAATTATATTATTCTTGATTTTTCGACAATCCGAAAAAGAGTAAATCTTTCAATAAATTCTAAAAAATTACCTGATATTATTTCATCTTCTATAATTAAATCTGTTCTTTTACAATCTTGAAGAAAATAATTTCGATATCATTTCTACTTATTTTTGTGTGTGCCAATACAGAATTGGGTGAAATGTTGAAATTTCCAAACTTGATACAGCATTTTGTAAAGCATAGTACGAATAAGACAGAACACTCTCTTTCATTTTTAGGTTTTGTGAAAAATCATTATGATAGTTAGAAATCGCATTCGGATTCTGACCAACACATTTTCCGGTAAGTGGAATCACGGCAAGTTCAAATATTAAAATTGACGGTAATTACTACTCGGTAAGTCCTTTGGCTCTGCGTGAAAAAGCAGAAATCTTCTGGCTGAATAAGCGCGAGTACTGCATTATAAAAAGTCCGGTTTTCGGCAATGTTGTCATGATCGAAGTTGGGGCAACAATGGTTGGAAGTATGATTCAAACTTATCAAGGTACGAATGTAAAAAAAGGGGAAGAAAAAGGTTATTTTAAATTTGGAGGTTTCGACAGTTGTCCTGTTATTTGAGAAAAACAAAATTAAAATCGATCATGATTTATTGGTTAATACCTCGAAAGATTTTGAAACGATCATAAAAATGGGTGAAAGAATTGGAGAAAAATTTTAAAAAACTCCATTTATTTGAAGTATAAAAAATATTCCTCTTAATTTTGTTTTGCTCGTATTTATATTAATCGTAATATTGCAATTAATAAAACATAATGGGAAGTTCAAAAACAGAAAAATTTACGGAAGAGCAAAATAAAATTGCATTATTTGCGAAAGTATTCGGACATCCTGCAAGGGTAGCGATTTTACAACATTTGTTTAAAATTAATGCTTGCATTTGCGGAGATCTGGTAAATGAAATTGGATTAGCCCAACCAACAATCTCGCAACATCTAAAAGAATTGAAGCATTTAGGCTTGATTAAAGGAAATGTGGAAGGAACAAGTGTTTGTTATTGTATTCACGCAGAAAATTGGATAGCAATGAAAACTGTAATGACTGAATTTCTAAACCAAGACTTAACCGAAAGCCAAGATTGCTGTTAAAAAAATTTGAATGTATTGATCATATAATCGCAATAAACAAATAAAGTTATGAAATTATCACAAGTAAAATCAGTATTAAAAGAACTGGAAACTATAGGTTTTCAATTACCAAACGGAGAATTAGTACCAAATCACTTTCACGTTACAGAAGTCGGTAAAATCACAAAACATTTTATCGATTGTGGTGGAACTGAAAGAAAAGAAGAAGTCGTAAATTTCCAACTATGGAATGCAAATGATTACGACCACAGATTGCATCCAGAAAAGTTGTTGAACATCATTGAACTTTCGGAAAAAGTTTTAAAAATAGCAGATTTAGAAATCGAAGTAGAATACCAAGCGGATACAATTGGAAAATTCGGACTTGATTTTGACGGGCAACATTTCTTATTGACATCTAAACAAACTGATTGTTTGGCTAAAGACCAATGTGGCATTCACGCTGAAAAACCTAAAAAGATTTTATCTGAAATTCAAACTGCAACTTCTTGTGCACCCGGAAGTGGTTGTTGCTAAAAAAAATCAAAAAAATGAAGACAACAAAGCGAACTCTATTTTTAGAAATACAAAATTTAATCAAAGAATTAAAACCTCATACCATTTCAAGCGAACGTAAAGCAGTTTTACAACCGCTAACTGATTTTATTCAGGCAGAGGTTTCAAAAAATCAAGAAATCCGTATCAACTTTATCTGCACTCACAATTCACGAAGAAGTCATTTATCACAAGTTTGGGCGCAAACAATGGCAAACTACTTCAATATCAGAAACGTATTTTGTTATTCGGGCGGAACAGAAGCAACCGCACTTTTTCCAATGGTTGCAGAAACTTTGCTAAATTCAGGTTTTCAGATAAACACAATTTCTAAAAATGATAATCCTGTTTATTCCATTAAATATGCAGATAACGAGCATCCAATAATTGGATTTTCAAAGAAATTGAATGATGATTTTAACCCAAAATCTGGTTTTTGTGCAGTTCTTACTTGTGATTCTGCAAATGAAGCCTGCCCAATTGTGTTTGGCGCAGAAAAACGAATTCCTATCACTTTTGAAGACCCAAAAGTATTTGACGATACACCACAACAAGCAGAAAAGTACAATGAAAGAAGTCTGCAAATAGCAACTGAAATGTTTTACGTTTTCTCTCAAATAAATTCATAAAAAATGGCTTCAAAAAAATTAAGTTTTCTAAATAGAAATCTAACGCTTTGGATATTTGTCGCAATGGCAATAGGAGTTGGACTTGGGTATTTTATTCCAACATTTCCAAACATCATCAATTCATTTAGTAGCGGAACTACAAATATTCCGATTGCAATCGGTTTGATTTTGATGATGTATCCACCATTGGCAAAAGTCAATTATTCATTATTGCCAAAGGTTTTCAGAAACACAAAAATCCTTTCTATTTCGCTCATTCTTAATTGGATAATTGGTCCCGTTTTAATGTTTGTTTTAGCAATTACATTTTTGCGAGATTATCCCGAATATATGGTTGGTCTTATTTTAATTGGTTTGGCTCGTTGCATAGCAATGGTCTTGGTTTGGAACGACCTTGCAGAAGGAAGTAGCGAATATGGAGCAGGTTTAGTCGCTTTAAATAGTATTTTTCAAGTTTTTGCCTATAGTTTTTATGCCTGGATTTTTATCACAGTTCTACCTCCATATTTCGGTTTTGATGGTGCAATTGTGGATATTTCAATCGGAACTATTGCAGAAAGTGTCGCCATTTATTTAGGTATTCCGTTTGTAATGGGAATTTTAAGCAGACTTATTTTAGTAAAAATAAAAGGCGAAGAATGGTATACCAACAAATTCATTCCGACAATTTCGCCCATAACTTTAATTGCGCTTTTATTTACCATTGTAGTAATGTTCTCGCTAAAAGGAGAATTGATTGTGAAAATACCAATGGACGTTGTGATTATTGCAATTCCATTATTAATATATTTTACGTTAATGTTTATCATTGGATTTTTCGTTACCAAAGCATCAGGAGCAGAATATGACAAAACGACAGCGGTGGCATTTACAGCAGCAGGGAATAATTTTGAATTGGCGATTGCAGTTGCAATTGCAGTTTTTGGGCTAAATTCGGGACAAGCGTTTGCAGGCGTAATTGGTCCTTTAGTCGAAGTTCCAGCACTGATTTTATTGGTTCGGGTTTCATTCTGGTTGCGGCAAAAATATTTCGCAAAAAATAATATTTAGTTCTGCAGAGTTTAGAGAACTGCATCATAATCATTAGTAGATAAATTTTCTATTTCAGAAAAAGAATAAACCGCAATTAAAGGCCAATCTATAATGAATGAATTAATTATACAACTGGAGTCCACAATATCAAATTATTACCATTCACAGACGACAATTGTTCAGCATCACCTTCAGGAACTAAAATCTTCTTACGATACATTAAGTCTCTTGGAAAAAAAGACGAGAAAATTTTATTTATTTAAAATATTCCTTTTGATGATTGTTCCCAAATCTTTCTCCGAAAACCATATATCTTCTGGATGAAGATGATGAACGGGAGCTTGTTGGCATCTATTATTACAATCCATTTTTTCAATTTCGATTTTATTTTTCAAATTATATTTCTTTACATAGAAATCTAAAAGTTTCCCCTTTTTCTTCCTACAATTTACGCCATTACACCAATAAATAATGGGCTTGCTGTGGTTAGAATCTTCCATAGTGTTATTGTTTATTGTAATTGATTTTTAGTCATTTAGATTAATTTGTCGGTTGTAATGTATAAGCGCTCTGTTTGCAATTTTTTTTAAGTTCATATTATAATGTAATTAATGCCCTCAAAAGTTTTCATAGCGTCTTAATAACAATTTTGCACCCAATTTTACTTCACCTCAAGCCTTTATATTTTTATAATTTCTTAAGTAATACAAAAACATTAGAAATAAAATCCGTCCCACTTTTAAAAAGGAGACGGATTTGAAAATTTTATTGGATATTTTTTATCTCTAATACATGAAGGTTAAACCCGCTCCAAATCCATATTCACTGTCGTAATTTGTCGACACTGAAACCCATTTCTGAAGAATGTATTTTAATCCAAAGTCAAATTCTTTGTCTGAATTAACGGCAAAATTTCCTCGAATTCTGGGTGATATTTTAATTCCTTCTCTCCCCAGTTCTAATCGCACTTTTCCATTTTGGTCAACGTTTGCGTCTGCTGTTATTAGCATTGGTAAAAGATAACGAATACCGGCAATGGCTACATTTTGATTCTGGGGCATTACATTTTGCCCGAACCAGGTTTTTGCCATATCATGATTTTTGTTACTTCTAAAACCGACATAAGGCATTGCCCATTGATATTTTCCTAAAAACCGACCCACTTTTACACTTCCTTCGTAATGTGTAAAATCATAATTACTGTGTAATTCATTCACATTCAACCATCTCGCTCCTAACATCGTCATGTTTTCAAAATGAAATTTATTAGACGCTACATCCAACATTGCAGTAGTATTAATCATTCGGTTCTTGTTTAGAAACTGTTTGTATGATGCTTCTTTATTCGGTAATTGTGGGTTTGGTGCTGAATTTTCATAACTGAAAACTCTTCCCATTCCACTCATCATGTGATATAAAATATGACAGTGGAAAAACCAGTCTCCGTCCTGATTTGCGGCAAATTCGATCGTCACAGTTTCCATTGGTGCAATGTCAATTACATTTTTTAAAGGTGCATATTCCCCTTTAGCGTTCACTACACGAAAATCATGACCGTGAAGATGCATTGGATGGCGCATCATGGAATTATTGTACATGGTAATTCTCACGACCTGACCTTTTTTAATTAAAATTTTATCACTTTCAGCGACCGTTTTATTATCTAAAGTCCACAGATAATTACGCATATTACCTTCCAAAGTGAATTTCAATTCCTTTACATTATCAGTAGGTAAAATAGTTGTGAACGGAGATTTCAACATGTTATAATTGAGCCTTTTGATGGTTTTTTCTTCGGAAGATTCCATGGCCATCTTGCTGTGATCCATTTCCATCTTACCATCATCCATTTTCACGTCAGATTTCATATCCATTTTGCTGTCATCCATTTCCATTTTACCATGATCCATTTTCATGTCCGATTTCATATCCATTTTACCGTGATCCATTTCCATTTTACCATCCTTCATTTTCATGTCGGATTTCATGTCCATTTTGCCACCTTCCATCTTCATGTCGGATTTAGTCCCCATCATTTCCATCATGTGCTGCATGGTTTTCATGCGTTGGCTTTCTGATAATTCCGGATACATTACTTCGTTCAAATCCATCACCTGATTGCCCATCGTCATGCTCATCGGTTTCATGTCTCCACTCATCAACATCATGTCGTTCATCATTTTCATGCCTTCGAACAGCATCAGTTTCGGTAAGTTTGGTGCGTCTACTTTTTCGCCGTCTCCCAAATAAAGTGAAGCATGACCTTGTCGGTCTTCCGAGGTTGCACGAAATTCAAAACTTTTATTTTCCGGTATCGTCACTTCTATATCATAAGATTCGGAAACGCCAACAATGAGACGGTCTACTTCTACAGGTTCTACCTCATTACCATCAGTTCCAATAACGGTAATTTTTCCACCACCATAATTTAGCCAAAAATAAGAGGAAGATGCACCATTTGCTACTCGAAGCCTGACTTTATCTCCGGCTTTTAGATCTTTGTAATTTGAAGAAATCTCACCATTAATAAGGAAATTATTGTAATAAACGTCACTTACATCCATGGCTTCCATTCGCTTCCATTCATTCAAAAGTTTGGTTCCGAAATGTCCTTTTCCAATGGCTTCGGAATAACTTTGAACGGTTCCTTTTTTTATGGCCCAATAATCTCCCCGATCCATGTGCAATCTTCGCATGATCTGTTTCGGATTTTCATCTGTCCATTCACCTAAAAGAACGGGAATATCTGCTGCAAACTTTTTACTTGGCTGACTATCTCTTTTATTAAAAACCAAAATCCCATTCATCCCGATCTGTTCCTGAGTTCCCTCATGAGAATGATACCAATAAGTACCATTTTGAGAAATACGGAATTTGTAAAGATGCGTTTCGCCGGGCTTAACTTCTTTCGTAGTTAAATAAGGAACCCCATCCATTTCATTGGGTAGAATCACACCGTGCCAATGAAGACCTGTATTTTCTTTCAACTGATTGTGCAGGTAAATCTCTGCGGTATCACCTTCTGTAAAATATAAAGTTGGCGCCATTAACTTTCCATTGATGGCAATTGCTCTCGCTGGTTTACCGGTGAAATTTACGAGCGTATCTTTTACATATAAATCGTAGCGCACTGTTTTTCCACCAAAAGAAATTTTACCACTGCCATCTTCTTTTGCAGTCTCTTTTTTCTCCATGTGCATGTTGTGGTCCTGAGAAAATCCCTGGGCCGAAACCGCAATAAACAGCAGTGCGAAAAATTTTAAAAAGTTGGGTATTTTATTTTTCATTTTCTAATCTTTTTATCATTGTTTTCATTTCTTCTATTTCTTTTCTTTGCGCAGAAATGATACTTTCAGCTAATTTTTTTACTTCGGGGTCTTTAATGTCGGCTCTTTCACTTGTTAAAATGGCGATGGAATGGTGAGGAATCATTCCTTTCATCCAAAGAACATCGCCAACAATGGGACTTTGCGTACGAACCAAACCGAGTGCAACGAAAAATAATCCTATACTTCCCACTATTATTCCCAGGTTTTTCTGCTTATTTTGATACATTTTGCGCATAAAGAAAAACATGATCAAAGCCATCGTAGAGATTCCAAGACATACCATATAAAATCTGGTCATGCTGAAATAAACGTGATCTAGTTCATAGGTATTGAGATACATGGTTATGTACATCGCTACAAATGAGGCCGCAAGCATTAAAACAAATTTGGTGTAAACGTTACTTTTTGAGTGATCCATTGAATTTTCCATCAATTTATTTTTAAATGTTAATATTTTTTAAACGTAATGAATTACCGATCACAGACACGGAACTAAAACTCATAGCCAAGGCTGCAATCATCGGTGATAAAAGGATTCCAAAAACAGGAAACAAAACGCCTGCTGCAATTGGAATTCCTAAAATATTATAAGCTAAAGCGAAAAATAAGTTTTGCTTGATATTCTTCATAACAGCATCGCTTAGGTTTCTTGCTTTTACAATTCCGTGCAAGTCACCCTGTACCAAAGTGATCATTGCGCTTTCAATCGCAACATCAGTTCCGGTTCCCATCGCGATTCCGACATCACTTTTTGCCAACGCAGGTGCATCGTTAATTCCATCTCCAGCCATTGCTACGATCTTTCCACTTTTCTGAAGTTTTTCTACTTCCTGCAGTTTATTTTCGGGTAGCATTCCAGCTTTAAAATGAACAAGATTGAGTTCTTTGGCAACCGCCTGTGCAGTATCGTGATTGTCTCCTGTAAGCATGATAACATCAATACCTTTTTCCTGTAATGCTTTAATTGCTTTTGCACTGGTCGGTTTTATTTTGTCACTAATAACCACATATCCCGAAACTTTTCCCTCTACAGATAAGAAAGAAACAGTTTTTCCCTGTTTTTGAAAATTTTGCACTTCGGTTTCCATCAAAGAGGTGATTTCAGCTTTGGCATATTCCATCATTTTGGCATTACCCAGATCAATTTTTTTTCCGTTGACCTTTCCCTCAACACCTTTTCCTGTGACTGCACTGAAATTTTCAGCATTTACAATTTCTATATTTTGTTCTTTCCCATATTTTACGGTAGCCTCTGCTAATGGATGTTCGCTCATTTTATTTAAAGAAACAATGAACTGTAGAACTTCTTTTTCTGTAAGCCGATCTCCGAAAACTCCAATTTTTTCAACGGTTGGTTTTCCCTCCGTAATAGTTCCTGTTTTATCGATAATTAAAGTATCGACCTTATCCATTTTTTCCAAGGCTTCGGCGTTTTTTATAAGTACCCCATTTTGAGCACCTTTACCAACACCGACCATTACAGACATTGGTGTTGCTAATCCTAAAGCACATGGGCAAGCAATAATAAGAACAGCAAGTGCATTTACAAAAGCATAAACATAAACCGGTTGTGGTCCAAAGACTGCCCACACGATGAATGTAATAACAGAAATAAGTACAACAATTGGCACAAAATAACCCGACACCGTATCGGCTAATTTCTGAATTGGTGCCCGACTGCGACTGGCGTTATTGACCATTTCCACAATTTGAGAGAGCAAAGTATCTGAACCCACTTTCTCCGCTTTCATTAAAAACGATTGGTTACCGTTGATGGTTCCACTGCTTACTTTATCGTCTATTGTTTTGGTTACAGGAATCGGTTCTCCCGTAATCATTGATTCATCTACAGAGGTTTCGCCTTCTGTAATTGCACCATCTACTGGAATTTTTTCGCCAGGTTTTACACGCAGAATGTCACCTATGACGATTTGTTCAATAGTCACTTCTTCTTCAATGCCGTCTTTAACTCTGATGGCTCGGTTTGGCGCGAGTTTTAATAATTCTTTAACTGCAGAATTTGTTTTGCTGTGTGCTCTGGCTTCCAATACCTGTCCCAGTAGCACTAAAGTCAAAATTACCGTGGCAGCCTCAAAATATACATGAACTGCTCCGGTGTGCGATTTAAATTGTTTTGGAAAAATATCCGGAAAAAACATTCCGAAAACACTGAAAAGGAAAGCGGCTCCCGCACCAATTCCTATCAACGTAAACATATTGAGATTCCATGTTTTAATACTTTTATAGGCACGTTCAAAAAACATCCAGGTCGCATAAAACACAACCGGAATCGATAGAACGAACTGAACCCAGTTCCAGTATTTTTGTTCCATCAAATTATATAATGGATTGTTTGGAATCATTTCACTCATTGCTATTAAAACAATGGGTAAAGTAAAAATTACGGCAATCCATAATTTCTTTAGTAATTTTTTATAGGTTTTTTCTTCCGCTGAAATATCAGGTTCCATCGACACCAGATCCATCCCACAAATAGGACAGGCGCCAGGTTTATCTCTGATTATTTCGGGGTGCATTGGACAAGTCCATTGTTCCGAATTCGAGTTGCTTAATTTTTGTTCTTCTACCAGATCCATTCCGCAGACGGGACAATCGCCTGCTTTGTCGTACGTTTTTTCACCTTCACAATGCATTGGGCAGTAAAAAGTACCGTTACCTTTTACTTTTTTAATTTCTTTTTTCTTGGTTTCTGCCTCTGCTTTTGGCAGATCACCTATATTATGAATACTGTATGTTCCACCATCTTTTTTCAAGGCTTCCTGATATTTTTCAATGTGCAAATGACCATCTGTTTCAATAACTGCTTCCTCTTTCGAGAGATCAACCGTTACTTTTGAAACGCCTTCAATTTTTGAAAGTGTTTCTTCTACGTGTTTCCGGCAACCGTCACAGGTCATCCCGTGAATATGATAGGTGTGTTTCATAATTTTACTTTACTTAAATTTTTAATTTACCGAATTTTATCAAATACCGATTTGTTTGGGATCCTATTTCCCAAATAGTTGCAGTACAATTACTCCAATAATAATTGCACCGATGAATATATACAGTCCGTAGTTCCACCATTTTTTAAAACCAGTTTTTTTCTGATTATTTTCATTTCCTGTTTTGCAGCAATCCTTCATAATAATCCTTTTTTGTGCCTAACAAAGAGAAAAGGGTAATGTAATAATTCACTACATATTCTAACCTTTTCTCTCGTCAGGACTTAAATTTTAATTATTAGGTATTTTTCAATATCGCAACATTTTACTGAATCGTTCTCTGAACTTTACCACATGTCAGCATTTTGCTGCCATAAAATGGGTTTCTAACCTCATTGCTTTTACTCAACCAAGTGCTTCCTTTTTGATACATTGGGCAAAACTGCTCGTATAATTTCATTTTAGTTCCAGTAATTGCAACCAGATCTGAAATGTCTTTGCTTAATGTTTTAAAGTGATCACGTTGATGATCGATTGGGCTTTTTGAAATATGTTCAGCGTGCTCTGTAGCATCATCTATAATATCTGCCAACTCTTTTTTATCCGCTGCAGAATATTTTGAAGCGCTAAAAGACTTTAATGAAACGGCGAGTTTAGCGCCTGCAGTGCCTGCTTTCTTGCTGTCGTCTCCTACCAAAGCATCTTTCAAATTAAAATAATCGCCCAAAATAGCCTCTGCTTTTGCATCGCTTTTCATAGACATCATTTTACCGTTGCTCATTTTCATATCCATTTTGCTGTGGTCCATCTTCATATCCATTTTACTTTTCTGTTGCGCGTTTGCAAAAGAAATAGCGAATAACATTACTGTTGCTATACTTACTTTTAAATTTTTCATTTTATTTTTTTAAAATTTTATAAACTGTCTCTTTTTTGTGCCATCCATTCTATCATTTCCTGCTTTTCAGCTTTTGTAAACTTTGCATCTCTGTGAATAATGGTGTAAGAATTCAAAGGCATTTCATCATCTCTTATCTGATTAACTATTGCTTTCAATTTGCTTTTTTTCTGTCTTACAGATAAAGAATCCCACTCACTGAAATTCAGTTCTTTTTTTCCATCTTTCACATGATTTGCTAAAAACATTGCGGCGGGCTGGATTTTGTTGTACCATGGATAACGGGAATTATTACTGTGACAATCATAGCAGGAGGTCTGCAACTTATTTTTAATATTTGCCGGAACCTTATTGACAACCAAAAAGTCTGCTTTTGAAGTGGTTTGGCTTTGATTAATTTGTTTTGGAAGAAATTGTATACCAACAAATGCGATTAATAAAACCACTGCTATGATCTTGAAAATTTTCATTTTATTTTAATTCCTTTTTCACGCTTCCACAAGTCAACATCGATTTGCCGTAAAAGGGATTTTTTATCGTTTTTTCTGCACTTAACCAAGTCGCATCTGCCATTGGACAATAAAGTACGAAAACTGAATCGTTTGAAAGTTTGAAGTTCTTCGCCACTGCAACCATATTTTCAGATAATTTTGCAAACGATTCCCGTTGAGTTTCTATGCTTCTACTTTCAGCAATGGTAGAAGCATCTTTTCGGAGAACGTCTAGATTCCCTTCCGACATAACTTTGTAATCTACCATAGATGCAGATTTTATAAAGTCGTTTGCTGCTTTGGAGGCTCCATCTGAATTGTCTGTTACCAAAGCATCTTTGATGATGATATAATTTTGGTAAAGTTTAGAAATTGATGCGTCAGAAATTTGCGCTGATAAATTAAAAGTTGAAAATACTGAGAATAATGCTGTGAAAATTAATTTTTTCATTGTAATAAATTTTTGATTGTTTTTTATAAAGAAGATTCCAAAAAAAATGGCTACAATTAATAACGATTTTTCAGGTGAAAAATGACGGATTTATTCTAAGTTCTAAAATTACAATAAGAAATAAATAAGGGTAATTCTGTCCTGTCCGGTGGTGGATTTAGCGGAACAGAAAATTGATTACGTTCTACCGGTGTTAAGAAATCTGCATAGAATATTTGCGGAATAATTGCTACAGCAGGCGCATCATTTATAAATGAAATATCTGCTTTCTGCGGAACATCTGTTTTTAAAATCTTAATTTCACTTTTACAACAACCTTTCTTTTTTTGGTACCACAAAGGGCACAAGTTAAAGTGGAAGAAGTTGAAGAGGCGGAAGAAACAAAAGTTTGATCCAAGCAATAATGCACGTTATAAACCATTCCGGATGAAAATCCAAAATAGAAAACGGTGAACATAATTGCTAAATACTTTTTCATAATAATTTACAAATAATTTAATAAAATTATTTTTTATTAAATTTAGAATGTAATGAATATAATTCTCATTTTTTACCGTAATAATCAAGCTGTTATAATTATCTTTTAATTTTAAATCGTATTTAGCCACAGCATGAACCTGCAGATTTTTTCGGTTCATTGTCTTCCGTACTAGCAACGCGATAGTCTCCCGCGGCAGACAATGCTTTATTTATTTGTTGATCGGTAACTGTTTGGGCGGCTTGCAAATCTGCTTGAGGTGGGTTTAAAGTTACAGAAACTTCCTGTACACCTTCTATAGTTGAAAGTGCTTTTTCAACAGACTTTACACAACCACCGCAAGTCATCCCTTTAATTAAAACAATTTGATTCATAATTTAAAATTTTGTTCGAGTTATTTTTACATTACAAAATTAATGACTGAAAATATAACTTATTGTTACAATTCGGTTTATTGCTTACACAATATCGTCTATGGATTTTCTTTCCCATTTTCGCAGATTTTTGAATTCCGTCATAGACATACCTGTCTCATGCTTAAACTGTTTTGCTAAATGACCACTGTTGTTATAATCTAAACTATATGCTATTTCGGAAAAATTCAGTTCCCCAAATTGTATCAATTCTTTCACTTTTTCCATCTTCAGATTAATCCTGTATTTTTCGATGGTTATACCTTCCTTTAAACTAAATAATTTACTCAAAACCGAATAGGATTTGTTAAAAGTAGCGGTTAGAAAAGCCGGTAAATTTGAATAATCTTGATTTTCAATTTTATTAATGATCGCAATTTTTATTTCTTCAACCAATACATCCGTTTCCTCGATCAACAATTCAAAACCGAGTTCTTGGAGAATCTTTTCCAGTTTAGAAATCTCAACTGGCATATCCTGATCCAGTACAACTTGTCCTAATTCTAAGGAATCGATATGGTAGCCTAAAGTATTCAGTTCTCGCATCACCGCCGACTTACAGCGATCGCACACCATATTTTTTATATATAAAGTTGTTTTCATATTGGTGTTTTAATGGTTATTTATTTTAATAGTTTTTATAATCTGCATCCCCGTTGATAATGAATGTATGAACTTGATGAAAATTTTACATATCATGACCCGCCATTGGATTTGCACCTTTTTTGAAAATGTATTCGCTATTGAGCAGATAAGTTCCTGAAATTACGATATCGTCACCCTCCTTAATTCCAGAAATAATTTCTATGCGGTCATCGGTTTCCAGACCTGTTTTCACCATTTTGTTGACGAAGGTGTTTTTTGCGGTTTTTACCCAGACGGTCGCCATTTTACCATCGCGGATCACCGCATCAATCGGTAAGGTCAATGAATTAGTTGAGGGGTTTTCCAACAAAACATAGACAGACATACCGGGTTTGAGCAAATGATCTTTATTGGGAATGGAAACCCGTACCAGATTGATTCGGCTGGCGGAATTGATTTCAGGATTTGTAAAGTCGATTTTACCCTCGATTTTCAAATTATCAAGATCAGGCAGCGACACAGTCACTTTACTGTCTCGGTGGATGAGTGCCATCTGCGAAGAATAAACCTGAGCTTCTGCCCAAAGCGTCGAAAGATCGGCAAGAGTCAAAATAGTTCCGCCTTCGGAAAGATACGCACCTTCCGAAATATTTAGATTCGTAATATATCCCGCTCCGGTGCTCAATACCGTAGTCGTCAATGATGCTTTTCGGCTCCGCTCCAGCTGCCGGATCTGACCTTCAGACATGCCCCACAGCGAAAGTTTATTGCGGGAACTCTGAAGCAACTGGTTAAAATCGATAGAAGTATTTCCTGTAAAGAGATTTCGTCTTTCCAACGCGAGCAAATATTCCTGTTTAGCATTATTTAGTTCTTCACTATAAATCTCAATAAGCGGTGAACCTTGCGGCACATATTCGCCGATATTTCTATAATAAAGTTTTTCAACTCTGCCCATCACCCGCGAACTCACTGAATGCATTTTATACTGATTGAAATTAAGTGTTCCAGTCAGCGTAAGTTTGTCGGACAATTCATCATTTCCGAGACTGACGGTTTTTATATTTCCCAGTTTTATCTGCTCATCGTTCAGGACAAGCTCATTGGGATCGGCATTTTTTTTTTTTCAACTGGAACTAAATCCATATGGCAAATTGGGCATTTTCCCGGTTTATCTCCCACAATTTGGGGATGCATAGAACAGGTGTAATATATATCGTGGTTGGCGTGCGGATCTTCTTCCTTTTTACAGGAAAAAAGAAAAACCAACAGTACCATTATGAGAATATTAAATTTCATTTTTTCTTTATTTACTTATTTACTTTAATCAGACTTTCACTGTCCATGAGATATTGAGCGTTTTCTGCCACCTCGTCTTCAGGTTCCAAACTACTTACAATTTCAATTTTATCTTTAATGACGGCCCCGATCCCTACTTTGTGTGCAATGAAACCTCCCGCAACTTTTTTGAAGACAATTTTATCCATACCTAAAGAAACCACGGCAGTTTTTGGCAGCCAGTCGGCTACTTTAGAATGACTGGAAATCTCCGCTCTTACCTGGCTTCCAATTGGAATTTTCCCGATGCTGTTGTCGAAATAAACTCTTGCCGTAACCGTTTTGCTGTCCGGACGGAAAAAGGGTTCAATAAAATCAATAGTTCCATTGAAGCGCCGGGAAGGATCACTTTGGGGAATCACCGCAACCGACTGTCCTTTACTGACCAATGCGATATCTTCTGCAAAAATATTGAGAACTGCCCAACTTTTATTCGGATTGTAAACCGTGAAAATGTTTTGCCCTTTTTCAAGATACATTCCTTCTTTCAGAGGTAATTCTGCAGTAACTGCACTTCCACCCGGCATGGCACTTTCCGGTGAAGGAGAGGGGCTTGCCGCCATATTTCCGGCTCCCTGAATATATCCGCTGTAATTACTGAAAACTGGAACACTTAGATAGGGTCTGCCTTTTCTGCTGATGCTTTGAATCTGCGACGCAGGCATTCCCAGAAGCAGTAATTTTTGTCGGGAAGCATTGAGCAGCATTACGTTTGACCGGTCATTTTTTAAAATAAATAAATGATTCTGCTGAGCGGTGAGCAATTCCGGGCTGTATATATCGAGAATGCGCTGTCCTTTGGAAACTTTCTGGTATTTGTAGCGCACATATAGTTTCTCGATTCGTCCGGAAACCCGCGAAGAAATAGTCCCAATCTGCCGCGTGTCGTAATCCACAATTCCTAAAGCGTCTACCGTGGTGGGGATATTTTCTTTTTTTAAACGCACGACAGGCAACTGCGAGACCACGAAATTGTTGGTGGGTTGCAGCAAATCATCTAATTTGATGCCTTCTTCTTTTTGAGCCGGTGCATTTTTCAACACCAAATCCATCCCACATTTTGGGCATTTGCCTGGTTTGTCTGAGATAATTTCCGGATGCATCGGACAGGTATACGTATGTAGCGCATCCGCTTGCGAGTGGGTGTCTTCCCAAAATTTTATTTTTTCACATGCTGACAAAGTTAAAAGCAGGAATGTGAACAGTATTAATTTTTTCATCTTTTTTCAAGTAATCGGTCCAGTTCAGTTTGAGATTGTACGGCTTTGGTAAGAATATCGAGATATTCCAACTGCGTCATATTGAGTTTCTCCCACGCATCGTAAAGCGTGAAAAGATCCTCCGTATTTTGCTCGTAGCCTAACTGCATTATTTTATAATTGTTCTTCAAGGCGGGAATAATGGTATTTTCATACAGTTGAATCTGTTTTTTATTCAGCTCCAGCTCGTTACGCATTCCATAGGCTCTGCCGCTATACTCGTTGACCATCAACTTTTTCTTTGCAAGCAACGCTTCTTCCTTGATCTGTAAGCTTTCGATATTGGCGTCGTACATTTTGGAAGTCCATGGAACCAAGGGTATTTTCGCCATTATCATTAATGAAAACTGCATTGGCTGTCCGCCGAAGCCCGCCATATTTTCGAATTTTACACCGAATTCCGGCCGCAGATTCTGTCTTTCCAAATCCTGTTTCAGCTGGGCAATATTAATTTCCCGGTCAATCCCACGCAGGTCACTTCTGTTCTGATAAAAATTTTGGGCGTCGAAAAGTTCCAGCGCATACTCATTTAAATTAAAATCGGACTTTACTTCTAAAGGTTCCATAGGATTTCTTCCCATCAAAGCATTAAGACGGATTCTCTTTACGCGGATATCGTTATCGTACATTAATTGCATATTATCTGCGGAGCCGAGTGCTGCCTTCGCTTTGTAATAAGCGGAAATTTTCCCGAGGCCATTCTTGTACCGGATTTCGGAATTCCTGATCATAAAGTCGAGCATTACCTTGTTTTCCTTAACTACTTTTATTTTCTTCGCTAAAACCACCCAGTCGTAATACAATTGTTTTGCATCCTGAAAATTTTCGTTCAAAGCCGCATACAATTTCTCTTTCTCCACCGAAGACATGGCCGTCATCAGATTTTCATTGGCATCCAATTTCTTTTTATTGGGAATCATTTGTTCTACAGACACCGCAAAAGAGCCCATTCCGAGCATTTCACCCTTCCTGCTCCAACGCTGCGGATTATAGGGTGTCATAAAAAGACCTGCACCAACCATCGGTGGCATCCAGCTTCTGGAACCTTTAGCAGCAGCATCGAGTGATCTCATTTCTGCATCGTACATTTTTACCACCGGATTATTGGCCGCAATACTGTCTAAAATTTCAGACAAAGGCATTTGCTGAGCACTCATTTTGCCAGAAAAAAAGGCAAATAATAGTAGAAGTGTTATTTTTTTCATTTTAATTATGATTAAATTTTAATGGGAAGCATCAAGTACATCTATTTTCCCGAGCTTATTCAATTCCCATTCTTTCTGCATCAAAAAGATGATTGGCGTGACCAAAAGAATATGAATGGCCGACGTGAAAACGCCCCCTACCATTGGCAAAACAATAGGTTTCATCATGTCACTGCCGACGCCGTGACTCCAAAGAATCGGAACCAGACCGAAGAGCGTCACACAAACCGTCATTATTTTGGGTCTCAACCGTTTGGCTGCACCATAAATAACATACTCACGCAGTTCCTCATTGGTAATGGTTTCGCGGGAATTACCGTTTTTCGCTACCAATTGGACCATGGCATCGTTGAGATAAATGACCATTACAATTCCGGTTTCTACGGCGAGTCCGAAAAGTGCGATAAACCCCACTGCCACTGCAACAGAAAGATTAACGCCCCAAATCGATATCATAAAAACACCTCCAATTAAGGCAAAAGGAATACTGATGAGATTGAAAAACGCTTCGCGATAAGAGTTAAAAGCAAAATACATAGATAGAAAAATGACAATAAGCACGATGGGCATTATCATTTTTAATGTTTGTTCGCCTCGAATCAAATTCTCGTATTGGCCGCTCCACTCCACATAATATCCTTTTGGCATTTTCGCCATTTTACTATCTATCCTTTTCTTGGCTTCTTCTACAGTACTCCCTAAATCACGGTCCCGAACATTGAATAAAACGGCACCGCGCAACATGGCATTTTCAGAATTGATCATTGGTGGACCTTCGGAGAGTTGTACATCTGCTACGGAACTTAAAGGGATGGAACCAAAGTTCATGGTCTGCAAAGGCAATCGACGGATCGATTCTAAATTATTACGGAAATCCTGGCCGTAGCGTGCATTCACCGAAAAACGCTGCCGTCCTTCAATGGTTGTGGTCAGTTTCATTCCACCCAGAGCACTTTCTACGACGGTATTTACATCATCAACACTTAAACCGTATCTGCCAATTTCATCTTTATTTATTTTTATATCGATGTATTTACCACCCGTAATCGGTTCCACGAACATATCTTTAATTCCGTCAATACCGACCAGTTCATTTTTAATTTGTTGAGATAAGGCATAAATGCTATCTAAATTTTCTCCGTACACCTTCACGCCGACATCGGTTCTGATTCCGGTAGAAAGCATATTGATCCTGTTTACAATGGGCATTGTCCAGCCATTTGTAACGCCAGGAATTTGAAGTTTGGCATTTAATTCATCGATCAAACTTTCTTTTGTAGTTCCGTCCCGCCATTCATCCCGAGGTTTCAATAAAATAATGGTTTCAATCATGGAGATGGGCGAGTTATCGGTGGCTGTGTTGGCTCTACCGGCTTTGCCTAAAACATGATCCACTTCTGGAACGCTTTTGATAATTTTATCCTGAACCTGGAGTAGTCTTTTGGCTTCCGAATTAGAAATATCGGGCAGCGTTACGGGCATAAAAAGGATGGAACCTTCATCCAAAGGCGGCATAAACTCCCGACCGAGATTCAGCACCATCGGAATGCTGATTAAAAGGGCGAGAAGATTAATTCCGAGTGTGGTTTTTCGCCACTTAATACACCATCTGATCAGAGGTTCATAAAATCGTTCTAAACCTCTATTTATTGGGTTTTTATTGTCATCCTTAAATTTTCCTTTCATAAAAAAAGAAATAAGCACTGGCGCCAAAGTAAGGACTAGAAAAGCATCAACAATCAGAATGAAAGTTTTGGTGTAAGCAAGCGGATGGAACAATTTGCCCTCCTGTCCTGTAAGCATAAATACGGGCAGAAAAGAAACCACAATAATCACGGTAGAGAAAAACACTCCTCTTGATACCTGTTTACACGATTTTTCAATAATACTCATCCGAATATCTTCGGGTATCTTTTTATAATTATCCGGCTTTTGGCTTTTCTTCCGGAATATATTTTTAAACCAATCGGTCTTCATTATTAGGAGTTTTTGTTTTGGTTATGATTCTGCCAATCCGACAGGTTTTTGTAGGCATTTTCCGACATGATAATTCCATTATCTACGATGACTCCAATGGCTAAGGCAATTCCTGTAAGCGACATGATATTGGAGGAGAGTCCGAAAGCATTGAGTATAATAAAGGCAATGGCAATAGTGATTGGAATTTGAATAATAATACTCAAGGCACTGCGCCAATGAAAAAGAAAAACAATGACAATAATAGCCACCACAATCATTTCTTCAACTAGTTTGGTTTTAATATTATCTATCGCTGCTTCTATTAGAGTACTTCGATCGTAGGAGGTTTTTAAGGTAACACCTTCTGGCAGACCTTTTTCCACCTCTTTCATTTTCTCCTTTACATCATTAATGACTTTGTCCGCATTCTCACCGTAGCGCGCGACGATAATTCCGCCCACTACTTCCCCTTTACCGTCAACATCAAAAATACCCGTCCGCAAATCGCCACCCATTTGTACGGATGCCACATCTTTCACCCGAACTGGAATACCTTGATTGTTGCTCACGGCGATATTCTCGATATCTTCAATATTCTTAATGTAGCCCAGACCGCGAATGATATACGCCATGTCCGCCATCTCAAATTTTCTGCCGCCGACATCATTATTATTGGTTTTCACTGCGTTCATTACATCTATTAACGAAATGTTGTAATACTGCAGTTTCACAGGATCGATGACGAGTTGATATTGTTTTTCAAAACCGCCAAAAGAGGCAACCTCAGCAACTCCAGGAACGGTTTGCAGGGCGAATTTTATATACCAATCCTGCAATGCGCGCTGATCGCCCAGATCCATGTTTGGTGCATCTAAATGATACCAGTAGACATGTCCTACTCCGGTGCCATCAGGTCCCAAAGTAGGTGTCACATCTTGTGGAAGTAAACGTTGTGCATAATTGAGCCGTTCCATGACCCGTGTTCTTGCCCAGTAAATATCGGCATCGTCCTCGAAAATGACATAGACGAAACTCATCCCGAACATCGAGGAAGCCCGAATATTTTTAATTTTCGGAATTCCCTGTAGATTGCTCACGAGCGGAAAAGTTACCTGATCCTCAATAATCTGAGGACTTCTGCCCATCCATTCGGTGAAGACGATAACTTGGTTTTCACTTAAATCCGGAATGGCATCAATGGGATTGCTCCGTACGGCAAAGATTCCCCAAATAAAAAGGGCCGCCGCAATAAGTAATACAAAGTATCGGTTTTTAAGTGATAATCTTATTAAATTTTGAATCATAATGGTTGATATGTTTACTTGATTTCTTCCTGAACCTCGCCACAGCTAAGCATGTCTTTTCCATAGTAAGGATTTTTCACTTCTGCAGAATTGCTCAGCCAGAAAGCACCTTTGCTTTCATTGTACATCGGGCAAAAGACTTTGTAAACTGGTTTTGAAGTACCGAAATCTTTAACCAAATCATAAAAATCTGCACTTAATAAATCCAGATGTTCTCTTTGATGTTCGATATTTCCAGCATTTTCTCCGATGTGTTCTGCATGTTCTTTAAGGTCAGCGACGATATCTGCGAACCCTTTTTTTGTTCCGTTGAAAAGCTGCTTTGGTCAATTTTCGCGAGTGACTGTACTATATTTTTACCGACAGAAGCAGCTTTCCCATCATCGTCATTTGCGAGGGCTGAAGTCAATTCCATATAATTTAATGTAAGTTCGTCAAGATTGGCGGAGGATTTTTTGGCCGCGGTAACGGTCATGTTGGTACCCTCCATCATTTGGCCATCTTTCATACCTTTCATATCGTGTTGCATGGTAGTGTTAGCAGTTTGTTCTTTGTTGTCTTTGCAGGCACTCATAGATAGTGTTCCGATTGCCAATAAACTGAAGATTAATATTTTCATTATTTTAAAAGTTTAAAAGTTATTTGTTAAAAAAAGTAGTATAATTAGATTGATTTTCGAAGTACAAAACGCCATCGTTCTGATCAGAGATCGCGATAATTGCAGTCGCTTTATCTACCGGTTTCTTAGATACCGGATCAGTAGCCGTACGTGCGCTTTCCTGCGTCGGGATTTTATTCTGACAATCTGCGCAACAGCCGTAATAAACTTTGCCGTCATATTTTACTTCCAGCTGTTTTTTACCCATATAGGCATTATTCACCATGCAAACTTCATCGTTGGGAACGAGGTCTCCAATTTTTGGCTGGTTATTAGTAACACCAGCATTTACCACTGCGGCATTTTTATCGGTTTCGGGACTATTACAGGAATAAAGGAATACGGCCAATACAGCCATTATACCAAAAGCCAAATTTTTCATGAAATTCAGATTTAAGATTAAGATTGGATTTGTTGAAGTGTCAGATAGAAATTGACCTTTAAAGATCAATTTATTAAAGTGTGACGTATGATCACAATATTATTTCCCGTACATGACAATTACGGATACAGCAAAAAATAGGATGCCGACAAGAAACAAACTACGTTGTACGACAATGCATAATTTTGGCTGTAAGAAGAGTATTTACCCTATTTTTGGCGGTTGCCAAATGGTGTGAAATCCATTGGAATAAAACGGATTAAGATAATAGAATTGCGATCTTTTGGAAGTAAAATCAAACTTGTTTTGAGAATTTAGGAACTTATTGCTATCAGCGAGCACTGGATATTGAAAGGAACTGCAAGTATTTCCACTGCAGTTTCCGGAACAGTCACCGGTTGAGCATTGATGGGATTTAGGATGACAACATTCATCTTCACAGTCTCCGCTGGAACATTCGGGCTGTAGCTCAGCAAATGACTGTCTGAACTCTAATACAATCAAAGACTTTTCTACTTTATCAGCCTTACTATTTATGGCGCAACCGAATAAAAAATTAGGTACTAGAAATAAAACCAGTATAAAACAGAAAAACGGTATTTTAGAATTAATATGCATTTTTAAGTAATCCGTTACAAATATAGTTATTTTAACTTATAGACCGATCATTATTTGGCTATGTTTTATGATAAAAATCATTTTTTTTACAAGTTATCATGATAGATTTCTGTGTGTATAGTATGACATTTGGCTTTTCCAATATTTAGAATATTTTAATAAAAAAGTTGTTCTTACTAATTAGATGTTAGAGATTCCACTGCTGAAGTGTAAAAATCGATGGGTTGTCAATATTACATTTTGTAAACTTGACAAATTAAAAATTATCTATCTTCTACCTGCAAATTTCCTATTCTCAGTTTTGGATTCAGAATACTTAATGGCAACTACTCTATGTTTATCGTTTATGGCAGCGAAAAGAACATGCTTAAATAATTTTCTATTTTCCTCTTCCCTATCCTTCACATGATCAGTTTTGACATTCAATTTCAGCCGCGCTTTTTTCTCTTCTTTATATTGTTCAATTAAATTAGTTTCTATAAAGGGCAATTCTTCCAATTTCTCATCTATTTTGGATATATTCTCTGCGGTTGCTTGAGATTGTTTTTCTATTTCCGTAACATTCACGCCTTTCTCAGATAATTTTAAAATAGTATTATGGACTTCCACTTTGGCTAAATCTATACTTTTTTGGTACGATGTCAGTTGGGTTTCCCAATAATCTGCATTTACGTCTTCGCTATTTTTTGAATATTCTAAAATCCTGTGATAAGCATATTCCGCCTTATGAACTTCGGACTGTACTTTTGTAAATTCTTCATATTTTCTTAAAACGAAAGCACTATCTGCAAGAAATTTATTTTTTTCACTCTCTAATTTTTTTTTCAGCAACTCTATTTCAATTTTCGCTCTGGTTTCGGGATTTGTGATGATAGAAGTTTTCAATTCTTGAGTGCTTATATCCGAGATGTCTAAAACATCTGCACCCCTTTTCATCGCTTCCAAATATCTCGCTTGTTTAGACTGCAATTTTTGCAACATGAAAACATCAATACTATCATTGGTCAGCATAAAATTGATGCGCACGTTTTCATTTTTGTTTCCCTGTCGCCACGCTCGATGACCTTCTCCCACAAAACCGTAACACCTAAAAGTAGAGATTTTTCGATAAAGTAATTAACTTTAATACAAGAAAAATCAAATGAAAAAAAGCAGATTTACAGAAAGTCAGATTGTCTTCGCCTTGAAGCAATCCGAGACGGGAGTAAAAGTGGAAGAAGTATGTCGCAAAATGGGTATCAGCGAGGCAACTTTTTACAATTGGAAAAAAAAATTCGGAGGCTTGGGCATCACGGAACTTCGCCGTTTGCGCCAGCTGGAAGAAGAGAACAGCCAGCTCAAAAAGCTGGTAGCGGACTTAAGTTTAGATAAGCAGATTCTTCAGGATGTTCTGAAAAAAAGTTCTAAAGCCGGTTCAGAGGCGTGAACTGGCGAAAGGGATACAGCAGGATTACCGGGTTTCTAAGCGAAGAAGCTGTCGTTTGGTGTTTTTACAGCCCAGTGTTTATTATTACCATCCACATCGTAGAGATGATAAGGCGGTGAGGATGCGACTCATAGAACTTTCCAACATTCGTGTTCGGTATGGCGTGCAGCGTTTACATATTCTTCTGAGACGGGAAGGATGGAAGGACAATCATAAAAGGATCTACAGAATCTATTGTGAGGAAGGTTTGAACCTAAGGAGAAAACGGAACAAAAGAATAAAATCTGCACGATCCCGGGTTCCTACCAATGGCATTGCTTCTAGTTTACATGAGTGCTGGAGCATGGATTTTATGAGCGATGCCCTGTTTGACGGCAAGAAATTCAGGGTCTTAACTTTAGTGGATAATTATAGCCGTAAATCCTTGGTACTTCATTCCGGAATTTCCATTAAAGGAGAAGATGTTGCTGAAATATTAAAAAATGTTACCTTTGAGCAGCAAGCCTATCCCAAGCGGATTAAGATTGATAACGGACCGGAGTTTATCAGTAAAGCATTGGACAGATGGGCTTATGAAAGGAAAATAGAACTGGAATTCTCCAGGCCTGGAAAGCCTACAGATAATGCGTTTATAGAGAGTTTTAACGGATCATTAAGGGATGAATGCCTCAATGTGAATTGGTTCTTATCACTGGAAGATGCACAGCAAAAGCTGGATGTCTGGAAAGAGGATTATAACAGTTACAGACCCCATAGCTCATTGGGAAATTTAACGCCAAACGAGTTCATTGAAAACAGTCAAAACATGCAAATTTCTCTATTTTAGATTGTTCCATATATCGGGGGGAGGTCAAAGTTAATTAATTTTATACTTTTAAACCGTACTGTTTTCGGGGGAGCTTACAAAGTTCCCTCCAGCAAAAGAGATTATCAACAGAAAAGGACTCCAGACAACCCAATTTTATATTTGAAGAAATATGGTATTAGTGATATTTTCCGCTTTATCATTACTCATCCAGATATGGATCATCTTGATGGAATCAGTGATTTATATTCTGAGTTTAATATTATGAACACTTGGGATACCGATAACAATAAAACTGTAGCAGATGGTGCTAACTTTGCTGGTTATAACAAAGAGGATTGGGATTTCTATACAAAAATCAGAAGTGGTCAGATCAGTGAAACCAGACGTTTGACTTATTTTGCAGGACAAGAAAATTCATTTTATAATGAGGATAATATAAAAATATTAAGCCCTACCGCAGAACTTGTTAGAAAAGCAAATTCAAATGGCGATTATAATGATTTATCTTACGTTCTATTACTAACACACCCTAGACCAGATGGTACAAGTTGGAAAATACTTTTTGCGGGAGATAGTGATAATGATTCTTGGGACTATATTTTAAAAAATCACAGAGATCAAGTGACAAACATTGATGTATTATTTGCACCACATCATGGAAGAGATTCAGGAAGGAGCTATGAGTTCTTAAAAACATTGAATCCGAGGGTGACACTATTTGGTAACGCAAGTTCAAAATATCTTGCTTATGAATGTTATCCGCGAACTAGGATTACAAACAATCAAGCCGGTTATGTAATAATGGATGTTACTGCGAGTAAGATAGTTTTTTATGTAAAAAATTACGAGTTTGCGAAATATTACAAGGCTAAACGCAATTGGACAGATACAACTTACTCTACTAATTTTCAAGCATATGATTTATTTCAACTGAACCCCAAAAATAATAATTAAATTATTAGCATATTATTTATAATATAAAACCAAGTAATTAAGAAAGCTTTGCTAGTTCGGTACTAATTCATAAAAATATATTTAAAAACTATATTTTTTCACAAAAACCGGAGTAAAAATATAGTTTTTAAATTTGGGATATTATTAAAAATAGTAAATTTCAGTAGTTGCGATTCTCTGGTTTTTATCTGAACAAATCAGGGAAACCGTAATTAATTTTACGAAGATTTATATATTTTAGCTTCTAACGAAAATATTAAGTAGAAATTATGACTATAGCAGAAAAAATTATCAAACCCACTCAAGCTGGTATCTTTCGAACTATCTTTTTCTACACAGGGCAAGGTGAGTCAACATTAATGGTCATTCCAACAGGTCAAAATATAGATGATTATATGTACATATTAGTGGACTCTGACAAAGACAATGAGGAAAATGAAATTGATTTAGTTTATTTATTTAAAGAATTATTCAGCAATGGTGGGAAACTTTCAACTTTCATCAACACCCATCCACATAATGACCACATAGGTGGTATTAAAGAAATATATGACGAAATCGGGTTTTCTGAAGTTTGGCATTCAAACCATAAAGCAGGAGGTAAACATAAAGAAAAATATGAAGTTTTCACTGAAGTTGTAAAGAAAGTTGGAAAGAGCAATGAATACTTTTTATTAGGAACTAATGAGCTTAACAAGATAAGAACATCTGATAATGTAGCAACTACAAAAAAGTTAGGATTAATTGATTTTCAAGTGATATCTCCTGCACAATATTTATGTGAAGATATTCGAGAAGGTGATGCCGATGAAAGAAATAAAAGGATTCACGAGCAATGCGGTGTCATCAAGTTTACTTATGGAATAAATCCAAAAAGTATTTTAATGACAGGAGATTCTGATAAAGAAGCATGGAAAGAACACATTACAGAATATCATAAGAATAGTTTACCTGCTGATGTCTTAAGTGCGAGCCATCATGGCTCTCGAACATTTTTCAAAAATAACAAAGATGACGAGGACGTTTATGAAACACATATAGAATATATAAAGCCTTCTTATCTAATAATTAGTGCTCCAAAACAAAGTGAAAGTCCACACGAACATCCACATGACGATGCTATGGAACTATATAAGAAACACATTGACGAAGACGGTATTTTGCATCTTGGTGCTAACATTGAATCTGTAATTGTAGATATAGACTCCTATGGCAACATAACTGTTAAAACTGATAAAGAATTAATTGAAAAATATGGCATAACGGATAGTGGTGGTGAAAGCGGAAAAAATGATACATCTAAAAATGTTTACATCGGGGTACAAACATCAAGGATTGATAATAAACCTATGGGATAATGTTACAGTGGTTTAAAAAACACCCAGATTTTTTACGCAGAGAAAGTAATGCTTTGGCGAATGATAGTAATTATAAGGAGTTATTTCAATTTCGTGATAATTTATTTATCTCTCATGGCAATATTATCGTGAGGGTCAATGGTTTACATCGTTTTCCAATCTTAGTCTTGTATTCAGACGCAACACCGTATCGATTACCAATGATTTTCCCATTGGAAAGACAATTATCACAGGAAGAAATTGTTCAATTATCTAAGCTACAACTTTCTGAAGCACTTGAAAATATTAAATCTTTCACAAAATTTTATTATAATCTTAGACATCAGAATAGCTCAGGAGAACTATGTACTTTAGAAAGGGAGGATTTAGATAAACCTATAAATATTTACGGAATTTCAACGATACTTCAACGTGTTACAGATTGGCATGCAGGACATATTACAGGAGAATATCCTCCAGACAGTGAGGATGTTAATTTTATTGCACATTTTAATAATATCTGCTCAGATACAAAGTTTTTCTATTCCGAACAATTTTTAGATTTAACCTTAGCAGAAGGAGATTGTTACGCTAATCTTTTTAAATTTATTCCAAAAGATCCAATTTTCACTGAAGACAAGTATATATACTTCGGTTGTTTTATTGATGGCAAGGAGAATGGGATTTTTAAACAAATCAATATTGACCTTTCTCGATTTGGAATAAAAGATATTAAAACTTCTCTCGACTTATACTCTAAAAACAGCACTGTTGAGAGATTATTAAAGGATAAAATTTTATTAAAAGCATCTTGGTTTCATATAAGCTCAGAACCCGCTCCTTTTCGTAAAATTGAAGATCTTATTACAATTATTGGCAATGGGGATTATCAGCAAGGGTTAAGCAGATTATTCCAATCAATTCACCATTTTAAGAACTTGGATGAATATTTCTTTTTAGGATTAAGATTTCCAAACAGAAAAGGCATTTACGAATTTCAACTTTTCAAAATTTCTAAAAAAGAATTGTCAGGTGGCTACGTATTTGTACAAACAGACAATACACAAAAAATAAAAGAAATTTTTGACTGTTATGATAAAATTGAAGCTATTCAATCTGAAAAACTAACAGAAGAATCATTTCATCAACGGAATAGCAAAAGAGCTGATTATGATGTTCTAAAAAATGCATCAGTCAATATTTTTGGTGTTGGAGCTTTAGGAAGCGAAATTGCTGATTGTATTGCCAAGGCTGGTGTTGGAGATATTATGCTTGTGGATAACCAAGCTATGCATGCACATAATGCTGTAAGACATTTAGCTGGTATGGAATACATTGGCCTTCCGAAGGTAATAGCTGTATGGCAAATACTTAATAGTCACAATCCTTTTGTGAAAATTTTACCTATTACTGAGGATTTGTATCAGTTAAATCCAAAAAATTTGGAAGATGATTCTATTACAATCTGTTCAATTGCTGATGATAATGTTGAAGGATTTATCAATCAGCAGCTGGTTTTATCAAACAAACCTGCATTTTACGTTAGAGCTTTACGTGGTGGAAAAACTGCACGGATTTTCAGAATAATCCCTGAAAAAGACGCTTGCTTCCATTGTTTAAGCCTTTACAGAAATGAGAATAAACACTTCATTGAGATTCCTGAAGATGCGGAATATCCTACACTAAAAAATGAATGTAATAATCCTATCAGACCTGCAAGTGCCGCAGATTTAAAACTAACCGCTTCAATGGCTTCAAGATTTATCATTGAACATCTCCAAGGTGGAGAATCGGAAAATAATCATTGGATATGGTCAACTGAGACAGTTGACGGAACTCCTATAAATGCTAATAGTATACACAGTCAATACATTCCACCACACAAAGACTGTGTTTATTGTAATAATAAGAAGAAAATAAAGGTTGTAATAAAAGAAGATTGTATCTCATATATGCAAAACTTAATCCGTGAAAATCCAACCATAGAAACAGGTGGAGTTATGGCAGGAATTAAGGATGAAAAAGGCAATATAGTTATTACTCGTGTTTCTAGTCCAGGACCAAAAGCAGTAATGTCATCAACCAAATTTGAAAAGGATATTGAATTTTGCCAGAACTTTTTAGATGAAATATATCAGAACTCTAATCAAAGTACAATTTATGTTGGAGAGTGGCATTCCCACCCTTCTGCAAATAATCATCCAAGTGAAACAGATATAAAAAGTCTTACGGAAATTGCTATTGAAAAAAATTACCTAACAGATTGCCCTGTTATGATTATTTTCTCAAATCAAGGAAGCCCGTCTTGTACCCTACATCCAGCTGATAAATCATATTATTTTTCTGATTTGGAAAAAAAATAATTAATACACAATGTAAAAAATGCTTACGAATCCATATTTTTATCGTGCCCGACTTTTCCCCGCATTAATAACATCCATACCGATGCTTATTTTTGTTAATAAAATTATTGCTATACAGTATGCAGATGCATTAAAAAATGTTTATGATATTTTACCGTATATAGCACATTTTGGGCTTTCAGGAGCAATCATTTTTTTATGTATTCAAATAAATCGAATTGTTGCAAAAGAAATTTTTCAACGATTCCATTTTAGAGAAGAATTATTTATGCCAACTACTAACCATTTGTTGATTAGTGATACACACTACCCTAAACCAATAAAAGACAAAATTCGAAACAAAATCAAAAAAGAATTTAAAATAGTTTTGGCTGATGCTCAATCAGAAGCACAAAATGAAAATGATGCTCGTAAATTAATTTCTACCGCTGTTTCTCAAATTAGAAATGTTTTGCGGGGTGACAGTTTATTATTGCAACACAATATTGAATATGGTTTTTGGAGAAATTTAATTGGAGGAAGCCTGATTGCAGTAATTTTTGCTATTGCAATTTATTGGTATGGCACGTACAATAAATTAGAAGACCAAATAACTCTGGGAATAATTTGCTTTATCCTTTATCTAATGCCAATTGTTTTAAGCAGATACATTATCCGTCGATATGGTAATTATTACTCGAAAATATTATACGAACAATTTTTAAGTATAAAATAATAATGAAAATAGCTAACAATTTTAAGTAATAATTCATAAATACTTTAGTTTATTCACGATTTGTTAAAATTTGCAAGTGCTCTTAAATCTGCTATATAAAATCATCACTTCAGATATTTTATACAACAAATAATTTCATATAATGAATGAAGTTTTTAAATAATCATTAATTTAGATTATGGATCAAAAGAAACTTTATGGACGTTGGAATTTTTGGGAAGAATTTGTAGGTTATCCTATGATGATTTTTTACTGGATCAAAGGTGAAAAAATTTCAAAGATGTTGTCAAAAAGAATTGAAATAGCCAAACAAAAATCCAGCGAAATTAGTCTTACTAATAAGAAAAGAAATGAGTTTCTTATTCGATATGAAAAGTTAGATAACTTTTTCAGTTTCCACTTCAAAAATATAGATGCTTCCCGAAATCACAACTTTGAAGAGAAGATTGAATATTGTATAGAGCAATATCGAAAAGAATCATTAAGTATTTTAAGTTCAGGCAACCTAATGAAATTACAGGGCAATTTTTTGAATGGAGCTCAAACGACGCTTTTTCTATATTTTGCTTTGGAGAGCAAAACAAAAAGAGAAGTCCTATTAACAGATATTATGATTGGGGAAAATAGTTCTAAAATCTTTATTACTTTTCTAAAGGGTAAAAAATTCATAGATGAAAATCACAACCTAATCGTAGATCAGAAATCTTCCTTCATCAGAATCCACCGATTCTTAAAAGACAATCATATTATTAATCCGGATTTTCAAGACACCACTATTATTGAGGCTATGGAAAACGAATATAATTCCAATTTTGACAAAGGAACATTTTCACGGGCAATAACTGTGAAACCTAATGATTTTGAGGAAACTATCTATCAAGAATTATCTAAGTTATTTAATATCAAGTATTAAACTTTACGCAATTGAGTAGAATTGCATCATTAGTTATTCCAATCATACAATTTTGTCTGCAAATAAATATCAGATTATGCAGACAACAAATCCATTCCAAACCATTCTCGACGAATTAGGGGAAGTGAAAGACTTACTCTATTCTCTCAAAAAAGAACCTGAAATTGAGTTGAAAAAGAAACTGTACTCTATCAAAGAGTGTTCAGAAATTCTAAAACTCGATTATCAAACCGTACGCTCACATATTTTAAAAGGTAACATTAAGGCGGAACAAATTGGAAGATTCTACAGGGTCAACCATTTTGATCTTATGGATGCTTTGAACGAAGTCAAGTCGCTTAAGTATAGAAGATAGATAGAGAGTTTTATTTATCAAGCATTCCAATTCACCCTTCCGTATTTCCTATACGGAATCAAACCTTTAAAATATGAGCGAAAAAATCCCATATCTAAGAGTAGGGACAACCTACTATAAAACTATTGAGAAACCATTAATCTCAGGAGATAGAATCTCGATACTGACTCGATGGAATCGTGAGACCATTATTAGCGATCACGGAAAGATATATGTCTCACAAGTTCCTAAGTATGACGGTTTCTGTTGTATACCATCCCATTTGCAATACCAACAAATTATCCAAGGATTCTATAATGTTTACAATGAGATTCCTTACCAGCCTATTAAAGAGACACCGGAGCAAACAACCCTACTAGAAAAGATTCCATTTTCACTTAGATTTATGGAGCATATTTTTGGAGAACAGTTGGAACTGGGTTTAGATTATATCAAGATCTTAATGCAATATCCAACACAGATACTCCCGATTCTCTGTCTTGTAAGCAAAGAAAGGTCTACAGGAAAATCTACATTCATAAAATGGCTTAAATCCATTTTCGGGCTTAATATGACCTACATCAAAGGAGATTCGTTCAGCAGTCAATTTAATGCTGATTGGACATCGATGCTGATTGTCGCCATTGATGAAGTATTCTTTGACAAGAAGGAGATCACAGAACGCTTAAAATACCTTTCCACTACCGATAAAGACAAGAAAGAAGCCAAGGGGAAAGACCGTGAAGAAGTGGAATTCTTTGGAAAATTCATTCTCTGTTCCAACAATGAGGACAACTTCATTCAAATTGATGAAAATGAGATCCGATTCTGGATCATCAAAGTAAAATCTATAAAAAGTGAAAACACAGAATTTCTACAAAACCTAAACAAAGAGATTCCCTATTTCCTTCGATACCTTATCCAGAGACCTTTTCACAGTCGCAAAGAGACAAGGATGTGGTTCACAGATTCCGAGATCAGAACGAAAGCCCTTCAGAAATTGGTTTGGAAAAATAACAACAAACTCGAATCAAAGATCACTGAACTGTTATATGAATTTTTTGAAAGCACAGAGGACAGCAAGATCCATTGTGTTCCACAGGATATTTTCAGTATGCTGGGTAAAATGTTCAGAAATCATTATTGGACGGTCAACGATGTCCGAAAATTCCTAAAGGAAAACTGGAAACTTGAACCTCAAAACAATTCATTAGCCTACATCAAATACGACATTGATTACAGTGGAAATTTCTACCAGCAGAACAAAACAGGGCGGTATTTTATAATAGAAAGGAATTTTATTCTCCAAAAATTTGATGAAATGATGAATTAATAGATAATGAAAAGAAAATCAATATGTTATCTCTCATCAAAAGCCTCATCAAATTTTGAAGCCTTATTTTTTGATGAGAGTGTGATGAGAAGAATATCTCAAGTTTGATGAGATGATGAGAGTTTGATGAGGGCATAAAATATTATAATTCAATTAATTACAAGGTTTTATCATCAATTCATCAAAAATTAGTCAAAACCAAACCCGTCCGCTTGAACCGACAGGACACCTACTATTTATTACTAAAAAACATTAAAAATTACAAAATGAACTGCAAACAATTCAACAGCATATCGTTGGAAGAAGTCCTCCTTTCTCTCGGACACCTACCCACGAAACAATCGGAAAAAGAAGCTTGGTATCTCAACCCCTTTGCCACCGAATCCCAAGCCTCTTTTAAAATCATTAAAAGAATAAACTATTGGTACTTATTTTCAGAAGGAATCGGTGGAACGAATACCGACTTTATGAAGAAATATCTGAACGCTTCAGTCAATGAAGTTTTAGTATGGGCAGAAGATCAGAATTTCTCTTCTTTTCAAAAGCAAAACATTCCTGATCAGAAGTTCGAAAACCCGAGTAAAAATTATGAGATACTTAACGTGAATGAAATCCAGCATCCTGCGCTTTTGGAATATTTAAGAGAAAGAAAAGTTGGAAATCAAACTCAGTTCTTACACGAAATTCATTACCGAATGAATGATAAAAACTATTTCGGAATTGGTTCCAAGAACGATTCTGGCGGTTATGAAATCCGCAATAAATATTCTAAAATTTGTTTGGGCAAAAAAGATATTTCAACCATAAAAAACGGATCAGAATCGCTTCGGATTTTCGAGGGCTTTTTCGATTTTCTTTCCTTTAAAAATGTAGAGAATTTTTTAGAAAAAGAACCTGTCGATTATCTCATTTTGAATTCCGTTTCGATGATTCACAATATTAAAAGTTCAATAGGAAATTATGAAAATATTGAGCTTTATTTTGACAATGATGAAGCTGGAAATCGTGCCGTTGAAATGATTAGAAATGAAAATCAAAACGCAGAAGATTGTCGGATTTTATATTCAGATTTTAAAGACTTAAATGACTGGATGATTCGCAAAAATCCATTACCTGAAAGACAAGTAAAACTTAGGAGAAGGTGAGTAAAATAAATACAGGTGAATTATGGTGGTATGTTAGTGCAAAAAGTACCCAAAGTTTACAATAAGCGGATCCGCTGATTGCAAAATTGGGATTTTTGATTTCTTCCTATCGTCAGAAATCTTTTAAATACACTAAAATCAACACAATGGAAAAAGACTTTTTACAAGAATTTATAAACCGAGCCACCAAAGAAAACGAAGCCAAAATTGCTCAGGAAAAAAGAAAAAAACATTTTCAGGAGCTGGGCAGAAAAGGTGGTTTGAAGACTAAAGAAAATAAAAAATTAGACAAAGTTATTTCAATACGAATGACCAATTCTGAATATGAAATTCTACTTCAAAAGCAAGAAAAACATCCGCTCAAATTATCAACCTATCTCCGAAATGTTTTGTTGGAAAAAGAATTAAAAATCAATGAATTTAAAACTGATGAAGTCTTACTTCAGTATGGAAACCATTTCAAAAAAATAACCAATCTTTTGCGAAATCGGGAATGGAATGTTTTTGAAAATAAGAAAGAAATTTTAGTAAAAATTGAAAATCTGATCCAATTAATTCATCAATATTTATATTCAAAAATGCAGAACGATGAATAATTCAGCAACCACAAGAGCAATCACAAAAATTGCTTTGGAATACAATGCAAACGATAAAGGAACAGCAGAGATGGTGGCTTCTAATTATCTTCTAAGCGATACTTCTGAAGGTCAATTTCAGGAAATGAAAAGAGTAGCTGAAAGAAATACCAAAGTGAACAAATGGGCTTTGACGGGTTATATTTCTCAACCAGACGAAATTGGTAGAAAATTGAAGGATGAAGAATTCAAACAAATTGCGATAGAAGCTCTTGCAAAAGTAGGTTTGACAAACAAAAATCAATATCGACTCGATATTCACAACAGTACGAAACATAAGCATATTCATTTTGTCGTCAATAGGATTGATATATCGGGAAAGTGCACCGTGAAAGCACACGATATCGGAAAGAGATTTGGTGAAGCTGTTCGAGAATTTTGTAAAGCAAGAGGATTATTGACCGATGTTGAAATTGGAATTCAGAAAAAAGCAGAGATTCTGAGAAGCTTGACTGAAGCTATTAGGTCAGAAGATAATTTTGATGATCTGATCTTAGCAATGAACAAAAAAGGTTTTGAAGTTCAATTGTCTTCAAATGTCAAGGACGGGATTTCGGGAATGCGAATAGTGATGGAAAACGACAAGAATCATCAGACGGAAAGAATTTATAAAGCAGGTTATAAACTGTCTGAAATCTCAAATCAACTGAAAATTTCTGAAATAAAATCCTTGTTTGAAGTGAAAAATGCAGTTCAGGAATTCGAGAAAACGGCTGAGAATTGGAAAGAGTTTCGAGCCAATCTTCATCAGAAAGGATTTTCTTTAAAAATTCAATATAAAGAAGAATTTACACCCAATCAAAAAAATGAAATTCAAGATGTGTGGATAGGTAAAACTGAACAATTGGGAAATAACAAGCAGAAAAACGGATTGCTTTTTAATCAATACAAGGGGTTTTCTCTTTCTGAAATAGATTCTACCTTTCAAGATCTGATAAAATCAATGTCCGGAATCAGCGAAATAAATAGTCTGAACACGCAACCACAATCATCATCAAAGGAAAGTGTAGCAAAAATTGCAAGTGAACTTTTAGAAGAGCTTTTGAAGCCGAATTATGTTGCGCAAAACGATGATGAACTTTGGAAAAAGAAGCGGAAATCAAGGTAAATATTAACTATTCAAAAATCAAAAAAATGGAAAATCAAAATCAAAACGAAGAATCTAAAAGTAGTGGAATGGAACTTTTGGAAAACGTGATAAAATCTAATAACAATAACATTGCTTCAAATTTGGAGAATAAGGAATCTAATGCGGAAGTGAAAGCGGATATTGAAGATCTGGTATTGGCAATTGGTCAAATGCAATTAGACCTTGAAGTCATAAAAGAAATTCCTAATGAGGTATTGGCTTTTTATGAAAAAGAACAACTTTCAAGAAATCAATATCTAGGAGATATTGCCACCATAATAGGAGCCGTTATTTCAAAAAAAACCAGCGATTTTTTAGAAAGTTTTCACAAACCAGCAAAAAGGATGGAGAAATTTATTTGGAGCGGAATTGGAGTTGCAATTTTTGCAGTTTTGGTGCTGATTATTTCTATCAATTTAGCAACCAATTGGTATAAAGAAAGCATCAAAGCAAAAAGTGAACTGCGCCAAGATATTTTAAATGAAATTGCTGATGAAGGAAAAAAAATCTATAACGAAAACGAAATAAAAATATTGACTGAAAACACTCAAGTAATGCAATTGTGGATTAAAAATAATCCTAAAAAAGCGGAAGATTTTTTAAGATTTAAGGATGGATTTACTGCGAGTAAGCAAAAGGAGTAGTTAAAATATAGGCTGTGGTATGATTTGCAAGAATTACTCGCATTAAAAAGTTTTAGTAAGAGGTTCATAGTGAGACGTCAACTGAGAATAGTTTTGTGTAAGGTGTGTTGCAGGGTAAAAATTCAACTTTAGCGGTAATTTTAATAGATTTTCACTTTTTGTCAAATAACTTAAAATGTGCAAAATTTATTATATTAGCCATCTTGGACATTTATTTTATGTTCAGAATAATAACAAGGCAATAAACTATGGCTAAAGCATTTTTATCTCACAGTAGCAAAGACAAAGAAATAGTTCGTAAAGTAGCTAATCAACTTGGAAACAAAAATTGTGTATTAGACGAAATATCATTTGACCCTGGACGCATAACCCTCGAACAAATATTTAGCGAATTGGACAGTTCGGATATTTTTGTTTTGTTTATCTCAGATGACTCATTAGAATCTGAATGGGTGAAAAAAGAAATTCAAAGAGCAAAAGAAAATATGAATAGTGAGATCTTACACAGAATTATTCCTATAATCATTGACGAAAAAATTTTGTATTCTGACGTTAGGCTACCAAGTTGGATTGCTAAGCCTTACAATTTGAAATATATAGACAATGAAGTCATAATCTTAAAAAAGATACGTCAGGCACTTAGAGAAGTTAATTTCAAAAAAACAAAATTTAATCAAGATATCGAAAATAATTTTGTTGGGCGTAATTCCGAAATGGAAAAATTTGAAAATGAGATTAATAACATTGACAGTTGGACACCGACATACATAATCGCATACAACTACTTTGAAGGTATAGGAAGACGAACTTTTCTTAAGAATGCTCTTAGAAAATATAAATTAACAGAATATCTAGACACACCAACATATATTACAATTGAATCAAAAGAAAGCATTGAAAACTTCATTTATAAATTAAATACTATAAGTAAAAATCCTGCAATTTTAGATTATGATTTTTCAAGCTTAAGTATTGAATCTAAAATTGAAATTGCTGTTAATCTTGTTAAGCAATTTATGGACTTCAAGGAATTGATTTTCATAGTTGATGAAGGTGGTATTATTTTACCTAATAATTCTGTAGTAAATTGGTTTAAGGAGCTTGTTAATAACGAAATCTTTGACAACAATCTTGTTTTATGTTTGATTTCAAAGTATAGACCTAATGAAGTAAAACTCAAAAGAGAAAGAAAATCACTTGTTTATAGAATTCCCGAACTATCTACGCCTGAAACGAAAAATTTATTTTTACGATTACTCAAAATATATCAACTTGACGGAATACGTCGCGAAGATAAAGAGTTTTTCATTGAACATCTAAAAGGAATACCCTCACAAATAATTTATGCAGTTAATTTGATAGAGATAAATCCTTTTGAAGCAAAGAAAAATGTCAATGACATTATTGAATACTCCGACAGATTTAGTAGCACACTATTGAATCACCTAAAAGATACCCCAATAGCATATCAATTAGCTATTTTACTTTCGACAAATGAAATTTTCAGCACCGAACTAATAAATAAAGTTTTAGGGGATAATGAAGAAACTTCAAATGCTCTTCAAACATTGTTTGACTTATCATTATTCAATTTCGTTTTTGGTGGATATGATTATGTAAAATTAAACCCCACCTTATCAGACTTCATTAATAGGACAAAAATAAAGCTCGAAGAGAAGTACAAAACGAAACTGGATGCTATTTCAAAAGAATTACTTGAAGAGGATTTAGACAAGATTATTGTAAATGATTATTCTGAGTTTATGGTAACTCTACAAGCAATGCTAGAGAATAAATTAAAAGTGCCTAAAAAATACTTTATTCCTTCGTTAATAATAAAAAATGTCATTAAGGAGTATGACAAAGGAAATTATGATTATGTAATTAAAATTTGTGTTGAATTATTAGAAAACCAAAACTATGATCAACAAATAATTTGGGAAACCAATTATAGATTAACGTTGGCTTATGCCAGAACCAAGAACGAGAAGTTTTTTGACCATATTTCGTTCTTTAGAAACGAAACAAATAATTTAGACTATTATTTTCTGTTAGGCTTTTATTACAGACATAAGGGAAATAGAATGAAAGCATTAGAAAACTATTCTAAAGCTCTTCAATATTACTCTGAGCATTCCCGATCAAAAAGAGAAATTGTAAACATATATTTATCGCTTGGTCAATATGATGATGCCGTAGATTTAGCAAAAGATAACTATGAGAAAAGAAAAACAAATATTTACCACATTCATTCCTATTTTGTAAGTATCATAAGAAGAAAAAAAACCAGTTCATCTGACATAAAAATTTTAGAAACATTAATGAACTCTGTAAAATCAAATCCAGACATTAAATCTGATGATATACTTAGATGTATGCAGGGTGAATACGCTTACTATATTGAGAACGATATTAATAAAGCAAATGAAATATTACTTGAAGCAATCAAGTTAAATCAAAACAAAAACTTCCCAAAAAAGTCGCTATCTGAAATTTATAAAAATGCAGGGTTAGACGATGCATATGAAGAAATAAACAGTACAAACATAGAAGAAGATGACAATGAAAATTATTAAAAACTAAGTCAGATGTGTTATTCCCAAAAGCTTTGCTGTTGGAATTCTGTAAAAATATTTTTAAGATTTCACTTTAGATTATTCCATTGAACTTTGTGCAACACCCAAACTGTAGGAAGTAATCTTTCAAAAACAAATTGTAAATTATCTATTTAAAAAGGGCTCAACTATCAGTTGAGCCTTCCCTATGAAAAAGTAATTATCCCGAATTACTTATATTTTATTTGTTAATAAGCTTTTCAAGCCTATTCATCATTTCATCTTTTTCCTTCAGCATTCTTTCATAAAGAGCAATCTTCTCTTCGTGCAACTGCACTAATTTATCAATAGAATTATTGTTAAAAGTTGGACTATAGTTAATCAAACCCTGCGTATCGTGAAAAGTATTTGAAATAAAATTAATCGCTTGCTCTTCATCAAAATTCTGAAAAGCTTCTACAGGAATTCTAAGAGCATTTGAAATGGCCTTTAGAAGATCTTCTTCGATGAAATCTTTCTGCTCCAATAAAGAAATTTTCTTCTGATTCCATTCATCACCCAAGTCAAAAGCCAAAGCTTCCTGTTTGATGCCTAGCATTTCTCTAAAGCGTTTTACATTTCTTCCCTGATGTATTTTCTGTTCCATAGCGGTTATCAAATTTAAAGGCTTAAAGATAAAGCCATTTCTATTAAATCATCTGAATTGTAAAGTTAAAAAATTATCCTGTAAAAATTATACAGGGTAAAAACAGGATTTACGCTTCAAGTCCCTATCATCCCGAGCCACATTGGGAATCTCCCCATCATTTGCATCAAGACTTGGATTGCTATTACAAATCAGCAAAAGGTAATGGCTTGCAGTTTTTGACTATGGTTGGGAATGAAAATCAAAACCATCAGGGAATACCATACCTTTTCGCTTTGTTTTTCCTTTCGTTTTGCAGAACCTACATTTTTGTGAAGCTTTGCTATATGCCCAATTATTTGTCCTTTCAATCATTGTGGCAACTATGTCTGTACGCCAATCCGGATATGATACGCTATCAACATTTATTTGATGGATTCCTGCTGAAACTTATCCCAACTTTTGAAAAATGGAAAGTGTGCAACAACATTCCTTACAAACTTGAAAAGTTCGCTTCCTATTTCAGATTCCATAGGAGGTCTTGTTTGCTTTAATTTCTCAATTACCAATTTTAAAGGTTCGTAGTTTAGCAATTCAGTGTATATCGAAAATGCTTGTTTTATTTTTGAAAATCTTTCCCAATCGGTTTTGTCCCAAAAATCATCATCCATAACTTCATCATAAATATCGTAAAATCGATTATATGCTAAAGTCAGAAATTGAAGTTCTGATTTGTTGGGATTTGTATCGTTCATAAAATGGATATTATCCTTGTGCGTTGGTTTTATTGAGGGATTCTAAATTTATTTCTAAAGATAAGCAAAATATCAACTTATTAATTTTCAGCCTAATAAAAATTATATAGCTATTGAAACAAAACGCTGGTGGTTTATATGCATTACTAAATCTTAATAAAATGACTTTATAATCTTTAACGCTTCATTTTTAGCGTGTGCTTCGTTTTTAAAATCCTTTTCATAAAAGTAAAAAAAGAACTTGCTATACAAAGGAATTTCTATGAATATGAATTCCCCGGAAGTATGCATATAATGAAATGACTTATTCTTAGTATTTCCAACCAAAAGATAAGAAATTCGTTTACTCTTATCTTTTGTTGCAATTCTTTTAAGAGATTTTCTTGTTTTCGTAGTTACACTCCTTACTGAAATATCACGCATAAATGCAATTGAAAAATCTGCCAAAAATGGAACATATTCAGATTTTTTGTGACGTTTAAATTCTGTTCTTAAATCCCAAATTTGGAATTTAAAATCAATAATTTCTAACCATCTAATTATAAGCAACCAATCTTCAGAACTGTAAAATGACCTCTTTAAATCAACTTTTGATAATACTTTTTGAATCTTACGCTCTATAGAATTAAATAAATCAGAATTGCATTTTCTGCATAATGGTATTGTAGCCTTAATGTACTTTTGCTCAAGTTGATTAACATCAGATTTAAAGAATTTTTCCGGATGGCTTTCAAAAACCCACTTAGGTATAATGTGTTCTTTTGTTAAATTCTCTTCATCACCACAAAAAGAACAGGACGGAATTTTTACTTTCGACATCACTCCCGTTAAGTAGTCATCAAACAATTTTCCCATTACGTATGTTCCCCGCTCTCTAGCAATTTTTCTTATCTCAAGTAATTTAGATTCAATATTCATATTTATGGCAATGCATTTCAGATAATAATTTGAATAATGTCAAAAAGCATTCACTTAACATGCTAAATTCTACACATACCAGAAATTAATATTTACAAAATCATTATCAAAACTGTTAAGCAAATTTATTTTCAGTGTTCATTACGTCCATCTAAAACTATGTCCATAATCTAGGTTAATTCTCATAATATATTCGTCTTCGCCTATAAACTCATTCAAAAATCTTTCCGTGAATCCGCAACCTCCAGAATCCTTCGCCTTTTTTAAAACATTAACAAGTGGATAAAATGTATGTTTGTATTCACCAATCTTATAAAATTTCCCTACGAATTGGAGTGTCTCTTTTGTATCACAAATCAATAAAAAACCTTCACCCCCGCTAAATCTTCTAGCACATTCCAAACGTCCTGTAAAACTTGCTATTGTACCATTTTTACCTATTTTTTCACAAGCCCTAAATAAAATAGGTGTTATTGCTGGAAGATAATTTTTTAAAACCAAATCCCATACATCGAAAAATGCCTTCCTTTTTTCATCAGGGCCAGTACGACACCAATTACAAATGAACCGTATAGTTTGTTCATTTATATCTACGTCTTTCTCTAAAATATCAATGAGATTTTGGGCTACTGCAGCTTTCACATCTTCTGATAACCGATATTGAAACTTATCATTCATATTTAATTAAGATTTTGATTATAAGAATTAAAATCAGATAATAACTACACATTAAAATTCTTTGAATTAAGATTTTAATGTTTTTTGGTTGGCGATTGCATCAGTTTATTTTATCTATTGTTGACCCCAACTTTTGCCAAAAATCGGTTATTAGACTAGGTAAGATTTCATTAAGTTTTATTTCATTATTGAAGAACCTATTTCTATTTTTGAAGGAATCAAAAATTCCATTTGTTGTGTCAGGAACAAAAATAAATTTCTCAATCATAATATTATTCTGAAATAACTGATAAACTTTAGGAATATTCTCAAATGAAGAATTGTGAATTATTTCATTTCTTAAGCTAAGAATTAATTTTAAGTTATCGGTTTTTTCGAAAATAGTATTAGAAAAATCAATGCTTTTTATTTTCCTGAAATCACCATAAAGTAATCCCTTTGATTTTAATTTAGGATATTCAACAAAGCTTTTAGGCAAATTTTCAAGCTCAAAAGAAATTTTTGTAATAAAATCCAATTGACTTACGAGATTAATAAATAAGTGATTTATTTTAGAAAATATATTGGTGACTAATTGCCCCGAAGCAAAAATTAGAATGTTAGGTTGAAGAGGTTTTTCAAGTAACATAAAAGAGTTCTCGTTTAGTGTCTTGTAAAAATCACAGAAAAGAAATCTCGATTCCTGCACTAAATTTTGCAGTGATCCAACAAGATTTTGAAAATCGTAATAAAAAAGTATCTTATGAGTTTGTTCTGATTTTTGTGAAATAACCCATTTTTCAAACTCTTGTTTTGAAACTTTAATTTCACCGTCCACACCGCCATAGGAATGTGCCATATTCAGTGGTAAAGAGTGGAGATTCTGCAGACTGCCGAATAGTTTCCCAGCGACTTTGTGATTTAAAGTAATGAGTTTGATATCTATTTCATCAGTATTGTCATTGGATGTAATTGAGAAATTATTGCTCCATTCATATACTACTGAATCACTAGTGGGATTAGTTGTGGAAATACCATTAATGTTGTAATGTTTGTCCATAATTTTTGGGTGTAGCTTATAATATAACTACTTTTTATTTGTATCTTTATGAAATACAGATATATACTAATATTTAATTTTAGTATTAAGCCTGCTATGTTATCAAAATGGCATTTATAGCATCAGTCTTTTTATATATTTAATCTGGTAGCATAAATGCCAAAAATAGTAATTCGGTTTTAGAGAAGTCGTTTTCAAATTTGAGGTTCCATCTTTTTTCCATAAACTCAATTAAATTCAGTCCACGGTCTAGTATTTTTTTAGCATTCCATTCCTCATTTGTCGAAACTTCAATTTCTGAATGTGACCCGTCGTAGTACCCCTGTCGTATTTTCTCTTTTTTCTCGTTATACCGTGGATTTTTCTTGTCCAAAAAACAGTCGTTTTGTAAGCTCGAATTTATGCTTTGTGATAATGGAAGTAAATTCCCCAATGTTCCTTGAAAAAAGTTTATTTCATTTTTTTTATAACCTTTGAAAGATGTTTTCCAACATTTGTTGTCAGGCGTTTGAGGATAAATATGCTCAATTGAAATTTTGTCTTTTTCACCTTTTATGAAAAGTTTCCAATCTATTTTTTGACTTCCTCTCTGCCTTACTTTTTCCATTTCATATTCGTACAAGAAATATCGTAAACCATTCCAATGGTAAAAGCCACCACCATTTTTGAATTTCTTATCAATAAATTTTTGAAAATATGTGTAATCAAAGAAATTATCTGTTGTGTTTTCAGGTGTGTAAAAACAATAACTCATTCGTTGTTCGAGGCGTTCAGTTATTTCTTCAACTGTCAATTCGTTATTTCTAAATTGTCTTGCTGCTCTATAAAATTCACTGTTTCGATAAGTTGAAAAAGCTCTACTTAAACGGAATGTTATAAAAATAAATCTTTCAATTGCTTTAAATAGTTTAACCCTTTGCTTTGAGTCAACTTCATTTGATAAGAAAGAAACAGTTACAAGTGGTCGGAAATAAATGATACCAATTCGGTTTAATCGGTCAATCCACAAACTTTCCGCACTTGTTAAGTCTGTATTATTAACTGGATTGTGAGTGTTGTAGCAATGGACAGCCGCAGATTTTAAGCTATTTACATAATCTTCGATTTCCTTTGCCGAAAGTTTGGAACGAAGAACAACTGTTTCTTCATTTTCATTTTCTTCAACTTCTTCTTGGTCGGTTTCTTCGTCTTCTCTAACTTCTTCAAATTCTTGTAACGAACTTACAACAACTTCCGTTTTTGCATAAATATTTTGTGGTGTGAATTTTTGCTCTAAAAGAAAACGTATGTAATCGTCTCCTTTCTCTCTTGTATATTGAAAATACATTATCCAATGAGCAACAAGAAAATCATCGTCATTCAATGGGTTTTGTTTGTTTCTTCCAAGTTGATAATAAACTTCTTTCCAAGAATCGTTAATTTTTTCACGAAGTGAAAAACGTTCATCTGTCTTTAATTCTTTCTCGTCATAAAGTGTTGTTAGATATATAAGTCTGTTCTTTAGAAGTTCAAGATTTGAAAGCTTTTTTCCTCTGTTGTTCATTGTCTCAAAGGCAACGAACACGTCAAAATCGTCACTAATTTCATAAACATTGAACATTAGATTTTGAGTTAGTTTTTTAAAAAGAATTTCAATCTCTATAAGTCCATATTTTTCATAATAGTTTGTAAGGTTTTCAGCAAAAAAGCGTTTGGCATTTTCAAGATTTAAAGTGTAAAAAGTCTCTTGAATAGTTCCGCTATTTGGTTCGTTGAAAATTCTATACTTTAAAAACTTGAAACTAGGATTATCAACTTCATAACTGAATTTGTATGTACTGATAATAAATTGAGGCGGTCTATGAACAACTAAATATTCTTCTTTGATTGCTTTTAAGCTGAACGAACCAAGGTAAATATCTTCGTCTTTTTTGTCTTTGTTTTCGGGAATTGCTTTTAATATTTCAGAAATTGCCTGAATGAAAATCACAAATGTTGTTAGTCTTTGTTGTCCGTCAACAACGTGAAAAGGTTTGTAACCTCGGTCTTCTAATAACCATCTTTCGTCATTCCAATTATTCCAAACGTTTCGATCAACTTTTTTAAGTGATAAAAGTCCGGTATAGTGAAATCTGTCGGCTGGTAGATTTATCACATCTTCCCAAAAGTCTTTTAATTGTCTTTCCGTCCAAGCGTAGCCACGTTGATAATCTGGGATTTTAAAAATTCTGTCCTTAAATATATTTTTTAAAGATTCTAATTCATTCATTTTTTTGCTTGTTTATGGTTAGAAGTTTCGGAAATATTAAATGATATGACCAGATTATTGAGACCGAGAATCATTAGTTGTAATGTTCATTAGAAGAAAGTTTCGTTGAACCATAGATTTTTCATCCAGGCAACTCACCGTTTGCCAGACAGGTGATAATATTCTTACTATTTCTTAATTTTTTCAATATCAACAAGCTTAACAGGAACAACATAATTTCCATTAGGAATTTGGTTAAGTACGTTTAATTCTTTTAACCCGTCAACCAACTTAATAATATCGGTTTGACCATTACTGGTGTATTTTTCAACAAATTCAGACACAGTCAAATTGCCTGTAAGAATAGCTTCAGATTTTAAAGAATTAAGAAGTTCTTGATTGCCGTTTAATATAATATTTGTTGTAGTAGATGCTTCTAACATCTCATTTGGTGCAATTAATTTGAGCGGAAGTTTCCTTTTATAAGAAGTTCCATTGTTTCCATAAAATTCTATAAGAACTACTATTTCGTGGCTTCTCAGATTAATATCAAAATAATTGTTATTAATAGGGATTGAAAAATTACCATTGTATTCATTGGTTCCTTTCAATTGGAAAGTGGCATCTGTTAGTAGTTTTTTTAAGTTTTGATCTATTGAAGTCGGCAATCCATAGACATCAATAATTTTTGGAGGTTTAGGAGTTGATATTATTGTTAATGGCAGATTAGATGTATTAAACTTAATTGGAATTGAGTAGTTGTATGTTTGACCTAACTTAGAAGATTTTATTTCATATTCTGAAGATGGGGTCGGATGCAGCTCGGTTGTTATGGTGATTGGTCTATATTTAATGTCTAAAGTATCACTTCCAATTGAATTACTGTAGTAAATCCTCAAATATAATTCAAGCGATATTTTAGGATTTACAGAATTAAGTGCTTGAGCTAAAAAATTTTCGTCTCTTGTAATTTCAACATCAAAATAATAATACCCATTCTCACTCGTTATCCTTGTTGCATCATCTGTTACTAAACGAATTGATTTAATAGTTTTTTTTAACTCGCTAGGAAGTTTACCAATAGAATACTCTTCGTCAAGTTTAACAATGGATAAAACTTCATTATTAGGAATTGGTCCAAATTTAACCTTTAAGATCAAAGGGGAATTTGCAGGAATATTATTATCTGTCGTCGCAGTTGAAGATCTAATTACATATTCTGAAGGCTTTAGATTATTCCAGCACGCAATAATCTTTTCTTTACTTGGTACTGGTTGTAAATCTGGTTGAGAAAACATATAAACATTATAAATATCCCTTTGAATAGAAAGACTATTATTATTTGTCCATTTTGTTTTTGCATTAACATTGTAATTTAAAAATGGATATTTACCAGACGAACCAACTTCAGCATTAAATTCTTCTGTTTCTTTTTTTCTACTCCTTTCATTGAAAAGTAGCATAAACCCTCAAATGATTTAATTATTTTATCATTAGGCTTAATGTTTCCCTTTCTATATTCATTCCAAAGCAAGAAAACAGGCTCAAACTCATTTGAAGAAATCTGTTCAATATTTCCGTAAATTTTCGCTAGCTTATTTTCAAAAACTCCTGCTCCAATATTTATTCGACTTCTATTTTCATTATTAATACTACCATTATATAAAAGTTTAGAAGTGTAAAAATCTTTAAACTCTGACGAAACGCCGTTTTCTAAATTTCCTTCAAACAATTTATTTGACGTATAGTTCAATAAGTAATTACTTCCCTCACTTCTTGGGCTAAAAATGCTTATTTGTGTTCCGTTTTCTAGAACTGGCAGTATCGGTGTAGAGCTACTATTTAATATTGACAAGTTATTATTATTAATGATGTAGCTTCCAAGTAATCCAAGTGATTTATTTTTGAAAATAAATTGAGGAGCAACATTTCTATTTTCACAAAATGATGGAGCTTTAAACTTATTGATGAACCTTTTTTTTAAATCATTATTATTTTTCAACCATTTGTCTCTTTTGTGATTGTTTTTCCAAAGTCCAATATTTGAACAATCTCCTTTGCAATCTATTTCAGATTGTTTTAATAAAATACCGTCTGATTGTAACATTGAAACTATTTCCATTTCTAATACTTGCGATGCAGTTTGTATTGCTGTCGTTTGAGCCGCTATGTTCATAGCGAACGTTAAACAAATTACCATAGATAGTTTTATCATTTTATATCAATTTTGATTTTATAAACTTCTCTGTGCAACCAAATATATTTTTTAGAAGTCGTCTCTTTTTGCTAATTACTCTTCTAGTTTAACTATTTACATTACTGCACATAATAAATATACCATAAATAACTTTAATAATTGCAATACTACACAAAAAATCATTATATTCATTACGTATTTATACTTATAGTGTTGTTATTTTTGAAAATTTCATTATTTAAAAGAGATTTCATTTAACATTATTCATTTTATTTACATTGTTGCAGTGAAGAACTAGATCGATATAATTCTTACTATTTAATATTTTAACATCGGTAAATCGTTAATAATTTCAAGAATGAATTAGAGTAGAAATTGTAGTAAGGCTGAAAGATTAGCACCTATAATAGCACCTAAAATTAAAAAAACCCCATAAACATTATGTTTATGGGGTTTTCTGCGGAGAGCTAGGGATTCGAACCCCAGGACCTGTTACAGTCAACAGTTTTCAAGACTGCCGCAATCGACCACTCTGCCAGCTCTCCAATGAAATAGATTTCTCTTTTTCGGTGGTGCAAATATAAAAAGCTTTTACATAGCGACCAAATTATTTGCACAAAAAACTTTTAAAAGGCTCATTATCAATCTCAAAATTAATTCTTAGCCACCTGCAAACCCAAATAAACAGCGATTAATCCTACAATAATGCTCAGTAAAATGTACAATCCCAGGATGAAATAGTTTCCGCTTTGCCATAACGAAAAATTCTCCGCAGAAAAGGTGGAAAATGTTGTAAAGCCGCCACAAAATCCTGTGATGAGAAGAAATTTAAGGGAACTGTCAATCCTGATAAAGTAAGTTGTAAAAACGCCGATTAAAAAACATCCAAGCATATTCACTACAAAAGTGCCCATCGGAAAGGAGCTGATGTTCCACAATTTCTGGGTATAATTGGAGATCAGGAAACGCAAAACACTTCCGAAGCCGCCGCCGAGAAATATGTAGACGAGGTTTTTCATGAGCAATTTTTATAAGCCATCGGTAATTCAGCAATTGAAAATTCAAAAACTTACGTACGCTTGCTTTAAACAAGTTCGGCCAAATATTTCTCTGCATCCATCGCCGCCATACAACCGCTTCCCGCCGCCGTAATGGCCTGTCTGTACATATGATCCTGCACATCGCCGGCTGCAAAAACGCCCGGCAAGTTGGTTTTGGTGGAACCCGGAATGGTTTGGATATATCCGTTTTCGTCTAAATCGATTTGGTCTTTAAAGATCGTCGTATTTGGCGTATGGCCGATCGCGATAAAAATACCGTGAACATCGATCGTCGAGGTTTCCTTCGTAATATTGTTGATCACCACGCCTCTTTCCACCAAAGAGTTTTCGCCTTCAATACCGGTTAATTCGTGGTTAAATTTAACTTCAATATTTGGCGTATTACTCACTCTGTGGATCATGGCTTTGGACGCGCGGAAATGATCTTTTCGCACTAAAACCGTTACTTTATTCACCAATTTCGCGAGGTAAGTAGCTTCTTCTGCCGCAGTATCGCCGGCTCCCACAACGATGACATCTTTTCCTTTGTAGAAAAATCCATCGCAGGTTGCACAGGCGGAAACACCGCCGCCGGAATATTTTTTCTCGTCATCCAGACCTAAATATTTTGCGGTAGCGCCTGTAGAAATAATGACTGATTTTGCGAAAATTTCTTTGTTCCCCGCCCACAACTTATGAACGCCGCCCACTTCCGTGGAAAATTGGGTTTTTGTGATCATTTCGTAATGAACTTTGGTATCGAAACGTTCGGCTTGTTTTTGCAGATCCATCATCATTGCGGGACCTGTAACGCCGTCGGGATAGCCGGGAAAGTTATCCACTTCGGTTGTGGTGGTTAACTGTCCGCCGGGTTCGAGGCCGGTGTAAAGTTGAGGTTTAAGGTCTGCACGGGCGGCATAAATTGCGGCGGTAAATCCGGAGGGACCGGAACCTACGATAACACAGTCTAAAATATTGTCTTCCATTAATTAAGGTTGAGGTTTTGAGTTGTCAAAAATCGTGATTTATTTTGGGTTAACGAAGGAAAGTGCGATGAATTTTGTCGATAACGAAAATTTCGAGCCTCATAGAAATCGTCATATATTTCCATTTTATTTTTTAAAACTATCAGCAAGGTTTGCTTTGTCATTTTTATAAAAGCAAAATCAAAGGTTACAAAAAAGTGAACTTATTTTTAAAAACTCCGCCGCGACCCGGCCTGAATGGAGCTCTTTTTGTGGAACGCAGTGGAACAAAAAAGCGGGAATGGAGGACGGATGAAGTCGCCCAAAAAAGTATTTTACGTCTTAACTTTATATTTGTCGACGTTCAGGATTTTGTACACCATTTCCTTCAAAAGTTCGCTTTCCGTCATATTCACCGCGCCCAGACCTTTGCTTTTAAGATCCATTTCGCGCAGTATGGAAATAATTCGGGTGCAGTGTTTCAGGTTGTAAAACCGCGCCGCTTCCGTAAAACTGGCAATAAAATAGGGATTTATGCCCAGAGCCGAAGCCTGCGCTTGCGGCGAAGCGCCTTTCATCGTATGAAAAATAACCAGATTTGAAAAGAAGTTGTAGAGATTTCCGACCATCATGGGGAAAGCATTCTGTTTCGGTGCCTTGCCGAGATAATGCGCGATTTTAAAGGAGTTTGCCGCATCTTTTTTGCCCAGAGCTTTGATGAGTTCGAAAATATTAAAGTCCTTGCTGATGCCAATGTGGCTTTCGATCATTTTTTCGTCGATGGTTTCGCCCTCTTTCAAAATCATCTTCAGCTTCTGCAACTCGTTGGAAATACGGGACAGATCGGTGCCCAAATAGTCCGAAAGCAAAGTTGGAATGTGAGGTTTGGTCTTGAAGGAAAGCTTCGTCATTTCAGCTTGAATCCATTTTGCGACCTCATAATCCTTAATTTTCTCGCTGAGGAAAAGCATTTTGTTTTTGGAAAGAATTTTGGCGAAACTTTTTCGGGCATCTACTTTTTTATATTTGTAGGCGATGACCAAAAGCGTGGAGGGAACAGGATTTTCGGCGTAGGCTTTTAAGGCTTCGGCTTCTTTTTCGATCATTTTGATTTCCTGCGCTTCTTTCAAAATAATCACCTGTTTGTCGCCCATCATAGGAAACTGGCGCGCAAGGGAAAGCACGTCGGAAAAAGTAGTGTCTTTGCCGTAAACCACCGTTTGGTTAAAAGCTTTTTCGTCTTCCTCCAGAAAATCGTTTTCAAAAGATTTCAGTGCCACATCCATGAAGTAAGGTTCTTCGCCATGAAAAAAATAAATAGGCAAAAGCTCTTTATTTTTGATATTTTTGAGGATTAAATCTAATTCTTTCATAAATGGAACTGCCGAAACTGAATTTTAAAGAGACTTATAATTTTGAGATCAAGAGAGACAAAGATAAGTTTTTTATTTATGATTTGGTGCGCAGATCCTGGCTGCTGATGACGCCGGAAGAATGGGTACGACAACATTGGGTGCATTATTTTCACTTCGAAAAGGGCCGGAATTTATCATCCCTTATCCTGGAAAAAAAGCTGCTTTTAAACGGAACGACGAAGCGCATCGATCTTTTGGTCACGGAAAAAACGGTAGCGAAAATTTTGGTGGAATGTAAGGCGCCCGCCATCAAACTCACGGAAAATACTTTCGAACAAACGGCGCGATACAACTCCATTTTACAAGCAGAAGAGATTATTCTGAGTAATGGTTTGCAGCATATTTTTGCGAAGTTCAGCGACAAAGGGTACGAGTTTTGTCCATTTGAATTTTAAAATAAATTTTAAATAAATCCGCATGAAAAAATTCTATATTCTGCTTCTTTCAATGAGTTTCTATTTATTTCAGGCTCAGGAAATTAAAGAAATTCTTCTCACGCAAAATGGCAAGAACGCCATCGTTAATCTAAACTTGAAAGGAACTGCAATATCCATCGATACAAATGGCTATCTGCTGTCCATGAATTTAATAACGGACACTCATGCAATTTTAAACCAGTCTGCATCGGCAACCTTTCAAAATGATGTCGAGTTTACTTACCGAGATCCGGCGTCAGGGGTTTCTTCCGATTCAGATTTCGAGTATTACGATGATTTTTATAAGTACAGAAGCGGCAAATTAAAATCGGTAAACGGAATTCCCATCAAATATTATGACGAATTTTATTCGTATCGGGAGGGGAAAATCAGTTCTGTTGGCGATGTAAAATTTGAGTATTTTGATGATTTTTACAACTATAAAGAAGGTAAAATCAAATCGATTGGAACAATTACTTTTACCTATTTTGATGACTTCCATCAATATCAAATAGGGAAATTAAAATCGATAAAAGGAAATGATAACAAAATCAGAATCACCGTTTTTAATGAATAAATCCCTTCATGCCGGTCAAAATAAATTGGACTTTTTGATCTGATAGCCTCTTGCATTTCTTCTTTTTGAAGCATAGTTTTGCAAAATGTCTACAACTACCGGTTCCTTCCGTTCCATTTTACCTTTACTCCTTTTCGTAGGAGTTTTTTTAGGCTTCGGAATTTATAACGACGATTTTTATGCTTTGCCCTCCCCGATCGCGGCTTTTGTAGGTATCGTGACGGCATTTTTTCTTTTAAAAGGAAAGGTAAATGATAAGATCGATACTTTTCTGAAAGGTTGTGGTGATGGCAAAATTCTCACCATGTGCATGATTTACCTATTGGCGGGCGCCTTCGCTACGGTTTCCAAAGCAACAGGAAGTGTCGATACCATCGTTAATTTAGGTTTAAATTATATTTCACCGGCTTATTTTCCCGTCGGTATTTTCCTGATCGCCTCTTTTCTCTCTTTTGCATCAGGAACCTCCGTGGGTTCTATTGTAACCTTAGGGCCCATTGTGATTGATCTTGCGGAGAAAAGCGGATCGCCGCTGGGTTTGGTTGGTGCAGCACTTTTATCCGGTGCCATGTTTGGGGATAATCTATCTGTAATTTCAGACACCACCATCGCAGCCACGCAAAGTTTGGGTTGCGAAATGAAAGATAAATTTCGCGCTAACTTTAAATTGGCGCTGCCGGCGGCGATTGTGGCAGTCATCATTCTTCTTCTTATTGGTTTTAATCAGGAAACGACGTCTGTTATTATCGAAGAAAAAGATTTTAATATTCTTCTCGTTCTTCCCTATTTGCTCGTTATCACGCTGTCGATCATCGGCATCAATGTTTTTGTTGTTCTTTTCTCAGGTCTGCTCTTCGCTGGGCTTTTGGGCATCGGCACGGGTGTTTTTGGACTGATGGATTTTGCCCAAAATACGTATGAAGGTTTTACCGAAATGACCGAAATTTTTCTACTTAGTCTACTCACAGGCGGTTTAGCGGCCTTAGTGGAAAAAGCAGGCGGCATTAATTTCCTCTTGAGAAATATTAATAAAATTATCACTTCGCAGAAAACAGCGCTACTGGGAATTGGCGGTTTGGTAACCGTGGCCAATTTCTGTGTTGCCAATAACACGATCGCTATTTTAATTTCTGGAAAAGTTTCGAAAGAAATCACAGAAAAATATGGTTTAAAGCCACAGGAAAGCGCTTCTATTCTCGACATCTTCGCATGTTATGTTCAGGGGATTATTCCTTATGGCGCGCAGATTTTAATTTTAATTTCGTTAAGTCATTTTACAATGGGCTATATCGAACTTATTGCAAATTCGTTTTATCTGCATCTGCTTCTAATCATTACGCTTGTTTCGATCTTTTTAAAAAAGAAAACTACATCATTACAACCTGAAAAATTAAGTAATGGCTATTAAAAATATTATTTTCGATTTCGGTGGCGTGCTGATGGACTGGAATCCGCGATACTTCTTCAAAGATTATTTTAACGATGAGGAAAGGATGGAACATTTCCTGAAAAACATTGCTACTGACGAATGGAATGCAGAGCAGGACCGCGGCAGATCTCTGGCTGAAGGCACGGAGTTTCAGGTAGCGAAACATCCGGAATGGGAAAAAGAACTGCGCGCGTATTATGATAACTGGACGAGCATGTTGCTGCGTGATATTCCCGAAAATGTGGCAGTTTTGCGTAAACTGGAAAATTCCGGATACGAACTTTTTGGCTTAACGAACTGGTCTGCGGAAACCTTTATTTATGCTTTGGATAACTACGATTTCTTCCAAATTTTCAAGGATAAAATCGTAGTTTCTGGGACAGAAAAACTAATCAAACCAGATCCTGAAATTTGGACTGTTTTATTGAACCGTTATAAAATTATAGCTGAAGAATCCGTGTTTATCGATGATAATGCGAAGAATATCGAAGTGGCGAAAAGCTTAGGATTTATCTGTGTTCATGTACAAGAAGCTACCGATCTGGAAAAAGAGTTGAGGGAGTTGGGTGTGGAATTTTAGTTTGAACCGAATTCCTATCTCAAAATCTTAGGGTTAAAAATGCTCGCGCTTAATTGCTTTCCTTGCATCCTCACCCTGAATCCCTTGCCTTGCCTCACCCTAAATCCCTCTCCAAAGGAGAGGGACTTTAATGCGAACAACAAAAAATTGGCAGACTTTTTAAAGGGCAGGATTGTCTGGCAGAGAAACTACTCGCGGTTGACCAAGTCCATAGAAAAAGCGGGCACACAGATGGCTAGATAATCGCACGGATTTTCAAAAGGGTTGCTGTACCGAACGCGGGCGCCTTTTTGGATGAGAATACTCTGTCCAGATTCCAGAACCACGGTTTCACCGTCTATTTCAAACTGTTTTTTTCCTTTGATGATGTAGGTGAACTCATCAAATTCCGGCGTCTGAAAAGGTTCACTCCAATTGGGTGGCGCCACCATGTGGGCAATTGAGATCCCTGAATTTCCGGTAGAATTTCCCCAGATTTCTTCGATGAGTTTTCCGTCGGTGGTCGGAACAACGAACGGCGATTTTTGAATTTTATATTTCGACATAAGAAACTGTATAAATGTTGATCAAAAATACACAATTATAATTTTTCGTTTTGAAAAGGGAACGCCGAATATCAAAATAATTCACACAATCAATTAGCCATTGCGATAATTCCCGGGACTTTATGAGTAAATTTACTTCCAATTAATTTACAATTATGATCAAATCACTTTTGTTAACTGCAGCAATTATGGGTTCAAGCACATTATTCAGTCAAAAACTTTCCAGCGTTTCCTATCAGGATGGAACCCAAAAACTCAATGGTCTCGTCACTTCGAATGCCGGTAAAAAACTGCCCGCCGTTTTAATTTTACCCGCCTGGAAAGGCATTGACGAAGAAGCGAAAACCGCCGCCTTAAAGTTAGAAAAAGCCGGCTATATCGCATTTATCGCGGATATTTATGGCGAAGGAAATTATCCGAAGGACAACGCGGAAGCTGGAAAAACCGCCGGATATTATAAACAAAATTACGAAGCGTACCAGAAGCGCATTGCTCTCGCCTTAGAACAGTTGAAAAAAAGCGGCGCCTTGCCCGATAAAATCGCGGTGATCGGCTATTGTTTTGGCGGAACAGGAGCTTTGGAAGTTGCCAGAGCAAATATGCAGGTTGTAGGAACCGTCTCTATTCATGGTGGTTTGGGAAAAGATTCGGCGCGGAAGAACGGACCAATTTCCACCAAAATTTTAGTTGAAAACGGCGCTGATGACGAAGGGGTAACGCAGGAAAATTATAATGCGTTGGTCGCAGAAATGAAAGAGGGAAAAGCAGACTGGCAAATTATTACGTACGCCAATTCCAAACACACTTTCACAAATCCGGAGTCGCCAGATTATAATCCCGTGATGGCGAGGAGAGCTTGGGAACATACGATGATGTTTTTGAACGAGATTTTAAAGTAATCTTGTCGTCAAAATTTAGCAGTTTGTTGTCAAATCAAGCAGCAATAAATATTCTTGTGTCACATACAAAAACAAAATAAATCCTTTTCAGCAGCTGAAAAGGATTTTTATTGCAAAGTATTTTTAAAACTGCATTTCGGGGATTTCTCCCTCAATGATCAGGTTTGCTTCAGTAGATTTTATGATTTCCTCTACAGAAACTCCCGGCGCTCTTTCCAAAAGCTGGAATCCTTTCGGCGTTATCTCCAGAACAGCCATTTCGGTAACGACCTTTTTAACGCAGGCAACTCCAGTTAGAGGCAAAGTACAGTTTTTCAAAATTTTAGATTCGCCTTTTTTATTCACGTGCATCATGGCAACGATGATGTTTTCTGCGCTGGCCACCAAATCCATGGCACCACCCATTCCTTTCACCATTTTTCCCGGGATTTTCCAGTTTGCGATATCGCCTTTTTCGGAAACTTCCATGGCTCCAAGAATGGTAAGATCTACTTTTTGACTGCGAATCATGCCAAAACTAAAGGCGGAATCGAAAAAAGATGCACCCGGAAGCGCGGTAATCGTCTGCTTTCCGGCATTGATAAGGTCCGGATCTTCTTCGCCTTCAAACGGAAACGGTCCCATGCCGAGAATTCCGTTTTCGCTTTGAAATTCCACGGATAGATTGTCGGGGACGAAATTCGCAACTAAAGTCGGAATGCCGATGCCGAGGTTCACGTAATACCCGTCTTTTACTTCTCTGGAAATCCGTTGCGCGATCTGTTCTTTTGTGAGCATAGTTTGATTGATAGTTGGTGGTTGAAAAAGATGCTCCTTGTAACGCAAGGTTCAGCGAAATTTTCAACTCAATTTGATTTTCGAAAGCAGTTGCAATTTATAGAATTTTCACCTCATATAAAAATACAGAAACCCTAATCTTGAAAATATCTTTATCGCTCACATTATATCTGTATTTTTGCACCCTACTTTTACAGCAAATGAAAACATTATTTTTATATTTGAAGCCGCACAAATGGCTATTGAGTTTATCTCTCCTTTTGGCGACCATTAACCAGGTTTTCTCTCTATTTGGTCCGGCGATTACGGGAAATATTCTCGATCAGCTTGTTACGCATCCGAATTTTTTTGACAAGGAAAAACTCTTGCCCAGAAATCTGGACGAATACTTTTACGGCTTCGGCGAGTATAATGGCGTCTTTTATTTTCTCGGCCTTTTAATAGGAACAGCGATGGTCAGCCGGATTGCGAAAGCTTTTCAGGATTATGTGGTGAACGTGATCACGCAAAAATTTGGTGCCAATATTTTTACTGATGGTTTGCAGCACTCTATGGCACTGCCCTATCAGGAATTTGAAGACCAAAGAAGTGGGGAAACGCTTTCTATTTTAACTAAAGTTCGCGAAGACTCGGTGAAATTCATCACCAATTTCATCAACATCTTTTTTGGGATTTTAGTGAGTATCATTTTCGTGTCCGTTTACGCGATTCAGCTACACTGGTCGATCATGCCGGTTTATGTGGTCGGAATTTTCATTATTTCCTTCATCACGAATTTCCTCAGCAAAAGAATCAAAAACATCCAGAAAACCATTGTTGCTGAAACCAATACTTTGGCGGGAAGCACTACGGAAAGTCTGCGCAATATCGAAATCGTAAAAAGTTTAGGCTTAACGAAACAGGAGGTGAAACGCCTTAACAGCAATACCTACAAAATCTTGGGTCTGGAATTAAGAAAAGTAAAAAGCATCCGGTCTTTGAGTTTTATTCAGGGCACGATGGTGAATTTTCTGCAGCAAATGATCACTTTCACGCTTTTGTTTTTGATCTTTAAAAACATCGTCACGCCGGGTCAGTATTTGTCCTTAATGTTTTACGGCTTCTTTATTTTTGGACCGATGCAGGAAATCGGCAACATCATTATTTCTTACCGCGAAGCACAGGCTTCCCTGCATAATTTCGATACGTTGATGAAAAAGCCTGCTGAGGAAAAACCCCTAACACCGAAAAAAATTGGCGGCATTGAAAAACTGAAGTTTGAGCATGTTTCCTTTCAGCACCGATCTGCTTCTTATAAAGCCTTGAACGATATTTCCTTTGAGGTGAAGAATGGCGAAACCATTGCTTTTGTAGGTCCGAGTGGTTCCGGAAAAAGCACTCTGGTGAAACTGCTCGTTGGCTTGTACCGTCCCAAAGAAGGAGCCATTTTTTACAATAATATTAATGGAAATGAATTCGATTTTGATGAGTTGCGAAATCAGATCGGCTTTGTGACGCAGGACACACAGCTTTTTGCAGGAAGCATCAAAGAAAATTTATTATTCGTAAATCCCGACGCAACAGACGAGGATTTGCAAATGGCTTTAAAAAAATCGAGCGCCACGGCATTAATCGAGAGAGCAGAAAAAGGCATCGAAACCGTGATTGGTGAAGGTGGATTTAAATTAAGCGGCGGGGAAAAACAGAGAATTGCGATTGCTCGGGCATTGTTGCGAAAACCGCATTTGCTTATTTTCGATGAAGCAACGTCGGCTCTGGACAGCATTACGGAAGAAGAAATTACCTCGACGATCAAAGAAGTTTCGAAAGATAAAGAACAGATTACGGTTTTAATTGCGCACCGATTAAGCACCATTATGCACGCGGACCGAATTTACGTTCTGGAAAAAGGAAAGGTTATAGAGACCGGTTCGCACGAAAATTTGCTGGAAGAAAAGGGATTGTATTATGCAATGTGGCGACAGCAGATTGGGGAAAGAAAGGTTTCTATGCGTGTTTAAATAATTAAGGTAAATGTTGTAACTTTAAATTTAAAGTAGGCAGATTATACAACTTTTGAAAAAGAGGATTATGGAAAATATTTTAATTACTCCAAAAAACGAAAAGCAATTGAATTTGCTCAAATTATTGCTCGAAGAAATGAAAATTCAGTACACCTTCGAAAGAAATGAAACTGAATTGATAAACCGTGAACTCGACAAGAAAATTAACGAAGCTCGACAGGAAAAAAAAGAAGGAGAACTACTGACCGTTGACCCAAAAAAAATATGGGAAAGTATATAATACAACTTTCAAAAAGAGCCTTGAAGGATTTGAGAACGATCAAAAAATCAGGGAGAAAATTGGACATGAGCAAAGTGCAAACCTTCCTTCAGGAATTAGAAGACCATCCAAGAGAGGGAAAAGGTTCACCGGAACAATTGAAATATCATGACGGCGAAATTTGGAGCCGGGAAGTTAATAAGAAGGACCGGTTTGTGTACGAAATTTTTGAGCGAGAAGTCTCTGTTATGCTCATCCAATCATTGGGGCATTATAACGATAAATAGAATTTTTCGCATTAAAACATCCACTTTTCCTTTTTATTTTAATTGGAAACAATGAGCTATGGTTAAAGTTAAATTTTCTTATTCATAGAAAACGGGCTAAAGCCCGTTCCTATTGATTGAAGAAATTTTATAATTAAAATTCTCTTTTTCTCACCGTTCTCTGCTCAATTCTCTTTTCAAATTTTTCACCCTGGAAAATCCTTTGAACCATAATGCCGGGAATATGAATTTCATTCGGATCAAGTTCTCCTGGTTCTACCAATTCTTCGACTTCGGCGATGGTGATTTTTCCGGCTCCGGCCATGGGTGCATTGAAGTTTCTTGCGGTCCCTTTGAAAATTAAATTTCCGGCATGATCGCCTTTCCATGCTTTTACGATAGAAAAATCGGCTTTGAAAGCGTGTTCCAGAATATGCATCTTACCGTCGAATTCTTTGGTTTCTTTTCCTTCCGCGACTTCGGTTCCATAACCTGCCGGCGTATAGAAGGCAGGAATTCCGTGCTGCGCGGCGCGACATTTTTCGGCTAACGTTCCCTGCGGCGTGAGTTCCACTTCGAGTTCACCGGACAACATTTGTCTTTCGAATTCGGCATTTTCGCCTACATATGAGGCAATCATTTTTTTGATCTGCTTTTTTTGTAATAACAGTCCCAAACCAAAATCGTCTACGCCGGCATTGTTGGAAATGCAGGTAATGTTTTTTACATTGCTTTCTACCAAAGCGTTGATGGAATTTTCGGGAATGCCGCAAAGGCCGAATCCGCCAACAATTAAGGTCATTCCGTCACTAATGCCGGCGATGGCTTCTTGGGCGTTTTTTACTCTTTTATCGATCATGGTCTACGTGTAATTTTGTGGTTTAAATTTACAAATTTTTTGGGAATGGAAAATTGTGGTGAGATCCTGAGTAGTGTTTTGAAAGTTTTTAATCGCGGATTGACGATATGGCGAAGCGGCTCAAAGTTTCTTTCCACAGTAATTATAGGAGTTTACTTTGTTCTTAGCATGTAGGACTTGTGCCTTTAATTTTAATCACAAAGTCACAAAAGTGTTTTTTAACACATTAGGCACATGAGATTTTGATGGTCTCTGTGGTTAACAGCGCACAATAGTTTAGTTTCGCGTTGATGCCTGTAATCAACAGAAACCGTCCCTTGGCCCATTTAGTTTTGGTTAATGGGTGGCTTTAGCCGAAAGCTTTTTGAATAATTTTTAACCACAAAGTCACAAAAGTTTTTTGGCATATGAGGCACATTAGGTTTGGAGTTTCTCTGTGGTTAGAAGCGCACAATAGTTTTGGCTTCGCTGCGGGGATTTTGCGTGAGGGATGGCAGCGGCATCCTTTTTTTTGAGGCGGGAAAAAGGAAGGGCAAAAAAAGATAGAGCGTACAGCCCGACCTGAGTGAGGGAGGGGGCGCGAGCGAAGCGAGCGCCAATGACCGAATGAAGGGCACGCCCAAATATACACTTTACGGCTGACTACTGATTAATGGTCGTTCCTCATTGGTAGTTGATGATTTGAAAATTCGTAGTTATTGAGAAATTTTTACTGGTAGTTATCGGAGAAACGTATTGTTATGTAATATTCCTATTAATTTCGGGCAGCCGCTTTGGGCGTGTGGTGCTATATTTATTTCGTAAAGTGTTGGCAGTTTGTATTTTTTGTCTTATTTTTGCAACCTGTTAATCAACCTCTGACGAAGGGCGTGAACGTTGCTTAGCTCGACAAAACAAATTTTTATTATAAAAATGGATTTAGTAAAGTACGTACAAGACAAGTACATCACAAAAAAAGAATTCCCAGAATTCAAAGCCGGTGACACCATCACTGTGTATTACGAAATTAAAGAGGGCGCAAAAACAAGAACTCAGTTCTTTAAAGGAACAGTTCTTCAGATCAGAGGAACGGGTGCTACCAAAACTTTTACCATCAGAAAAATGAGTGGTGATGTTGGAGTACAAAGAGTTTTCCCTTTGAATATGCCAGCTTTGCAAAAAATCGAAATCGACAGAAGAGGTAAAGTTAGAAGAGCAAGAATCTACTACTTTAAACAACTTAGAGGTAAAAAAGCGAGAATTAAAGACGCTGCATACAAAAAGTAATTCTGAGTACAAGAATAGAAAAACCCATCGATTTATTTTGATGGGTTTTTTATTGCTGTAAAGCGCCGATACATTCTTCGCGGATCTGCCAGAAGTCTACGATGGAGAAGGGAATGTGGTTATTTTCCTGAAGATATTTTTTCAGATAATTTTTGTGATGTTTTATCTTGAAATCGATGATCTGATCGGGCTGAATTTCAATTTCTTCCACCAAATCGTTTAGAAAATCTTCGGGACTAGAATTCTGCCGTGTACAGTCCAATATTTTTTTATCTATTTTTAAATAATTATGTGCTTCGGGCATTTCTTTTAAATGATATTTTTGAAGAACGGTGGCAATTTTGGGCGTATTTTGGGCATTCATTTTAAAAATTCCAAGCATTAATTTTACATTTTTTAAATGATTCTCTTCAGCTAAAATTTTGAGCAGCGCATGTTTGGTGCTGCAAGTTCCGCCCCCGTCCCGAAAAACACAGAAAATGTCGGATTTATCTCGATTCCTTTTGTAAGGCAAATTCTTCACCCACTCACAGGCTTGGTCGAAAGTCGCCAATCCGCGACGAGAAAGTTCGGTGGAAACCGGTCCGGAAGATTTAAGTGAGATGTTCATGTACTTTTCTTTAAATTCTATGCAAGAAATATTGGATTTTTTCAAATCAAAAATAACAGTTTTTCATCAAATCGACCGCGTCATTTTGAGCTGAAACATTTAAAAATAAAGTTTCTAAATTAACAAAAAATATGTTTGATGAACGCGCTGCTTTTCTTCGCAACTGCGGTAAAAAAATAGTGGTGATTAATATAATGTTTTCTTTAGTTTTTAAGATTACATAAAACATTACTTGTTCGCAGTTTTAATAAAACGATCTTCAGGACATGAATAAAAATCCTACCCGATTCAAAAGGAAATTCGGCGGGAAGAAGCCGATACAATCAACATAAAAAAACCGCCCTGCATAGCAGGACGGTTCTAAAAAAGAAGAATTAAAAATTATTTTTTAATCATCAGTTTGGAAGAATATTCAACTCCCAAGCCTGTAACTTTTACAACATACACTCCGCTGGCCAAAGCCTGCGTGTTTACAGCCTCGGTAGAAGCTATTTTTTGGCTGGAAACCATTCTGCCCGAAGCATCGAAAATCTCAACGCTCAATTTACCCAAAATACTTTTGTTCGATTTTAAGAAAAATTCGTTTTTAGCAGGATTCGGATAAATGCTGAAAGCTTTGGCAGCATCCACATCGTTTGTTGCCAAGACGCATTCCGCAGGTGTTTCGAAACTGGCGGTCTGATCGTTAATATTCGTTTTAGAGCCGGCGGATGCTCCTACTCCTAAACCTCTGTTTGCAAATACATTCCAGATCATACATTTATCTGCACCTCCTGTTGTAGTATTTGCAGCTTCTGCAGCCAGAATAGCATTTCTACCATCGATAAACGTTGGGCTACATGCCTGAAGTTTTAAACCGTTAATCACCGTCTGTAAAACTCTTGTACTTCCATTCGTTGCATTCGCGCTCACATCAGAAGAGTAACCGTATTTTTCAACATATTTCCAGTGAAGATCCCATAACATTGTGGCCCATACGAAACCAATTGAATGTACATCGGGAACGACCTGTCCTGAGGAGTTTGTATATTCCATTCCGTTGGTATCACCATACGTAAAGCCATTCACGGCCATGTCCGGCGAATATTTCGCAGGTCGAATTCCAGCGCCTGTAATTGGCTCAGATGAGGCGTAAGTCCCAATACCTCTGGCTACCTGCGCGGTTGCTCCGGGCTGATTGGTTAACATCAACGCAAAGAAGTCAGACCAACCCTCTCCCATTTGTTCTTTCGATGCAGAGGAGGTTAGACAGGATGAACCGTTACCTGTATTTCTGTTCGAAATTCCGTGGCCATATTCGTGAATTACAATCCCATTATCAAAACTGCCGTCTCTCATTTTCTGTGTGGCCGGATCATATTTCAGCGTAACATTTACATTTTGGGAAGCTAACAGCCCTTTAAGATAGATTGCTTCGGAGCTTTCAATTAAGACGGAAGGAATTGTGATATTAGGATTCACTCCAGCCATACCAGCGGTGGGTGCAGATTCGGGTAAATTGTAAATGATGGCAGCTACGGCTCCTGCATTCTGTGCGGCCTGCACTTTTACCTGAAACTCACATGTACCTCTTGCAATTAACCCAATTTTTCCACTTAAAGATCCTGCCGGAAGCGGAGAACACCCGTCGATAACAGCAGCTATTTTCACGTCTGCAGTAACCCCTGTTGCGTCTAAAGTTGGACCGAAAGTGGTGGAGACATAATTAGCCACTACTCTGCCGACTGCTTCGGGCGGAGAATTGTAAAAAAAGCGCTCCACAATAGCACCATCCCAAAGATACATTTGCATTTTTGGTCTAAAACCGTCTGGAGGCGTAGCAAAATTAGCATTGTTTTTTCCGCCGCCATCCTGAGATTCTGCCTGAACGTAATCGTTTTCTGCTCCACCTTTTCCAAAATTCCAGGCCTGGAAGTTTCTGGCGGTTTCAGTAAACCCTAAACGATAAAAAATATCGTGAATTTTATTGTTTACATAAAATAAATTCGTAGTCGAGGCATTCAGGTTTGCGGCCGTGGCATTTTCGACAAAAGGAAAATCGAAGGTGCGGGTTGCGCCGCCCTCCGCATACGATCCAGGTTCGTCCTTATTTGCCCCATCATCATATGCCATCACATTATTACCTCTCGTCGAGGTGTAATTTCCAACGTAAGCTCCGCCGGCGATAGAATGCCATCCATCGGGTGAAGCATCTGTAAACCATGGATTATTAACCAATGTTCTGGCGCCGTGGCTCGGACTTTCCAATGGTAGAGCGAATACGCGGTAACTCGCTGCTAACGGCGCTAAAGCACCTGCTTCTTTACCGGCGGAAAAATCGCTTCCAAAGCCTTCCGGTACGTGGGCAGAAAAATCGTGGCTGTAAGCATCGTGCTTAAAGGAACAGGAAAGTGTAAGATTTTGTTTGTTTACAATTTCGCCGGTATTTGCATCTGCAAGAATATCCCAGTAGTTGGATGTTCCTTTTTCTTCGAAAATAAACTCATGACATAATTTTAAATCATTATTTTCGGTTTGGAAATAAATTAAACGCGTTTTTACATAAAATCCACCGTCTTTACCTGCTTCGCTGGCGCTGATCAATTCGTACCGGCCGCTGTTTTTTAAGTTTAACGCCTGCGCAACATTGCCAAAAACAGACTGGCTTGCACGAGCCGACGTGGGCTGGGAAGCGTTAACATAATTTTTGGTAAAACTGTCGTTAAAAAAATTAACTTTCGAATCTTTAATTAAAGCGGTACCAATCGCATTGTACACGGGAATTCCGTTATAGGACTGTTGTACTTTTACAACTTCGCCATTCATTGTTTTTGAAAAATCCTGATTAAGAATTTCAAAGTTATTGAGGTTTGGTTTTAGGAACGTTGTTTTGGAAGAAATGTGATTTTGGATGATAGACTTGAAATCCTGCGCATTCACATTACCAAAAGAAAACATAAAGCAAACCGCCGCAATTTTTAAAGGTAAATTTCTATTTTTCATATATATTAATTAATTGGCACCGAATTTATAAAAAATATCAATATGTTTTGAATTTTTAACATAAAAATTGCGCCTAAGACTTCTCTCGCTGTTTGAGAGTAAAAACTTTTCGCAAGTTGATTTTTATCGGTTGCAGGAAACTTTTAAAAAATTTGTAAAATTTTCGTTTAAAATAACTGGAAAAAAATTAGCGCAGGAGAAATTTACAAACTCAACAATCAAATTTTCCGGTTTTTTAGTATTTTAGTTTTATAAAACAAGCCAGATCAAAAAAAAATCATTAAAGGAGCTTTACTTGAAACACGAACACTTCAATAACCTCATCACAAAAAGAAATCAATGAAAAAGAAATTATTTGTCGCTTTAACTTTAGGGATCACCTTCTTTCTCGGTTTCGCTTTTCGATCTGCAACAGAACCAAAAAATCATACAATGAAAAAAGTAACAGGCATTGGCGGCGTTTTTTTTAAATGCAAAGACCCAAAAAAGATGACCGAATGGTACCAGAAACACCTGGGTTTGGAAACAAATCCGTACGGCGCAACCTTCGAATGGTACGAAAGCCCGGACAGCAAAACCAAAGCGCAAACGCAGTGGACACCTTTTCCGGAGGATTCAAAATATTTTGAACCTTCCAAAAAAGATTTTATGATCAATTACCGCGTCGAAGATTTGGGAACGCTCGTTCAGGAGCTGAAGAAAGAAGGCGTCACCGTGGTCGATACGATTGAAACTTACGACTATGGCAAGTTTGTGCATATTTTGGATGCAGAGGGAAATAAAATCCAGTTGTGGGAGCCTGTCGATTAAAAACAAAAAAACCAAAGCAAAAATTGCTTTGGTTTATGGTTTATTGCAGTCCCTCGCGGAACAACATATGAAAATCAGGAATTAGTTCCCTTCCATTTTCTTTTTCAATTCAGCTAATACATCTAAATCGCCAAGCGTGGATTTCTCTTCGTTGTTGGAAGATGAAGCTGGTTTAGAAGATGAATTGTTAGAAGAGTTGTCTCTTACGTTTTTCTTTTCTTCGTCTCTGAAGATTCCTGTATGAGATACTACTACTCTCTTGAATTCTTTGTTAAATTCGATCACTTTGAATTGTGCATCTTCTCCTTTCTTGATTTTAGATCCGTCTTCCTTCTCTAATAATCTTGATGGACAGAATGCTTCAACTTCAGCATCTTCAAACTGTACCTGAGCACCTTTGTCGAATACTTCTGTTGCTTTTCCTGCATGCACAGTTCCTTCCGCATATTTTGTTTCGAATTTATCCCAAGGATTTTCCAACAGTTGTTTGTGACCTAAAGAAAGTCTTCTTGCTGCTGTATCTAATTCAAGAACAATTACGTTTAATTTATCGCCTACCGCACAGAATTCTGATGGGTGTTTGATTTTTTTCGTCCAGGAAAGATCGGAGATATAAATTAATCCGTCGATGCCTTCTTCCAACTCTACAAACACACCGAAATTAGTAAAGTTTCTTACTGTTCCTACGTGCTGAGAACCTACCGGATATTTAGACTCGATATTGGACCAAGGATCTTCGTTCAGTTGCTTCATTCCTAAAGAAACTTTTCTGTCTTCTCTGTCTAAAGTTAAGATTTCCGCTTCCACTTCATCACCAACTTTTACAAAATCACCTGCACTTCTTAAGTGAGTTGACCACGACATTTCGGAAACGTGGATCAGTCCTTCTACACCTGGAGCAACCTCAACGAATGCACCGTAATCTGCAAGAACCACTACTTTTCCTTTTACTCTGTCTCCAACTTTAAGATCAGCAGAAAGTGCATCCCAAGGATGTGCTTCCAATTGCTTCATACCTAACTGGATTCTTGTTTTCTCGTCATCAAAATCAAGGATTACTACTTTTACAGTTTGTCCGTCTTCCAAAATTTCTGATGGATGGTTAACACGGCTCCAGGAAAGATCTGTAATGTGGATTAATCCATCAACACCACCTAAATCTACGAATACCCCGTAAGATGTAATATTTTTAACAGTTCCTTCAAGAACCTGTCCTTTTTCTAACTGACCAATGATCTCACGTTTTTGACCTTCAAGATCTGCTTCGATCAACGCTTTGTGAGAAACGACAACGTTTTTAAATTCCGGGTTGATTTTCACAACTTTGAATTCCATTGTTTTTCCTACGAACTGATCGTAATCTTTAATTGGCTTAACATCGATTTGTGATCCTGGTAAGAACGCTTCGATACCATGAACGTCTACGATCATACCACCTTTTGTTCTGGATTTTACAAAACCGTTTACGATTTCTCCTGTTTCGTGAAGCTCGTTTACACGATCCCACGCTTTAAGAATTCTCGCTTTTTTGTGAGATAACTGTAACTGTCCGGATTTGTCTTCTCTTCTGTCTACCATTACTTCCACTTCATCACCTACGGCAAGTCCCTGGTTATAACGGAATTCGTTTAAAGAAATAACACCTTCAGATTTAAAGTTGATATCAACAATAGCTTCTTTATCTGTAAGTCTTACAACTTTACCAATAAGTACATCATTGTCTTGTAGGTTGTTAAGAGAACCGTTGTAGATTTCCTCCAGATCGCTTTTCTCCTGTCTTGCATCAGCATCAAGACCAGATTCGAAGGAATCCCAGTCAAAATTTTCCGGTGCTACGTTTTGGTTCAAAAGAACCTCTGCTTTGTCTGTCGTTTCTGACATAAAATAAATAATTTGTATTCCTTCTTTTTCAAACTTGGCCCAATGTGATTCTTGAAAAATACGGAAGATGTTAGTTGTTAATGTTTTAACTTCGCCAAATACCTTCACAAAAAGTGGTGCAAAGATAAGTATTTTTACTGATAAACAACTAAATAAATTTTAAATAATTTGAAGCTTTTCCGCCTGAGAGTTTACGCTGGGCACGCCGGAAAACTCTATCTTCTTTTACACCTTTTCTTTAAAAAAGAGCAATTCCGTTCCTCACAAGGCTAAAACATTTTGGCGTTCATAAAGATTCATCTAAATCCAGTACCGAATTCTTACCTTTGCCAAATGGAATTACAGTCAATCTATCAAAATCTGCAGATTCAGGATATGAATCAGATGCAGAAATCTGCGTACAAAGCTACCGAAGACGAAAAAGATCTTATCCTTTTATCGCCCACCGGTTCCGGGAAAACCCTGGCCTTTCTTTTTCCCGTTTTACGGAATTTAAAGCCCAATGTTTCCGGAATCCAGGCCATAGTATTGGTCCCTTCCCGCGAGTTGGCTTTGCAGATCGAGCAGGTTTTCAAATCCATGGGTACCGATTATAAAGTCTCGGTTTGTTACGGCGGACACGACAAAAAAATAGAAGTCAATAATCTGCGAGAATCCCCCGCGTTATTAATTGGAACTCCGGGTAGAATCGCCTACCACCTCAACAATGATAATTTCGATGCCACTACCATCAAAACTCTCGTATTAGACGAATTTGATAAATCTTTAGAATTTGGCTTCCACGAAGATATGAGTTTGATTATCAGCGAAATGCCGCTCCTTTCGCAAAGAATTCTCACTTCCGCTACCGCGATGGATGATATTCCGACATTTACAGGCGTAAAAAATGAACAAAAGGTAGATTTCTTAAAAGTACTGGAATCTAAACCCGACCTTCAATATAAAAAGGTGATCACAACGTCTGAGGAAAAACTCGATACGCTATTTCAGCTTTTATGCAAAATTGGAAACAAAAGAACTTTAATTTTCTGTAATCACCGCGACGCCGTTGACCGGATCTCCGAACTTTTAAAGGAAAAAGGAATTTCAAGAGAAACATTTCACGGCGGTATGGAGCAGGACGAAAGAGAACGCGCACTGCTGAAATTCAGAAACGATTCTTCCCGAATTTTAATTACAACCGATTTGGCTTCGCGCGGTTTAGATATTGCCGAAGTAGAATCCATCGTACATTATCAGCTGCCACCGAAGGAAGATGCGTTTATCCACCGCAACGGAAGAACGGCGCGGATGAACGCCAAAGGTTCCGTTTACCTCATCATGACAGAAGATGAAAATTTTCCGTTCATCAAAAAAAACACGCCGGAAGAAAAGCTTACGCAGGATTATAAAATGCCGTCCAGAACGCCTTTTTCCACCATTTATATCAGCGCGGGAAAAAAAGACAAGGTTAATAAGGTGGATATAGTGGGTTTCCTCATCAAAAAAGGGGAACTGGAAAAAGATGATATTGGCCTCATCGAAGTGAAGGATACGACCTCTTATGTTGCTGTGAGCCGCCAAAAGGTTGTTGCTCTTTTGAAAAAACTGGAGAACCAAAGACTGAAAAACAAAAAGATGAAAATCGAGATTGCTTATTAATGCGATCTCTGCACCATTTTATTTTCCAAATTTTATGTAGTTTTGAAACTGTGACCGTTATACAATGAAATTAAACCTCCCCGATAAACTTTATTATTCCATTGGCGAAGTAGCTAAAGCATTCGATGTGAACGCTTCGCTCATCAGGTATTGGGAGCAGGAATTCCCCATCATTAAGCCCAAAAAAAACAAAAAGGGAAACCGGTATTTCACGCCGGAGGATATTAAGAATCTTAAAATCATTTTCCATCTTGTGAAGGAAAAAGGCTACACGTTGGATGGCGCCCGCATCGCTTTGACCACAAATTCGAAAATCTCCGAAACCGTGAGTATGATTGACCGGCTGGAATTTGTAAAAGCCGAACTTCTTAAACTAAAAGATTCCCTAGTGGATAAACCCGAATAGAAAAGGTATTTTCCACTTCACGAAAAGGTCGTTTTACGCAAAAATTAATCTCAGCGTCTATCTATGTTTGCATAAATATTACGCCATGAGTTTCCACCTTCAAATATCCGCCGCAAAAAATTATTTTTTGGGATTTGCCACGTCCGGTGCCATCCTTTTTTCCGGTTTGCTTTACTATAATTCAAAAAGTCCGAGCGCTGAACCGCCCACTTTTGAAAAAGTCGATTACGTAAACGCAGAAAAAATTACGTTAGCAGAATTCGATCCGAATGAACTTTCGGCCGACGGCTGGAAAAATTTAGGTTTTACAGAAAGACAGGTCGCTACAATTTTAAAATACAAAAATGTGGTGGGCGGAAATTTCTCTTCGAAAGCGCAGATGAAAAAATGCTATGCGATTTCCGAGGAAAAATTCGCGGAACTGGACTCATTTATTCTGCTTCCTGAAACATCGGCATCCACTTATAGAAATTATTCTTCGGGAAATCATCAAAACTCCCGAAGTTATTATGCCAATTACTCCGGCAACTATAAAACCTTTAAGAAAAAGGAACTCACGATTCCCGGAAAATTCAACCCGGACAACTTGAGTGTGAATGATTTTGTGCAAATGGGTTTTACGGAAAATCAGGCTAATTCTATTTTGAAATACAAAAATTATTTAGGCGGAAGTTTTCAAAGCAAAGAAAAATTCAAAGCTTGCTATATGATCAGCGCAGAAAATTACCGCAAAATGGAGCCTTATCTCCTGTTGCCGGAAGGCTCGCCCGCCGGTTCACAGATTTCTCCGGAAGCAAAAATTTCTCGAACTGAAAAAGCGAAAATAAGCTACCAAAATTTCGACCCCAACACCACCGATTTTGACGGCTGGCGAAAGCTGGGCTTTTCCGAAAAGCAGGCGCAAGTTATCCTTAATTATCGGGACAGAAATTTGCGCGGAAGTTTCAAAAATTTAGAAGATATTGAAAAATGCTTCGTAATTTCTCCCGAAAAGTTCGTAGAAATGAAACCTTTTATCGCGCTGAATCCGGAAAACATCAAAAATGGTTCTGCAAAAAAGTATGAATCCAATTATACATCAGATTCCAAAACTGCTTCTTCAGAATCGAAAACGGATTTTTCGAAAATAGATCTAAATCAGATCACTTTCAAACAGTTGACGGAATATGGTTTTGATGAGAAAAGTGCCGCAATGATGTTGAGTTATAGAAAAAAATTAGGTGGCTTTGTCAATAAACAGCAGATTATCGATACGTACGATATTGACAAAGAGCTCGCACAAAAGCTAGTCGCCACCGCAAAACTGGACGATAGCAAAGTTGCAAAATACACGTTGGCCGATGCGCCGGAAGAATGGCTCCAAAATCATCCTTATTTTAAATATTCCGCGGATAAAATTATTTACTTCCGCATTTCGAATCCGAACGAAAAGAAGATCTGGAAATTCATCAAGGTGAAACCCGAGTATGAAGCACGAATGCGACTTTATTTGAAGTCGGAATAATCCAAAAAAAATCCTCTCCAAAAATTTCGGAGAGGATTTTTAACTTAAATATTTCTCTTTCGTCCACACGATACAAAAATTGATGAGCACAATTTGAAGCTGCGGTTCTATCTATCTTTTAATAATCTTGATCGATTCGCCATCAATTTTCAAAATGTAAATTCCGGCTTTCAAATAGCGAACATCAATAGAATTTTTAGTCCTGAATGGCGCATTTTCGCGCCGGATTATTTTGCCAGAAAGATCAAACAAAGTTGCAGTCTGAACTTTTTCCAGATTTCTTCCTTTAATGAATATCGTATTGCCCACCACCGGATTTGGATAAACCGAAAACTCATTTTCACTCACAACAATCACGTCGGAAGCTGCTAAACTTCCTATGTTTTCGCAATAATCGGCAGGAAAACTTTGCCACTCCGCCAGGTTAAAAGCGCTTGTCGGCTCATTAACAGAATTACGACGATACAGAGAAACATTTCCCAACGTGGAATAATTATCGACATCCCGCATTCCGATCGCATCAACGGTTGCGGAATTATACCGAAGTTCCAGATAGTTGCTTCCGCTGAAAGTGAGTTGTGGCGCAGCGGTTAAAAACCGTGCCTCGTCATTCGTAATACAAGTAAAATTGGCGTTTGGATTTAAAACGACGAATGTTTCGTTGTTCTGAACGGTTCCTTCCAGTTCGAACGCTTCCGTGAAATAATAATTGCTTCCGCTGTAAAACTGAATGCTCAGTCGATACTTATCTAAATTAACGGGATGGCCAGTTTTGTTTGTGATTTCCAGGGCTTTGTTGTTTGCGGTGCCTTCCAGATACTTCGTAATCATTAAATCTTTGGAGAAAATGTCCGACGCCAATGTGCTTGTCGTAATCAAATTGCTGTCGGCAGATTCTAAGTATCCGGAATCATAAGCCCGAACCGTAAAATTATACGTGGTGGAGGGCTGGAGATGATCAATACTGATATTGGTGTTTTTTGTGGCCCCTATCAAAGTGCCGTTCATGTAAATTTTGTAACCTAAAACATCGCTTTCCGGGGAACCGCTCCAGCTTAAATTTACAAAATAAGCGCTGTTCTGCGTAACACTTAGATTTAACGGTGCCTGTGGAATTACGCCATCCGGCGTCTGCGTCCAGATCGCGCTGATCCATTCGGGATGATCGATAAACGGATTTCTGTTTTTTTGAATCGCAAACACTTCGTCATTTCTGTCGATCTCGCGCTGAGAAACGGGATCCTGATTGCTCCACTGCAGCAACATTGCGAGATACCAGTATTCGAAGGCTTTTTCTTCCGTTCCATCCAAAGGGCTTCGATCTGTTGCCGCGGACGCTCCAGTATAGAAATTAAAAGAACTTAATTTTCCCTCGTATCGAACGGCAAAATATAAAAGACTGCGTGCGATGTCCCCTTTAAATTCATCGATCGGCTCGTAAACCCTTCCTGTATAACCAGAATTTGGCGAGGCATTTTTACTGATTCTGGAGCCGTTTGTAAAAGTGTAGTAATTTGGAGTGCCGGCTACGCCGTAAGGATAATTGCTTCTTAACTGGTTAATTTTAGCATCCGTAGGAATTACATAAAAAAGATCCGAATACATCGGATAATTACTATTGAATGTGCTTTGCGGCATCATATGTTCGCGGTTCCAGCCTTCTCCTTCGGCGGTCGCGGAGCCGATTGCGTTTGCTTCCGTATATTCGTACGCATCTGGACCGGCCGGGATTTCGGAGTAAATATCTAGAAAAATCGTCGTGTTGGTTGCATCGTGATCGTAATACTTGTCTAAATCGGTTTGATTATAGAAAGCACCCAGATCACCGTAATGCCAGCTAATTGTCTTTTGGGAAATGATTTCATGTAATTTCGATTTTAAGGCATAACCGCTCAGAGACGCAGTTCCCTCATAGTAACCTGCAGGTATTTGAGAAAATGCGAGAAACGGAACCGAGAAGAGCAAAAATAAAATTCTTTTCATGTGATAAAATTTGAACAGCTAAATTAAATAATTCTGAAATGACAATAATTAATTCCGTGTAAATTTTACATTCTCCCTCCTTACAAATAGATGGTTATCAAAAGGTACCGCGCTTCGCATAGCATTTTACCTCCAAAAAAAATATTTTTCGGACTTAACCATTTTAATTATCTTTGAGACCAAATAACTGATATGAATAGCGAGACTTTACACAACATTACTATGATTGCAGAAACCGCAAAGGATTTTGCCGAAAAAAAGATCCGTCCGAATATTATGGAATGGGACGAAAGCCAGACTTTTCCTGTCGATCTTTTCCATGAATTGGGAGAAATGGGGTTTATGGGGATTGTTATTCCGGAAGAATATGGCGGTTCCGGCCTGGGTTACCACGAATATGTAACCATTTTAGATGAAATTTCGCAGGTTGATCCGTCTATCGGACTTTCTGTAGCGGCGCATAATTCCTTGTGCACGAACCATATATATGAATTTGGAAATGAAGAGCAACGACACCGCTGGTTGCCGCAATTAGCATCCGGAAAAGTAATCGGTGCCTGGGGTTTAACCGAACATAACACGGGATCGGATTCCGGTGGCATGAGTACAACCGCTGTAAAAGACGGCGACGACTGGATCATCAACGGGGCCAAAAACTTTATCACCCACGCCATTACCGGAGATATTGCTGTGGTAATGACTCGAACCGGCGAAAAAGGCGCCAGAAACAATTCCACCGCATTTGTTGTTGAAAAAGGAACCGAAGGATTCACGTCCGGAAAGAAAGAAAATAAATTAGGGATGCGCGCTTCGGAAACCGCCGAACTTATTTTTGATAATGTGCGCGTTTCCGACGCGAACAGATTGGGAGAAGTAGGCTCAGGTTTCAAACAGGCCATGAAAATTTTGGACGGCGGTCGGATTTCCATTGCTGCCCTAAGTTTGGGGACCGCGAGAGGCGCGTACAAAGCTGCTTTAAAATACTCAAAAGAAAGACATCAGTTTGGAAAAGCAATTAACGAATTTCAGGCGATCAATTTTATGCTTGCTGATATGGCGACCGAAATTGATGCTGCCGAATTACTGATCCAACGCGCATCTACTTTGAAAAACGCCAAAAAGCCTATGACGAAAGAAGGCGCAATGGCCAAGCTATACGCTTCTGAAGCCTGTGTACGCATTGCCAACAATGCGGTTCAGATTTTCGGCGGATATGGTTATACGAAGGATTTTCCCGCAGAGAAATATTACAGAGATTCTAAACTATGTACCATCGGAGAAGGAACTTCCGAAATTCAGAGATTAGTGATCGGCCGGGAGATTTCAAAGTAAAATCATATTTAAACATACGAAACACCGTTAAACCGGTGTTTTTTTTATGCATTGTTAGATGAACAACCTATTCATTATCGATTACGCCAGCGTGGATTTCTACAAAATATAAAGAAGCATACGCAGTTTACATTGATTACTACGGAAACTGCGAGAAAGCCTGGACCAAAGCAGGCTCTACTACAAGTCCTGTTATAAGTCGGTAAAAATTCCTGCAAGTGCCACTTTAGGCGCAACAAGATTGAGAGTGCGGAAATGTTTTGAATGTTGCGAATGCTGAGGCGACAGGTTTCCGAATTTTGGAGATGAGCGGAAAACTTCTTCAGAGCGGGCAAACCGCCGGGCAGAAAGTTAATATGACAAACCTTCCAAAAGGAGGTTATTTAATTCAAATCGGTAACACTTCCAAAAAATTCGTTAAAGAATAACCTAAAGAAACCATTTACCAAACCGTCCCAATTAATTTTGCGGCGGTTTTTTGTTTATAAAACTGAATGTTTATATTTGTTCAAATTAAATTTTAATGGAAAAGATAGATTCGCTGAATCAGGTTGCAGAATTTCACAAAACTTTTAACGCTCCAATTTTAGAAACGCCTCAAATTCCGTCGAAAGAAAGATGCGAACTGCGGGTTTCTTTGCTTCAGGAAGAATTAAATGAATTGAAGCAAGCCATTGCAGACAATGATATTGTTGAAATTGCGGATGCTTTGTGCGACCTTCAGTATGTTTTGAGCGGTGCTGTTTTGGAATTCGGTTTGGGCGAAAAATTTCCGGCGCTTTTTAATGAAGTTCAGCGGTCCAACATGTCGAAAGCCTGTTCCAATCAAAACGAAGCCGACGATACGATTGCATTTTATAAAGAGAAAGGTGAAGAAGCTTTTTCCGAAATTTCGGGCCGAAAAATTAACGTTCACCGAAAATCTGATCATAAAGTTTTAAAAAACAAATATTATTCGCCGGCGGATTTAAAATCTATTTTAGAAAACTAATTCCCTTCCTTCAAAACAAATCTCGTTCAATGAAAAAAATTACTCAAATCTTTCTCGCGGGCGCAACGCTGCTATTATCGCTTCAATCCTGCGACGCCCAAAAAGTGGTTGTGAATAGAGAAGTCGAAACCACAAACGACGGTAAAATGCTTTTAGGACATCAAACAAAAGATCAGTTGCTGAAAGAACCGTACAGCGAGTGGTATACCAAAGAACATGACGAGTATACGATTGATAAAGCCGCAGTTTCCGATCTGAAAAAAGAAAAGCTGAACTCCTACAACATCACTTTGGTGATGGGAACCTGGTGCGAAGACAGTCATCGCCAAGTGCCACGCCTCTTCAAAATTCTGGAAGCCGTTGATTTCCCGGACAGCAAATTAACCATGATTGCGGTTAATAGAAAAAAGGAAGCGCCAAATGGCGAAGAAGGCGTTTTCAACATTCAGCTCGTGCCCACGATTATTGTCCAGAAATATGGCAAAGAAATTGGCAGAATCACCGAAAATCCTTCAACGGGATATTTGGAAAGAGACCTTGTTGAAATCCTTAAAAAAGACGACACCTCACTAAAAAATTTACTCAAATAAATTGAAAGCAAACCAAAAAATACTTCCTTTTGTTTTAGGAGCTGCAGCAATGCTGCTCCTCTTTTTCATCTGGAACAGCCTTACGAAAAAAGCCGAAGACAAAGTTCAAAACGATTATTACATCATTACGAATCAGATTCGAAAAATGAATAAACTGGTTGTGATGGAACAGGATTTTTCGAGCATGCAAAAAACCACGTTAACATCTGAACTCTTAGGCGGAATGCTGCCTAAAATAGAGAAACAGATTATCACCTTTACAAAAACCAACGCCCAGGTTTCATATGATCTTAATAAAATGAAACTCGAGGTTGATTCCGTTAATAAAAAACTCATCATCAAAGAATTGCCGAATGCCGACCTCCGAATTACGCCAAGCGTTGAAATTCAGTCCTTAGATGATTCTTTTTTTAACAGATTCGAGCAAAAAGATTTCCAAAAAATCACCCAGTCTGCTAAAGACAACGCAATTAAAAGCGTTAATCAAAACCGGTTGCGTGCGGAAGGCCGAAAGCAGCTGTTAGAAAATCTCGAAAATATTTTCGTTTTGGCAAAAGCGCTGAACTATACCATTGAAGATGAAACCGGCACCTTCGATAAGTCGAAGTTGTAGTTCATTTCGGTTTGCATTCACTTTGTACTCTAAATATACCTTTTTAATGGATGAGAATTCGGCGAAAGATTAGATATTGCGCCAATTTAAACTATCTTCAAATTAATCCACTTTTCTTGCAACCAAACAGAAAAATAATTATTATTTTTACAACAAATTAATATAATAATTATGAAAAAACAATTACTCATGCTCGGTGTGCTGGGACTTCTGCTTGGTTTTACCGATTCGTTATCAGCGCAGGAATTCGTTTCAAAAAAGGTCACAAATCCCAACGGGGGAATCAGTTTGGTGGTTTTTAAAGCAAATTCGGGCCTAAATTCTTCCTCTACAAATACCTTATTCAAAGAGGTTTTAAAACTTTCTAAAGATGAGCAGTTAAAACTTATCAAAACAGAGAAAGATTTTACAGGCAAATTTGTGGACGAGAAATATCAATTTTATTTTAAAGATATTAAGGTAGAAGGCGGGATCTATCATTTGCACTATCAAAGCGGCAATTTACTCAGCATGAATGGCGAGATATTTCAATATGTTCCGGCCGACTCCCGTCCCGCTATATCTGAAACAGCGGCGTTTAATGAAGCCGTGAAAAGTGTGGGTGCGCAAAAATACATGTGGCAAGATACCGATTACACCGCACACAACGATTATAAAAAACCAAGTGGTGAATTACTTTATGTGCCTGTTAACCAGGCCGATGGAAGCTACAGTTTAATCCTCGCCTACAAATTCGACATCTATGCGGCCACTCCTATCAGCAGAGATTACATTTATGTGGACGCTGTAACCGGAAGAATTGTGGCAATTGACCCAATTATGAAACATGCAGATAAGGAAGTTAAAAAAGCCCAAAACACTCCTATTTTCGTAGAACCTATTGAAACTGCATCTAAAAATTATCCAGCTCTGGTATTGGGAAGTGCAGACACAAGGTACAGCGGAACTCAAAATATCGAAACCACCTTGGCGGCTCCAGATAAATATATTTTGCACGATACCACGCGTGGATCCGGCATTAGAACTTACAATCTGAAAAAAAGTCAAAGTCTGGGTTCCGGCGTTGATTTTCAGGACAACGACAACAATTGGACGGCGGCCGAATTTGACAATGCGGCCTTCGACAACGCAGCTTTAGATGCACATTTAGGCGTAGAAAACACATACGACTACTTTTTTACCACCTTCGGAAGAAACAGTTTTGATGGTCTCGGAACCCTTTTAAAAAGTTACGTTCATTACGGAAACGCTTACGAAAATGCAGGCTGGACCGGCTCTGAAATGATCTACGGCGACGGCGCGTCCACTTTTAAACCGTTAACGGCTTATGATGTGACGGCCCATGAACTGGGACATGGCGTATGTTCCACTTCTGCACAGTTGCTTTATAGCCGGGAGTCCGGTGCTCTAAATGAAGGTTTTTCTGATATTTGGGGCGCAGCAGCGGAATACAAATATGCACCAACAAAGCAAACCTGGCTTATCGGCGAAGAAATAACCAAAATAGCTCCAATGTATCTGCGCTCTATGAGCAATCCAAAATCTGGGCTGTCCCCTCAACCCGATACTTATCATGGCATTAACTGGAAACCGGCCACCATAGAAGAAGGTTGCATTACACCGGGCCAAACCACCAATGATTATTGCGGCGTTCATTACAACAGCGGCGTATTAAATCATTGGTTCTATATCCTTTCCGTAGGGAAAACGGGAACCAACGATATTGGCAGCAACTACAGTGTAACCGGTATCACAATCGAAAAAGCACAGCGCATTGCTTATCGTTTGGAAACAAATTATCTAACCCCTACCTCCAATTATAAAAACGCCCGGGACTTTGGAATTCAGGCGGCAAAAGATCTTTACGGAGTTGATTCTCCCGAAGCCATCGCCACGCAGGATGCGTTTTACGCCGTTGGGGTTGGTGTTAAATATCTTTCCACGCCGGACGTCGTGCTGCCAACAACACCTACGAATTTAGCAGCCACCAACACCACAGGCACACAAACCAAATTAACATGGAATGCCTCGACCGACGAAAACGGAATCGACCGGTACATCATCTATAAAAACGGAACGCAGGTAACTACCGTCGCCGGTAATGTTACCAGTTATATTGTAACCGGTCTTTCAACAGTTACCACGTACAGCTTTTACGTGAAAGCGGTTGATCCGTACGAAAATGTTTCCGCGCAAAGTAATACCGTTACGGTAACCACGCTGGACCAACCAACTTACTGCGTTGCGACTGCGACCAATACGGCAGATGAACGGATTAAACGTGTTCAGTTCGGCACTATCGATAACGAAAGCACAGGTCTTGCAGGCTATGAGGACTTTTCTTACCTAAGTACAGATGTTAAAAAAGAATCCACCTATACCATTACGATAACACCGCAATGGGGCGGAACAAGCTATCCGGAAGGATACGGTGTCTTTATCGACTGGAATAACGACGGCGATTTCTCCGATGCAGACGAAACTGCCTTCACGAAAGCAGCATCCACAACCACTCCGGTCACAGGATCGATTGTTGTCCCGGCCTCTGCACCAGTCCTCGGATCGGTAAGAATGCGGGTGATCCTTCGCTACAATGCTGTACCAGCTGCTTGTGGAACCTTCACTTACGGACAGGTTGAAGACTACACCCTGAATGTAAAAGATAAAGATCTTGGCGTTTCCAATTTAACAACTTTGGCTACAGCGCTGTACCCAAATCCGGTTAAAGATGTGATTACCATTCAAAGTAAAGAAAGCGGAGAATTTTCCTACAAAATCTTTAGCGTAACGGGCCAGATGGTCGGTAACGGAAGTTCTGCCGATAAAAAAATAAATGCACAGAAATTAAATACGGGCACTTATATAATTGAACTTACGGATAAAAATGGTACAAAAACAACGAACAAGTTCCTCAAAAAATAAATGTTAAATCTTTAAAGTAAAATCGAGTCGCCCTTACATATTTTGAGGGCGACTTTTTATGTAATTCTTTTTCATTAGATCCAAAATGTACTTTTTGGCAAAGGCTTTGACGTACTTTATTCGAAACTCAAAACCACAAGTTTTTAATCACCCTAAAAAATTAAATTATGGCCCACGACAACGACCAAAAAAAGACCGAAAAATCCGACGTTAAAAAACAAAATCAGGATTTTCCCAATATTCCGGCCTCCACGGAAAAAATAAATTCCGGCGACACCGCGCACAAGGAAATAAAGAAAACATCTAAACTTCATAACGAAGGAAAGACGGACAACACCGAAAAAAATGCGGAAAATTAATTTTCACTTTTTCCTATCGTATCAAAACGAAATCTTAAGAAACCGTTAAACCCGCCCAATTAACCTTAATCTCTGTTAAAATATTTTTGACGAAATAGTAATAAGGCTTATTTGTCACAGTTTTTGATGGTAGGTGAAACACCAAATCACGACTTATTAACATTAAAATTTTAAAATTATGTCTTACACCATTGTGGGAATGTTCCCAACAAACGAAGATGCAGATAAAGCATCAGATAAATTAGATAGTGCAGGTTTTGCCAAAGAAGATTACAACGTTTCCCGCTACAGCACAACCGGAAATATTGGCGATTCCAAAAATTACGATTACGAAGAAGACGAAAAAACCACCGGTTTTTGGAACTGGCTTTTCGGCGAAGACGAACATGAAAAGAAAAAGTACAGTTACGCAGGTTCCAAAAGCAATATGGTTACCGTTTATACCGACGATCTGGAGCGCGCTGAAAAAGCGAGATCTATAATGAATGATCAGGGAGCGATTAATGTAAATGATTTCACAAAAGATCGGTACGGAAATAACCATTCCACCAGCACAACCACAGATCTTAGCGCAGACGAACGCGCAAGAATCATCAATAAAGCCAAGAACAATCTTTATTTTACAAATGAAAACAGAACATACAATATGAGGCCTGAAGGTATGGATTCGGATATGGATTCTCAAGCGTCGAATGATACGTTCTAAAAATCATTCTAAATTTTTCCCCAAAAACCGATTTCAATTCTATGAGATCGGTTTTTTTTATTTGAAGCATTACCATTTGTTTTTCTTTCGAAGATGCGTCGCGCTTTCCGTTCCAATCTGCCATTGCAAAGAACAGTCAGTTCTGCGCGGAGGTTTTCGCCGTGCAATGGCAGGATTTCCACTACAATCCCGGCTATAACCTCGGTCTGTTCTTCTCCGCAGCGACGAAAGACGATGCAAGACCGATGAAACATAGAAAACGGATTCTTCTTTTTCAGAAAAACCCGCAAACTAAAACATACTTTACAAGAAAATCCGTATTTTCGCAACTTAAAATTTCCCGTTCAAAATGATAAAAATTACACTTCCCGATGGAAGCATCAAAGAATTTGAAAGCGCGGTAACCCCGCTCGAAGTCGCAAAATCAATCAGCGAAGGTCTGGCAAGAAATGTTATTTCCGCCTTGGTTAACGGAACGCAGGTTGAAAATACCACCCCGATCACGACAGATTCTACGGTTCAGCTTCTCACGTGGAATGATGATTTGGGCAAAAAAGCCTTCTGGCACTCCTCTGCTCACCTTTTGGCGCAGGCCATTATGGAATTTTATCCGAACGCGAAATTAACCATCGGACCGGCAATTGAGCAAGGTTTCTACTATGATGTAGATTTTGGCGAGGAGGTTCTTTCAGAGAAAGATTTCGAGAAAATCGAAAAGAAAATGCTGGAGAATGCAAAGAAAAATTCAACCTTCAGTATTTATCCGGTTGCGAAAGCCGATGCTTTAAAAGAATACGCCGACAATCCCTATAAAACGGAACTGATCACCAATCTTAACGATGGTGAAATTACCTTCTGCACCCACGAAAACTTTACAGATTTATGTCGCGGCGGTCATATCCCCGCCACCGGAATTGTAAAAGCCGTAAAAATATTAAACGCCGCCGGCGCTTATTGGCGCGGCGACGAGAAAAACAAACAACTCACCAGAGTTTATGCGATCTCTTTCCCGAAACAAAAAGATCTCACAGAATACCTGGAACTTCTGGAGGAAGCCAAACGCCGCGACCACAGAAAACTCGGTCGCGAACTGGGAATCTATGCATTCTCCGAAAAAGTGGGCGCCGGTTTACCATTATGGTTACCAAAAGGCACCGCTTTAAGAAAAAAACTGGAAAATTTCCTTTCCGAGGCGCAGAAAAAATCCGGCTACGAATTTGTGATGACACCGCACATCGGCTCTAAAGAATTGTATGTAACATCCGGCCACTGGGATAAATATGGCGCCGACAGTTTTCAACCCATCAAAACGCCGAACGAAGGCGAAGAGTTTATGTTGAAACCTATGAACTGCCCGCACCACTGTGAAATTTACAAAGTAGGCCAATGGTCTTACCGTGATTTGCCCAAACGTTTCGCAGAATTTGGCACCGTTTACCGGTACGAACAGTCGGGCGAACTGCATGGCTTAACCCGGGTGCGTGGCTTTACGCAGGATGACGCGCACATTTTTTGTACACCGGATCAATTGATGGCTGAATTTGAAAACGTAATCGATTTGACGCTGTATGTTTTCAAATCCTTAGGATTCGAAGATTTTGTAACGCAGGTTTCGTTAAGAGATCCGGACAATAAAGAAAAATATATCGGCAGCGATGAAAACTGGAAAAAAGCGGAGGATGCAATTGTTCAGGCTGCTCAAAAGAAAGGGTTAAATTACGTGATCGAAACAGGGGAAGCTGCTTTCTACGGCCCAAAATTGGATTTTATGGTCAAAGACGCTCTAGGCCGAAAATGGCAATTGGGAACCATCCAGGTTGATTACAATTTACCGGAAAGATTCGATCTTTGGTATACGGGAAGCGATGGGGAGAAACACCGACCTGTGATGATTCACCGTGCGCCTTTCGGATCCATGGAACGCTTTATCGCGATTCTTTTAGAAAATACGGCCGGCGACTTCCCCTTATGGTTAGCGCCAGACCAGTTCACCATCTTACCGATCAGCGAAAAATATTTGGATTATGCAAAAAAAGTTTCACAGTTGCTGGAAAATCACGATATTTGTGGCATAGTTGACGAAAGAAACGAAAAAACAGGTAGAAAAATTCGCGATGCGGAAATCAATAAACTACCATTTATGCTCATCGTCGGAGAAAATGAAGAATTAAATGGCACTATTTCTGTAAGAAGAAGAGGCGAAGGCGATTTAGGCGAAATGAGTGTAGAAGACTTCATTAATTACTTCAAAAAAGAAGTAAAAATTACCAATTAGAATATAACCAATTAAAATTTAAAACCATAGCACAGAAATTTCATTACAGAGGTAGAGGTCCACAGAGACGAGTTCAGGAAGATTTGCACCAAATCAATCAAAAGATACGTGCACGAGAAGTTCGTTTGGTAGGTGATAATGTGGAACCCGGCGTTTATCCGCTGGAAAAAGCTCTAGAAATAGCTAAAGATCAGGAATTGGACTTAGTGGTTATTTCAGATAAAGCAGAACCATTTATTTCCAGAATTCTGGATTATAAAAAGTTTCTTTACGAGCAGAAGAAAAAGCAGAAAGAACTAAAAGCCAAACAGGTAAAAGTAGTTGTGAAGGAGATCCGTTTCGGCCCTCAAACCGACGAGCACGATTACGATTTTAAAAAGAAACACGCGGAGAAATTCCTGGAAGAAGGTTCGAAACTGAAAACTTATGTTTTCTTTAAAGGACGTTCGATCATCTTTAAAGATCAGGGCGAAATCCTTCTTCTTAAATTGGCACAGGAACTGGAGCACGTTGGAAAAGTTGACCAACTTCCGAAATTAGAAGGCAAACGGATGATTATGATGATGAGCCCAAAAAAACCGGCAAAATAAAATTAAATTTTTACAATTTGATAATAGTAAAGAGACTTTTCGGAGTCTCTTTTTTTGTGGTTTATATTTTATTTAATTGACGCTCTACTCGTTTAAGACCAGCCTATTGAGAATCTGCTTTTATTTTGTCTATGCTTAAAAACATGTAACAGGCTGTAAAAAAGTAAACCAAATCCGGTATACCACGCAGTGGAAAGTCGGTTTTATTTAGAAGTTTGATGAGCCTCGCGTCGTACCCTTCTGCCAGTTTCAGCTGAATGTCCGGCACGAAATATACTGCGGTTATGATAAAAACCCAGAGTAACATCAAAAACATCAATACTACAGAAGAGCGGCGTACTCCATTCGGTCTGAACCAGAACATTGAAAGTAGTAAAATGAGCGGTAAATAAACAGGGATCAGAAAGACCCAGATAAATGCCGGAATGTTTAAACCTACGGACTCGCGCGTGGCTAACCATTCAGTGGGATCAACCAAAAGCCACATCGGATAACCCACTAAACTTTCCATGTACAGCGTTCCCCAGGAATACATCGACAAACTGAAGACCGCAATAAAAAGCCAGATAGCGATTTGGCTTTTCGTTGTTTTCTTCAAATAAATCTGCAACAATCTCACTGCAATGGCCGTCTGGAGCGCTGCAGGCCCCAGCTGAAAATACTTTCCGTACATCAGTAAACTGTTGCTTAGTTGCGGTGTAAAGCCCGCAGCTGGTAAGGCACGTTGAAGAGGGAGAACGAGAATAAAAGTTGCGGCTACCGATATCGTACCCAGTCCCAGCGACCACCATAAGATTGGGCGGCGAAAAACTTTTGAACAATAATAGTTTAAGAGCAAAAGTGACAGAAACATAAATGCGGCAGGAACATAATAAAACAGCATCATCTTCTCATTAAACAGCTGCATATAGTTATAAATGTTTTTCGTAATCTTCTGTAGCTGCGGATAACTCACGAAATAAGTCATCATAGTTACACCAAAATAATAAAAACATGTTACAAAGTATAGAAGCAAAATCCACTTTTGAAGTGAAGAATTTCGTGTTTGATTCATTATAACCGCGTTATTAGAAGTTAAATTCTTTTGATAACTGAACGTTATCCCATGCGTGAATAAATTTCCAATTTAATACAAAAGCACACAAACATTTAAGCACCTAAATCATCCGTGTTTACACGGAAAATAAAAGCGGAAAACACGTGAGATTTTATTAAAGGATGGTGTTCAACTGCGAAAAAACGCACTATACAGTAAAGGAAAAGAGATAAATTGAAACAAGACCTGAAGGAGCGGATCGTCGGCCGATCCGCACGCAGCCCAGGTTAGGGAATCAAATAGTCACTGAAATCTAATAACGTAATTCGGCCCGGTGTTTCTGAATAAAATCACTCCACCGTGTAGGTTGTTTACCGGTAATTTCGAAAAAATTATCAAATGTATCAGTGGAGCCGGGAATGGTACCGTTTGCATGCTGTTTCCAATGATCGTAAACACAATTCATGTAAGCCATTTCGGCACCAGCATCTTTCATTTTTTGCAAAAAGATCTCTGGAGAAAGAGCTTCGTAGCGAAAAGGTTGCCCCACAATTGAAGTCATTAACTCCGCAATCTCTGCAAAATTTAAAGCATCGTAACTCAAGCGGTAGGTTTTACCGTTATGTTTCTCCGGATTAATCAGCGACAGCGCGGCAACTTCCGCAACATTTTCTACATCAACCCAGGATAATGTTGCGTCGTCGACATAGCCATTGATTACGCCATTTTTGACCGCCTTCTCGTTTCCGTAACTTAATAAATTCTGCATAAAGTCCTGCGGCCGCAAATGGGTAAACGAAAAGCCGCTCCATTCAATGTATCTTTCTACCAATTGATGCCAAACCCAATGTCCTACAGTCGCATCATCGGGTCCGCACGCTCCGAGATGAACAATATGCTTAATATTGGCTTTCTTGGCATTATCTACCAGTACTTTGCTTTGTCGCAACATATCAACGGTATATCCCGTAACTATAAAAAGACTGTAAATTCCTTCAAATGCCGGTAAATGCGTGCTAGTGTCATCGAAATCAAGTAATACAGTTTTAATGCCCCGATCTGTAAACTGCCCCGCCTTTTCTTTGGAACGGACCGCGGCTACGATTTCTATATCTTTGTGCTGTACAAGATAATCGATGGTTTTACCGCCAACCTGCCCTGTTGCGCCGGTGACGAGAACTTTAACAGGATTAGTATTATTAATGTCTTCCTTATATATCTTATTCATGGCGACAAATTTAAGGTTTTAAAGATTACTCTTAAAAGCAACGCATTTGAATTTTAGACGAAAGTTGTGGGCGAAAAATTATTTTCAATGAAAATTTTAAAAGAGATCTCGAGAAGCATCCGCAAAGAGCAGATCATAAATTAAAGGCAAAAAAGTATTTATAAATTCCACCACTGCGTGAGGGATCGCAGCGGTTACCCCACAGCAGGCGGCGGACATGCCCCGGCGCGAGGAGTATGAGCGAAGAGCCCGACCTGCGGGAGTGAATGGCGGCGCGAGCGAAGCGAGCGCCAAAATGAACGACTAAAGGGCACGCCCAAACCCGCAAAACAATTAAAACTATTATCTTTTTTAATTCGGCGAAATTTTGTACTTTTGCAGTCTGAAAAATGTGTAGAATACTCTAAAAGTGATGCACATAACAGGAAAAGACATTGATAACAAATAGATAAAATTAAGCAAAATGCCAAAATTAAAAACTAAATCAGGTGCTAAGAAGCGTTTTAAGCTGACCGGAACCGGAAAGATTAAAAGAAAAGGTGCTTTTAAAAGCCACATCCTGACCAAAAAAGAAACGAAGCAAAAGAGAAATCTTACGCAGACTTCTTATGTTGCAGAAGTGGACAAAAAGAGCGTTTTACGTCAATTAGCTTTAAGATAGTTTTTATAAATCAACCGGTTTATAAGAATTAACAAATTCAGAAAATTTAACCCTGAAACGGCGCAAAAAAGTGTAATGAAATAATTTACCGCCCTTTTCAAAAAAAACAAATTTAATTATGCCAAGATCAGTAAATGCAGTAGCTTCCAGAGCTCGCAGAAAAAAAGTAATTAAGCTGGCGAAAGGTTTTTTCGGTAGAAGAAAAAATGTTTGGACCGTAGCGAAAAATGCCGTACAAAAAGCAATGCAATATGCTTACCGCGGTAGAAAAGAGAAAAAGAGAAGTTTTAGAAGTTTATGGATCATGCGTATTAACGCAGGAGCCAGAGAACACGGAATGTCTTACTCCCAGTTTATGGGCGCTCTAAAAACGAACAACATCGAATTGAACAGAAAAGTTTTAGCTGATTTAGCAATGAATCACCCGGAAGCGTTCAAAGCAATCGTTGATCAAGTAAAATAAATGTAGAATTTTTTGTTATCAATTATAAAATCCCATACAATTTGTGTGGGATTTTTGTTAATTTTGCGCCAGATTTAAAGATATGAAAAAAGCCCTACTCTCTATTATCACGTTGTTTTCGGTTTTCTGGTCTGCACAAACGTTCACGCAGGCTTATCAGGACCGCGCTAATCAAATCACGCAAACCAACATCAACACGTATCTTACGGAATTTGCGTCGTACGGCGTAAAAAAGACCGGATCCGTCGCCAACGCCAACGCTTTGGCGTGGCTGAAAAATAAATATGCTTCCTTCGGCTACACCGCTTCGCAAATCGTGGAAGATCCTTGGACCGGTGGCGGCTACACGTCCAAAAATCTTGTCATCACCAAAACCGGAACCCTGTATCCTACGAAATTTGTCATTGTTTGCGGGCATTTCGATACCATCGCGGGGCCTGGAGTTAACGACAACGGCAGCGGGACATCAATTATCCTGGAAATTGCGCGAATTTTGAAAGATGTGCCTACTGACTATTCGATAAAATTTATTAATTTTTCCGGGGAGGAACAGGGATTGTACGGAAGTCAGCACTATGTTCAGAACGTAGTAAATGCAACCACTCCGAAAATGGACATTAAAGTGGTTTTTAATATTGATGAAGTGGGCGGTGTGGCCGGTATGGTTAATGATACCGTTTTCTGCGACAGAGATCAAAGTTCGCCAAGCAGTAACAATTCTGCCTCGCAGGCAATCACGCAACAACTGGCGAATTGTGTCGGTCTTTATTCGCCGCTTTTTACGGAATTTGATCCTGCTTATGCTTCCGATTATGTTCCCTTTCAGCAAAATGGAGAAATCATTACGGGGTTTTACGAACACAACATCAGCAATTATCCGCATACTGCGAACGACACGTATGTGAATATGGATCCCGTTTATGTCTTCAATGTGGGCAAAGCGGCTTTGGGTGCGGTTCAGCATTTCGCCGGAGCGTCCACCATTACTTTAGCCGTGGATTGTCCGCCGGAAAGAATGTTGGAATCTCTAAAGATTTCGCCAAATCCGGCGAAGAATTTTGTGCAGATCGAAATGGTGAATCTCAATAGAAAAGATTTCAGTTTTACAATTTCGGATCTGAGTGGACGGACTATAATTGCAACTAAGAATGAAAGCAGGATCGATGTTTCGAAACTTGAGAACGGAGTTTATCTCGGCACGATGAGTGTGGAAGACCAGAAAGTAACGAAAAAGATAATAATTAAAAAGTAACTTATTTTATTAAAAAAGTAAAAAAACCTGAATAATTTTTCAGGTTTTTCTGTTTCTATTTCAAGTCCGAGTAAACAATACTTATTAGATCTCAGTCAGAGAAACCAATTTTATTTTGGATAAAATTAAAAAGTGACAGAACAGCTTCATTTTGTAATATCGTATCGATCTGTGAAATCTGCGCGAAATAAAAGCAGCCTTTACTTTCGGCTTCTCTCCGTCAATACTTTCTCGATTTCTGTTAAAGAAAATCCCTTCGCTTTCAATAAAATTAAAAAGTGATACAGCAGATCTGCAGCTTCATTTTTAAACAAATCGGCATTATCATCTTTGGCTTCGATGACCAATTCTACGGCCTCCTCTCCTACTTTTTGCGCCATTTTATTGATTCCTCTTTGGTAGAGATCGTAGGTATGAGATTTCTCGACTTTCTGATCAATTCTTTCAGAAATAGTTTCCTCCAGTTCATACAAAAAGCCTTTTGACTTCTTCTCTTCAAAACAACTGAAACTTCCGGTATGACAAACATTTCCGGCCGGCTTTACCTGAATTAATAAAGCATCGGAATCACAATCCTGCTTAATGCTTTTTACATAAAGGTAATTTTCGGAGGTTTCACCTTTCAACCATATTCGGTTTCTGGTGCGGCTGAAGAAATGAACTCGCCCGTCTTTTTGCGTTAATTCCAAAGCTTCTTCATTCATGTAGCCCAACATTAAAACCTGTTGCGTGCGATCATCCTGGATTATTACGGGAACTAAACCATTTCCTTTTTCAAAATCTAATTTCATCTTTAATTTTTATTGTTTTTAAAATATCATCTGCAATCTCACCAAACTTATTCATCTTTATTTGTAAACTCGTTAAGGGTAATTTTATCTGATGGCGATTTTATTTTGTGTTAAATTCTCTTTTAAATCGGATATTTTTATTTCATTGAAGTGAAAAATACTGGCAGCCAAAGCGCCGGTCACTTTTGTATTGGTAAAGACTTCGGTAAAGTGCTCCATTTTTCCCGCACCACCGGAAGCGATGATTGGGAGTTGGCAAACCTCGGAAACATTCTGCAACATTCGGATATCGAACCCGTTTTTGGTACCGTCGAGATCCATTGAAGTCAGCAGGATTTCCCCGGCTCCTAAATCTGTAACGGTCTTTATCCAATCTAAAGTTTTCCAGTCAGTTTTGATTTTTCCACCATTAATGAAAACGTAATCTTCACCGCCGATCTGTTTCGTATCGATGGCGACAACGACGCACTGGTTTCCGAACTGTTGGGCAATTTCCCGAATCAATTCCCGCCTTCTCACGGCGGCTGAATTAATCGACACTTTATCGGCGCCGGCTTTTAATAAAGCTTCTACATCCTGAACGGAAGAAATTCCACCACCGATGGTAAAAGGAATATTGATCTCTAAACTCAGTTTTTCAACTAATTTTATTAAAGTTTTTCTGTTTTCTAAAGTGGCTGTAATATCCAGGAAAACCAATTCATCAGCGCCATCTTTCACATATTTCTTGGCGAGTTCCACCGGATCACCGGCAATTCGCAGATCTTCAAACTGAATACCTTTCACCGTTTTTCCATCTTTGATATCCAAACACGGAATAATTCTTTTCTTTAACATTGATTAAATTTTTGAAGTTCCTTTAAACTGATCTTTCCTTCGTAAATGGCTTTTCCGATAATTGCTCCCGAGCAACCAATCTCCTTTAAATCCTCCAAATCCTGCATTGACGAAATTCCGCCACTGGCAATTAAAGCAATTTCTGACTGTTTCAAAATTTCCTGATACAATTCAAAAGAAGGTCCTGCAAGCATTCCGTCTTTTGAAATATCAGTACAAATAACTTCTCTAATTCCTTTGAGTTGATAAGATTTGATAAAGTCCAAAACATCCAGATCAGAATCGGTTAACCAACCGGAAGTTTTTATTTTTCGGTCCAAACAATCTGCGCCTAAAATTAATTTCTCAGCGCCAAATTCGTTGATCCATTCTTCACACATTTCTGGATTTTCTACTGCAACACTTCCAATCGTAATCTGATTTGCTCCTGCATTGAAAGCTCTTTCCAAACTTTCGCGCGTTTTTATTCCACCGCCAAAATCGATGATTAAAGTAGTTTGAGAAGCGAGCATTTCTAAGGTTTTTAAATTTTTAATTGTTTTCGCTTTCGCGCCATCCAAATCGACCAAATGCAGATATTGGATTCCGTGCGCTTCGTATTCTTTGGCAATGTCCAAAGGATTTTCGTGGTAGATCTTCTTGGTATCGTAATCTCCTTTGGAGAGTCGGACGCATTTTCCTTCGATGATGTCTATGGCTGGAATTATTTTCATTTATATTTTTTAAACCACAAAGTCACAAAGTCTTTCTGGATTTTTCTAACACATTAGTCACATTAGGATTTCTAATGAAAGTGAATTTATAACTTGTGAGAAGTTCACATTAGTTTTAAACTTTGTGACTTTTGTGGTCAAATTATTTTAGTTTTAAAAAGTTTTCGAGAATTTTTGAGCCGATATCGCCCGATTTTTCCGGGTGAAACTGCGTTCCATAGAAATTGTCTTTTTGCAGAGTTGCAGAGAAAGGCAAAATATACTCACACTCAGAAGTTGTGTATTCTCCAGTTTCGCAATAATAACTGTGGACGAAATAGAAATTATCTTCGGTAGAAATTCCTTCCAAAAGTCCGCCTTTTATCTTTTGCAAATTATTCCAACCCATGTGTGGAACAATGTCGGTGGCGGGAAATTCTTTTACTTTCAAATCAAATATGCCGAGACATTTGGTATTTCCTTCTTCCGAAAAATCACACAACAATTGTTGTCCGAGACAGATTCCTAAAAAAGGTTGTTTTAAAGTGGGAATCAAAGTATCTAAATTTCTCTCCTTTAAATAATTCATCGCCGTAGAAGCTTCTCCCACTCCCGGAAAAATCACTTTTTTCGCCTTTCTTATTTCCGCAAAATCGGACGTAAGAATGGTTTCAAACTCTAATTTTCGGACGGCATTTTTCACGGATTTTACATTTCCCGCGCCATAATCGATGATTGCTATCATAATATTCCTTTGGTACTTGGGATGGAAAAATTGTTCTGGTCCTGCTTCACGGCATCACGCAACACTTTGGCAAAAGCTTTGAAAATCGATTCGATCTTGTGGTGTTCATTTTCACCTTCACATTGAATGTTTAGATTGCATTTTCCAGTATCAGTGAAAGATTTAAAAAAATGGTAAAACAATTCTGTCGGAACATCGCCGATTTTTTCTCTTTTAAAATCAACATTCCAAACCAACCAATTTCGTCCGCCAAAATCTAAAGCAACCTGCGCCAAACAATCATCCATCGGCAAAGCAAACGCATATCTTTCAATTCCTTTTTTCGAACCTAAAGCCTGTTCGAAACAGTTTCCGAGAACCAACGCGGTATCTTCGATCGTGTGGTGTTCATCAACTTCCAAATCTCCATTAACATTCACTTCTAAATCGAAATTGCCGTGTTTAGAGATCTGTTCCAACATGTGATCGAAGAATGCCAAACCGGTATTGATATTGGATTTTCCACTTCCGTCTAAATTTAATTCAATGGAAATTTCGGTTTCTTTTGTTTCTCGATTCACTTTCGTTTTTCGTGGGATCTGCTTTAAATATTGGTAGATCTCGTCCCAACTTTGCGTGGTTAAAGTCGCTTCAGCAAAATTTTCCTTACCAATAAAAATAGATTTCGTTCCAAGATTTTTTGCCAGTTCTACATCTGTTTTTCGATCACCGATGACGAAGGAGTTTTTCAGATCGTAATTTCCGTAAATGTATTTTTGAAGCAACCCGGTTCGTGGTTTTCTATTCGGCGAATTGTCGGATTCAAAACTGTCATCAATTAAAAGATCAGAAAAAACGATTCCTTCATTTTCTAAAGTTTTCAGCATTTTCTCCTGTGGAATCCGAAAATCTTCTGCCGGAAAAGAATCCGTACCCAAACCATCCTGATTCGTCACCATGACCAATTCATAATCGAGTTCGGTCACGATTTTGGCTAAATTCTGAATGACTTTTGGATAAAATTCTAATTTCTCTAATGAATTTACCTGAAAATCGGTGGGCGGTTCTACAATTAAAGTTCCGTCGCGGTCGATGAATAATACTTTTTTCATGATTTAAATTTCTGATAATAGGTTTAAAACTTTTAAATTCTCGGCAGGTTTCCCAACACTTAACCGAAGGCAATTTTTTAAAGCCGGATGACGAAGACTTGTCCAGATGTAGTTTTGAAGTAATTTTTGATACACCTTTTCGGCATCTTTAAATTCGATCAAAAAGAAATTGGCGTCAGATGGATAGATCTTCACTACCTCTTTATTTTCTGCCAAACCTTTCTTCAATTTTTCTTTCTCTGATAATATCGTCTGGATATTTTCAGCCTGTTCTTTTTCGTTTTGTAATTGTTGCAAAGCCAGTCTTTGACTTTCGCAACTGATATTATAAGGAGGTTTGAACCGATTAATAAATGAAGCAATTTCTGGGGAAGAAATCCCGACGCCAATTCGTAATCCTGCCATTCCATAAGCTTTGGATAAGGTTTTCAACACAATTAAATTCGGATATTTTTTTAGTAAACTAACGGCAGATTCTTCCGGAGAAAACTCGATATACGCTTCGTCCACCACTACGATTCCTTTAAAGCTTTGAAAATAAAATTCAAAATCATCGATGGAATTTCCCGTTGGATTATTGGGCGAACAGAGGAACAAAATTTTAGCCTTCGTTTCCGTCAAAGCCTCCGCAAACTCCGTTTTATTCAATTGAAAATCGGAATTCAGCTGCAGTTTTTCGACGGCTACATCATTCATTTTTGCATAAATCTCGTACATCACAAAACTCGGATTAAAAACCATGATCGAATCTTTTTCAGGATCACAAAATACGCGCATCAGTAAGTCGATCAATTCGTCGCTGCCATTTCCTAGAAACAAATTGGCTGTGTCTACTTTATTAAGGTCCGCGAGTTTTTGTTTTAATTGAACATTTTCAGCATCCGGATAACGGTTGTAATTCCCGAAAGGACTTTCGTTGGCATCCAGTAAAATAAACCGGTCTTTATCATCGGTCGGTCGCGAACTTGAATACGATTTCATTCCCACCAAATGCGGACGGATTGTTTGTTCTAAATTAAATTCCATTTTCTAAAGATTTTAAGCGAAGTGAAACTGCATTTCTGTGGGCATCTAAACCTTCTGCAGCCGCCATAATTTCGATGGTTTTTCCGATATTTTTCAGCCCTGTTTTGGAAATTTCCTGAATAGTTATTTTCTTGACAAAACTGTCGAGGGAAACACCGCTGTAATTTTTGGCAAATCCGTTGGTGGGCAAAGTGTGATTGGTTCCGCTCGCATAATCTCCGGCTGATTCGGGCGTATAATTTCCGAGAAAAATTGATCCTGCATCCGTGATGTCTGCAATGTAATTTCTTGGATTTTCTATTGATAAAATTAAATGTTCCGGCGCGTAAGAATTGCTCAATTCAAGCGCTTCATCAATCGATTTCAATAAAATAAAACGGCTGTTTTCCAAAGCTGATTTTGCAATTTCGTTTCTTGGAAGTTCTGATAATTGTTTTTCAATTTCCTTTAAAGTATCATTGAAAACGATTTCATCTGTTGAAATAAAAACCACTTGTGAATCCGTTCCGTGTTCGGCTTGAGAGAGTAAATCTGCTGCGCAAAATTCCGGATCGGCTTTTTCATCAGCAATGACTAAAACTTCACTTGGACCCGCCGGCAAATCGATGGCGACATTATAATCCATCGCCAATTGTTTCGCCTGCGTGACATATTGATTTCCCGGACCGAAAATTTTATCCACTTTCGGAATATTTTCCGTTCCAACCGTCAACGCTGCGATGGCTTGAGCGCCGCCCACTTTAAAAATTTGGGTGATCCCACACAATTGCGCCGTGTATAAAATGGCTGGATTGATCGAACCACCTTTTTGCGATGGTGTACAAAGGATTACTTCTTGGCAGCCTGCGATCTGTGCCGGAACGGCCAACATTAAAACCGTAGAAAAAAGCGGCGCGGTTCCGCCTGGAATATATAATCCGACTTTTTCAATTGCTCTGGATTCTCTCCAACAGATTACGCCTTCAATCGTTTCAATTTCAATAG